>DAOOVO010000026.1:0-41933 GCA_035370245.1 Pseudobacteroides sp.
ACAAGTGGTAAACTAATTCGTTGTCAGGTGGTAAACTTTTTGATTGACTTTTACAGTTTGGCAAATAATAATTTTAGCACTTAAAAATTGGCATAAAAAAAGCACATGCTGTATGTGCCGTCAGTACAAGGTTTTGCTTTTATTTATTGAAAGTATTAAAATACTTTTCCGTTAACAAACCGTGAAAATAGCGTCTCATCAGCTTGAACCCTTCCTCTTTCAGGTCAAATGCTCCATTTGTCAGGCACCATTCAAATATTATACCCTTCATAATGGCTGATATATCTTGCACAATTTCATAAGGAGAAAACTCTTCCTTTATGAATCCGTCTCTTTTTGCATTGCTGATATATTCAATAGCCCTTAGAATTATGGGCATTTTTGCTACCTGTTGTTGGTCATTCTTGCCTCTTATATTAAGAGCCTTATTTTTTGTTGAATAATAATTGGATAAAAACTCAATACCATTTTTTAGGCAAAAGGACAAGTAGACATCGTAAAGATTAATCATATTCTGTACAACATCATCGTTAATTTCCACATCATTTTGGTCTAAATAATTCTTTATGCCGTATGTGAAAAAGTATGCCAGAAGATCGTCTTTATTCTCAAAGTGGTGATAAAAAGTACCTATGGACACCTTTGCTTCCCTGCAAATATGCCTTATGGTCAAATAATTATAATCATAGGTCTTTAATAACCTGGCAGCAGTTTCATATATTCTGTTTTTCACCTCAATAGAATGGCGCTGCTGTTTCGTAAGGTGTTTTATTATCATATGAGTCCCCTCGAAAAAATTTTCTTTTAGGTGTACAAACAGATCAAAATTGCTTAATTCATCAATTTGATTAATAATATTATAAAATTTATATGACTGTCAATATATCGACAAAAAATTTTGGTGCCAGGCACCTGAAATGGGTGCCTGGCACCGTCTTTCGTTATCATTATCATTGTTATTATCTTGTAAAATTTATGCATCTAGATGATAACACACTTGTATACACAAATAGTTCAATGTTTCATATATATTATCTATTATTTACACCTTCCTGCATATTTAGCAGCTAATTCTTTATATGATTCAATCGATTTTAAATTATCCTTTTGTCCATATTTATTAATATAATCAATTAATTTATAACATATTTCATAGGAATAAGTATTTGCGTAATTATACATATCCATCTTAACATCATTATAAAGTAATGATTGTTGATAAAGATCTAATGCTCTTTGCAAGAAAAAGTAATTATTTTCATTAGATATAACACCTAATTTATGATTGACCATCGCCGCATAATATGGTTTGTACGCTTTGTATTCATCATTATCATTTTTCAGCTTAATGGATAATTCAAAATATGCACTTGAAATTTGATACATTTCTGTTCTATATTTAATATCTAAATAAGGCAAGTCTCCTAAATAATGATAAATTTTTGCTATTCTATAAATTATATCTCCTTCAGTGGATTGACTTTTTTCTTTATATGTTAAAGTTTGAAGAAAATAATCTATACCCGCCGCACCATATTCAATTATCCGATTACATTCCTCATATAGATTTCTTGGATAAATTAATATGATTTCTTCATAGGGTCGTGCTAATTGTAAAGATATTTTACTGCAAGGTGCAAGTTTGTATGCTTTACCATATAACTCCATAAGCTTTATATAGTTTTCTACAGTTTTTTCATCCTTAATAAGCGCATCCAACTCATTAGCTTTCTCCAATATTTTTGTTAATTCAGTATTCGCATTTAAATCAGAAGTTGGATATCCTTCTTTAGTGTGTAATAAACAATCAATTTTTACTTTAACTATATCAACGGCCTTTAAATAGTATTCATTAACATCAGGTATAATTTCATGTAATAAAGAACTTAGAATAAATAATATTTTATTGGTTTCTTCGCTTACATTAGGAATATATGATTTATCTTCATACAAGAATTCCTTTTCTAGTTGATTTGGTGTAATAAAATCTACAGAAGGCATTATTTCTTGTATTATATTTTTTTCTGGTAAAGAATCGCTTTTTAATTCATCCTGCTCCTCATTTTTAGGAGATGTGTTAAATTCTACAATAGTTTGTATATTTTCATTCTCTTCTTTATTTAAATTTTCATCAATTATGTAGTCAAAATTATATGATAAAATGAAAAACAATAATATTGAAATTAAAAAAATTACTTTATAATAAGTATTTAACTGATTTTTATCAATAAATAATGAAAAAACCATCGGAATAGTTACTTCAAATATGTCAAATGTCTTTATTTTAAGATTATATAAAAAGTATAATATAATAAAAATTAAGACTATTATCCATGCCTGATTAAAAATCTTGATTTTACTATTTAACTTCATTTATCCCTGCCAGTTTCCCAAAATCTTATCTTTTTTAAATATCAGCAATAATTCCATTCTAAAGTAATTATAATAATTCCTATTTTCCAGTATACTGGAAAATACAACAAAAAACAACATAAAATATCAGCAGTGATTACTGAAATATTAAAAGCAAATCTGCCCAATATCTGTTTATTCAATAAAAAAGAGAACTCTACTTTTAATAGTGTTCTCTTACACCATGCTATATTTCAATCAATTGATAGGTTTTCCGCAAATGAAAAAGGAATGATGCAGTTTTTATTTGTGCATTTGTAAGCATCTTCTTTATGCATTTTATTAATAATCTTTTTTGAATCTAAATTACCAACCTTTTCTATGACTGTATCCAATATTTCAATATCTTCAGCAGTCAGCTCATTAATTTCAAAACCTTCTGCAGGATGAAATCTATACGCTATTCGATCCAAATCATAATCAAACATTTCAAATTCAATACCATCTAAATCTAAAATTAGCTCATATCCTACAGGTACTGCACCCATTGGTAGTGCACGATATACCAATCCTGTTATAGCCCTTCCTCTTCTTTTATAACTTAAATTGTCAGCATACCATAGCATTTTCATTAATTTAACTTTGTGAAGACTACTTACTTTTAATGCAAAGTAATTAATTACTTCAATTACTTTATTAAGATTAAGTTCAACCCTACCAGTTATTTCATCTGTGAAGTTGGCATAGAGTGCTTGTATTGAATCTATTAAGTAACTATTATTTAATTTGCTATATTCCATTCTTGCAGCAAAGAGATAATTACTAAAAGCTTTCTCTGATATTTTATCTTTAGCTCTATAAAGCATTTTAATAAACCAGTTTGGATCTGATTCTATCTTTCTCAACACATCATCATGTGCACGATCCTGAACTTGGTAGTTTTCATACCTGGTAATAGTAGCCCCGCCCCAATCCAATATTTCAGAAAAATCCTTCTGGCTAACACCATATTTTTCTCGAATACCTTTAATTTCACTTGAGGTTAATAGACCTACCTTTTTTCTATACGCATCTTTCATTGCCAAACTATTGGCTTTAATCATCTCTTCAGTTTCAATGTATTCATCTGCATTATTGCAATACTCATATATTGAATCAAAGGATACTACTTCTCCTTTATATTCTTCTTTATCCTTTAAGATAACTGTTTGCACTTCATGTTCTTCCATACAAATGAGGCATAATTTCTTTTCATATTTAATTATTTTCATTTTATCACCTTAAACTTTCTTATATGGGAAGTTACGATCTTTTAATTCCCTCTCAGAATAGTGGAATGACATTACAAAAATAAAACTTCTTCCACTGGCTTGTTCTAAGCTAACAAGTTCAACTCTAATCTTAATATATACATATTCCTCTGAATATTGTTTCCCAAAAACTCGCATTTCACTCCGCTTAGGAAATCTTATGTCTTTTACTGTTTCAATATAATCCTCAACTATCAAACGTGACAGTTCTCGTTTTAGCACCTCAACAGGATCTTCATCAGGGAATAAATGATTCATAGTATACCTGTTTGTATACTTCTTATCTCTCCCATAATCAGCTTTTCTATCGATTTGGAAGTTAATTCTTACAGACCCACTTCGAATCGCATATTTTAGTCTATCTAAATAGGTCTGTATTTCTTCCTTCGATTCTATTCTTTTTTCCTCTGTTGTATGGTTCATTTAATTTTAACACTCCTAGTGGATATTGTCAATAATTTTGGTATCAATTGATTCCATTTTTATTATTCTTTATACTATTATATTCCATTATATACCAAATTTCGCTTCTTTTCTACATATAATTACAAAATATCCATACAATCTATTAATAACTCACAGGTGATTATACTCCTGAATGCACAACATTTTAAAACACCATTAACAAATATAATCATGAAGATTCAATAATATGACAATAATCCTATTTGAAATATTACTCTCCAATTATGTGAAAATAGCAAGAACAAAAAACCAGAAGAAATATTACCTCTGGCAATAAATATCTTATATATGAATTTCATAGTACCTAAATTAGACGGCTTTCTGGTACCAAAACGAGACCTTCCCTTCGCTCAGGATGACATGTGTTACCTTCATATAAATTCAGATGCCAAAATTGCAAGTGCCAGGCACCCGAAACGGGAGCCTGGCACCGGTACCGGAGAGGCACCATGAGGCAGCTTTATATTAAGATGGTTTGGGCAAATTGTATTCTTTATCTTTGAACTCTTCCTGTGCCATCACCGCCAACAAGCTTTACAACGTCATCTACACTCACTCTGTTAAAATCTCCTGAAATGGAATGCTTTAAACAACTGGCAGCTACTGCAAATTCCAATGCTTCTTGCTTATCCTTGTAAGTATTTAAACCATATATCAGACCACCTGCAAAGGAGTCTCCTCCTCCAACACGGTCAACTATGTCACGAATTTCATACCTTCTGCTGACATAAAATTTTTCTCTGTCATTAAGACATGCTGCCCAACCGTTGATATCTGCGCTTTGGCTTTCCCTTAAGGTTATAGCAAGCATCTTCATATTAGGATATGCTGCCAAAACTGCTTCAGAAAGTTCCTTATATTTATTCCTGTCTAGGTTACCTCCTTCTACATGTATGTCAACAGATACTCCCAAAGATTTTTGACAATCCTCTTCATTGGCAACTGCAATATCAACATATTTTGCAATTTCAGTCATTACTTCCGGGGCTTTTTTACCATATTTCCACAGATTCTTACGATAATTAAGGTCACATGAAACAGTGATGTTTTTTGCTTTTGCAGCCTTAACGCTTTCCAATGACAACTCCATGGCACTTTCTGAAATAGCAGGGGTTATTCCTGTAATATGGAACCAGTCAATCCCCTCAAAAGCCTTATCCCAGTCTATATCTCCCGGCTTAGCCAAAGCTATTGCAGAATAATCCCTGTCATATACGACCTTGCTTGGAAGCTGATTTGCTCCGCCCTCTAAGAAATAAATACCTAAACGTCCTTTTCCTCTTATTATTCTTGATGTATCAACACCAAACTTTCTTAATTCCTTGACAACTTCATCACCTAATACATTGTTTGGGAGAACCGTCAAAAATGCTGCATCTACTCCGTAATTAGCCAATGAAACCGCAACATTAGCTTCTCCTCCTCCGAATGTTGCCTCCAACAAAGGACTTTGAAAAAATCTTTCCACACCGGGGGCTTTAAGTCTAAGCATTATCTCACCAAATGTTAATACCTTCATTAATTCTGCTCTCCTTCCATCAGCAATTTAGTTTTTAAGATGAATTGCAAAACCTCCAATTTCTCCTGTTAAATAAATAGCCTTTGTTTCTCCCTTGGAACCTGTTTTTCGGGTACTTTCATCGAATGTAACCCCCATTTCACTCAAATAAGCAATTGCCCTGTCCACAGAGTTTGTTTTAATGGCAATGTGTCCTTTCTGTCCCAAAAACGGTGACTTCATGACTTCCACTGCTTCACCGGCAAAAATTGATGAATTACCCATCTTATATTCCAAGCCGAACAAGAGTGCGAACTGTTTTGCAACTTTATCTGCTTCCTCTAAATCAGAACAATTTATTCCCACGTGTGCAAGTGAAAAGCCCAGCATAGTCTGAATTGCTTCCCTTGTGAGTTTTTTTATTGTTTCGAAATCACCTGCTTCTATTAAATCGCTCTTAACCATCCATGAACCGCCGCATGCTACAACATTCTTTTGTGAAAGGTAAGAATTCAGATTTTTTGCATTAACACCACCCGTAGGAATAAACTTTAACGTTGTATATGGTCCTGCCACAGCTTTCAAAAAATCCACTCCGCCTGATTGCTCTGCAGGAAAGAATTTAACAACATCTAATCCCATTTCCATGGCAGCTTCCATATCACTCGGCGTAGAAACTCCGGGGATAACCGTAATATTATTCTTAATACAATAGCCTACAACCTTAGGATTAAAACCGGGAGTAACAATAAATTTGGCTCCTGCATTAACTGCCTTATCAACTTGCTCTATTGACAAAACCGTGCCGGCCCCAACTATCATGTCTGGATAGGCTTTTATGATTCTCCTTATGGATTCTTCCGCCTGGGCTGTCCTAAATGTAACCTCAGCAAGTGGCAGACCGGCATCAGTTAAAGCTTCTGCTAAAGGAACAGCTGACTCTACATTATCAATTTTAATAACAGGTACAATGCCATAGTTCGATATTCTTTTAACAAGTTCATTCATAAGACAAATCCCCTTTTATATTTATTATTTTATTTTTTTAAACCTGATACGAATTCTTTGATTAAAGCCATACCTTTTATTATTTCTTCCATTGAAGTCGCAAAAGAAATTCTGATATAGCCTTCTCCGAATTCAGTAAATGCAGTTCCAGGAACAACTACGACCTGCTTTTCTTCCAATAGCTTCATGGCAAATTCATCTGAAGTCAAGCCGGTGCCTTTAATGTTGGCAAAAGCGTAAAATGTTCCCTTTGGTTTTTTGCACGAAATACCCGGTATTTCATTTAACTTTTCAACAATTATATCTCGTCTTTCCTTGTACCGGGAAACCATGTATTCAACATAATCCTGAGGGCCCGTAATTGCTTCTAATGCAGCATATTGGCAAGGAGTAGCGGCACATGCAACCACATTTTCCTGCAATTTTGTAATATTGCTTATAAGCCATTCCGGTCCTGCAGCATAGCCGACTCTCCAGCCCGTCATCGCATATGATTTGGACCAGCTGTCAATAATCACTGTTCGTTCTTTCATTCCGTCAATTTTAGAAATGCTGATATGCTCATTTCCGTCAAATACTATGTACTGATATACTTCATCAGAGATAACCAGCAAATCTTTCTCTTTTGCCAAATCAGCAATACCTTCTAAGGTTCGTAAATCCAACATGCTCCCGGTAGGATTACAGGGCGAATTAATAAGTATTGCTTTGGTTTTATCAGTTATAGCAGCCCTTAAGGTATCAATGTCAAACCTAAAATCATTATCTTCCGTAACTTGAACTAATACAGGTATACCGTCACACATTTTTATCTGCTCTGCATAATTAGTCCAGCAGGGCGCTGACAAAATAACCTCATCTCCGGGATTTAATAAAACTTTAAGGGTAAGATACAAGGCATCCATAGCCCCGACAGTTATGGTAATCTCAGTTTGAGGATTGTAGAAAATATTATTTTTTGCAAATAAGTTATTGCTGACAGCTTGTCTAAGTTCAAGTATTCCTGCATTGGCGGTATACTTGCTATATCCCTTTTTAATAGCCTCGCATCCGGCTCTTACAACATTATCCGAAGCTGTAAAATCCGGCTCTCCTAAAGTAAAGCTAATCACCCTGACATATTGAAGCGCTTTGTTGAACATCTTTCGAATTGCTGATGGTCGAATATTTTGCGTATTGTTTGAAATTTTCATTTCTACCTCCAAAAAACATACGTAGCCGGTTATATGGATAACTTTCTGTTTCTGGCAGTAACTTCCCATGTTCCTTTTATCTTACCATTTTCTGATACCAAAACTTCGGAATATAGAGCGCTTGTTGGGCATATATGTGTCGGAATTACATATAATATTGTTCCTATAGCAGGACGTTTATCTTCATAGCCCTTGTTCATTTTGAATACCCAGTGCTCTTCACTTTGGAATAAAGGAGAAGCTGCTTTTTCTAATCCTGCTATTATTCCTCGTGGTCCTTCAGGATCCGCTGCAATTCCTTTATAACCAAGATCCAGAGTAAACAAATCTTCATTGGGATGACTTATGACTCTGGTAATTACTGCAGCGCCAGGTATGAAATCCAGATCCGGAAAACTTTTATAATAACCATAATCAGATACAAACAATGTTCCCGGAGAAACAAAAAAGTCACTGTGTTCAACAAAGTAAGGAAATGAAGGAGTTCCTCCCGCAATAATTGTAGAACATGAATAACCTTCTTTTTCCAAAGATTGCTTTGTTCTGTTTATTATTTCTATGTTATCAATGACATTTTGTTTCCTCACAGCAATATCTGAATCGTGATTATGTCCGTCGTAACAGTGAAGTCCGTCTAATACCAGGCCATCCAATGAATAGCATTCTTTATAAAGCTCTTCAACTTGATTGACAGGACAACCGGTACGATTCATACCCAAATTTACATCAATCAGAGTCTTTGCTTTATGGCCGCTTTCAGCCATTTTAAGAGACAATAGTTTAAGTTGTTCATAATCGTCCCCGATAGCCCATAATTTTGATTTGGTTGCTTTTTTCTGAAGTTCAATAAATCTGTCAATATTTGGTCCTACTAAAGGATATGCTATTAAAATATCCTCTGCTTCGCACATAACCAAGGCTTCCGCTTCCGCAATTGTTGCACACTTGAATTTATTGATGCCCATTTGTTGCTGAAGCTTTATCATTTCACCCATTTTGTGCGTTTTGATTTGGGGCCAGAGGCGACCGCCTCCACCTGACATTTCCAAAGCTTTATTAATATTTGATACAATATAGTCCTTGTAATAAATTAAGCTTGGAGTAATTATTCTATTTGGATTTTCTACTTCATATATGTTTTCGAGCATCCTGTCCTCCCGATATAAATCCTGTTGGAAAGTTTAAGCCAGCAGAATTTTTAAATTTCAAAAATAAATTCTATTTCAACCGTAATATTACCAGGTAGTTCATTTACTCCAATCGCTGAACGGGCACCGATTCCATCTTCTCCGAATATATCTGCTAACAACTTTGAAGCCCCGTCAATGACCTTAGGCTGCTGATTAAAATTATCGTCACTTGCTACAAAGCCCAATGTTTTAACCAGGCTCTTAATCTTATTCAAGTCGCCTAAATAATCGTGCAATGTACTTAAAGCATTTAAAGCACATATACGAGCAGCATCCTGGCCTTCTTCTATTGTTCTTTCAGCCCCTACCTTTCCGGTTATTACAGGTATGCCTTTTTTTGTTGCCCCTTGACCGGAAACATAGAGCATGTTTCCAACTTGCTTAACAGGTTTATATATACCTCCTTTAGGCGGCAATTCAGGTATCTCATAACCTAACTCTTTGATTCTTTCATAAACATCCATCATCAAAACCTCCTTGATTCATTTATGATTGGAATTTAAATAAAACTTTTACATATGACTATGTTTATCATTATTCCAATGATCTTAATTTATCTGTCAATGCGCGGCTTGCTTCATAGAAAATCCCGGTATCTACAGAGTAAGAAAGATACTTTACCCCTGCTTTTTTCCATTTCAAAGCATTTTCCATATTATCCACAAAGGTGCCGACAACAACATTATGCTGATTGCACAAATTTATAATCTCCATCATTTTTTCAGTCACTAACGGATGGTCAATCTGTCCAGGTATACCTACCGATTGAGACAGATCATATGGTCCGATAAAAATCAGGTCAATTCCATCAACCTCTAATATCTCATCTAATTTAGAAATTGCTTCCTGCCCTTCAATTTGCATGATGACTATTATATTATCGGCATCTTTGAAATAATCAAAACGGTTTTGGGCCGAATAATTTGCAGCTCTTACAAACCTGCACACTCCCCTGTTTCCATTGGGCACAAATCTTACCTGGTTAATGTACATTTTTGCCTGTTCTGCATTTTCAACCTTTGGAATTTGGATACCAGCCGCTCCTATGTCCAAGACCTCGCCGATAATTGATAAGTTATTCTCTTTTACCCTCACTATAGGAAGGATATCCGCTACCTGTGCTGCTCTAATCAGATTTTGAAGGGTTTCTACACTGTTTGGTCCATGCTCCAAATCAAGTATAACGAAATCAAACTGTGCATATCCAAGTATCTCGATAAAAGCAGGATCGCTGGTTTTTGAAAAGGGACCTATTGTATAGGAATTTTTTAATTTTTCTCTAAAAGATTTAATCTTACTAATGTTCATTTTTATCTCCAGTTAACATTATTTTTTATTTCTTCATGATTCGATGGCCTTTATTTTACCGTTTCTTATATATATACGCGGCATTCGCTTGCTGAAATTATAAAATAATTCACCTGAGCATAATCCGGAAATATCGCATAGTTCTTGGGCAGCTATATATTTATCCTTTTGTTTTCCGATAATAACAACTTCGTCTCCTACTTTTACATCAGGTATATCCGTTACATCAATCATGCATTGGTCCATGCATATAGTACCTAAAATATGTGCAAATTGACCATTGACCAGTACTCTGATCTTATCTCCCTGGAGCATACGGGTTAACCCGTCTGCATAACCTAAGGGCAATGTCGCAATCAGGCTTTCACGATTAGTTATAAATTTACCACCGTAACTGATAGGGGTCCCGGGGGGAACTGTTTTCAAAAATACAATATTTGCTTTTACTTCCATGACCGGCAACAACGGTATTTCTTCTTTGTTTGTGATATTTGCAGGATAAATACCCCATAACATGGCTCCCGGCCTGACAGCGTCAAAATAGGATTCCGGAAGTCTATACATGGCGGGACTGTTTGAAAAGGTGCGTATAGGAATGTTTATGCCCATGCTTGTCAACATTTGTGAAAAATAATTAAATTTTTCCAGTTGTTTATATGAATATGTTAAATCTACAGCATCTGCTGATGCGAAATGAGACATAAGGATTTCTATTTCAATATTATCCAATGAATAAATCTGTCGAACTATTTCTGCATCATCATAGGTAGGTTTAAAACCAATACGGTTCATGCCTGTATCGACAGCTATCATTATCTTTAATATTTTCCCATGTTTTTTAGCTTCCTTTGAAAAATGCCTTGCATTATCCAAATCAGAAATCACGGGAATTAAATCATTGTTAATTACTATATCCGAATAAAAATCAGGGACAATACCGAGTAAAACAATCGGTGCATCAATGCCATAGTTTCTTAACTCTAAAGCTTCGCCTAATGTAGCTACAGCCAAATGTGTAATGCCATTTTCAAGCATTACCTTGCTGCATTCAACCGAGCCGTGGCCATAAGCATCAGCCTTTACAATACCTATAATAGAACTTTTATTTCCTATACGCTGCTTGATTGTCTTAAGATTCTTTTCAAGATTATCCAAATTTATTTCTATCCATGCCGGACGCATAGTTTCTTTATACATATTGTGTATGGCTTATAAGCCATCCTCCTTGAATTTGAACGGTCTAAATATTAAAGTTATATAAGAATTCTTTTAATCTGGGCAAAGCCCTGTCCTCAAAAATTTCCTTCGGTGTACCTATTGCTGCAATTTTGCCCCCATCCATGAAAACTACCTTATCTGATACTTCATATGCGAAACGCATCTCATGCGTAACCAGTATCATTGTTATTCCATCATTAGCAAGCTGCTTGATAACATTCAATACTTCTCCTACAAGTTCCGGGTCAAGTGCAGACGTAGCTTCATCAAACAACACAATTCTGGGATTCATAGCCAAAGCTCTTGCGATGGCCACACGCTGCTGCTGACCTCCTGATAATTGTGCAGGATAATTATCGACCTTATCTGCAAGACCTACTCTTTCTAGCCACTTTCTGCTTATCTTTTCAGCCTCATCATGAGGTAATTTCTTAACCCTGATTAAACCAAGCATTACATTTTTTAATGCAGTCATGTGGGGAAACAAGTTAAACTGTTGAAAAACCATGCCAGTCATTTGTCTTTGTTCTGCAATAACATGCTCGGAATATCTTTTTCTTTTCCCGTTTTCGACCTTGTATCCAACCTCTTTGCCATCAAGCAATATAGAACCTTCCTCGAACTGTTCAAGCAGGTTTATGCATCTTAACAAAGTTGTCTTGCCTGACCCGCTGGGGCCGATTATTGTGACAACTTCTCCTTCATTAACATCCAAATTGGCACCTTCAAATACCTTCACTTTTCCAAATGATTTGCCAAGATTTCTAATTTTCAATAATGGCTCAGTCATAAAAACCTCCTATTTTTTTACGAAACTTATTTTCTTCTCTAAGGCTTTTCCACCTAACTCAATAGCCGTATTAATTGTAAAATATATAAGCCCTATAAGCGAATAATAGGCTAAAGCTCTTGGATGCTTTGCAACCAACTGCTTACCCACAAGCATAAGTTCCGCAATACTTACTAAACTGAGCAAAGTTGAGCCTTTAACAATTTCTGTCGCACTGTTCACCCACGGCGGCAATATTTCAACTAACGCCTGAGGCAAAAGTATGTCTTTCAGAATCTGAGGAAACCTCATTCCCAAGGCACGCCCTGCATCAATTTGTTGCTTCGGAATGTTTTGTAATGCTCCTCTGACCAGCTCAGATACCTGAGCACTGCAAAATATCATGAGAGCAATAATTCCTATAATCATAGGACTCATAACTATTCCTATCGACTTCAATATATAGTCCAAATAATAATATATTATGAAAATTGTAACTAGTAACGGAAGCCCTCTAACAATGTCCACAAATGCTTTAAAAGGCATCTTAACATATTTATTTCCGTATGTGATTATTAAACCAATAATAACTCCAAGGATGGTTCCAAGTACAATGGCACCAAGCGATACCAATATCGTGCTGCTTAAACCGTCAATTATCATTGTTCTTGAATTCCATATCCTCTCCCAAAATGAAATGTTAGTATTTATGTTTATCAATATTCATAACCTCCATTACTATTTAATTTCCCACTTTTGTTCAAGAAGGCCTAAACCTTTTGCCATCAAAAAACTTGTTACAACATACAGAAAAGCAGCAGCAATCCAAACTTCAAAAGTCCTGAAGGATTCCACGTTCAACCTTTTAGTTATATAGGTTATTTCCGGAAGTGCAATGGCTGCAGCCAATGAAGTATCTTTAAACAAAGAAATCAAATAATTTCCCATTGATGGCAATACAGAACGAAACATTATAGGAAGCCTTATATCAAGCATGACCATACGCTTGCTTAAACCGATTGCATAACCGGCTTCTATTATCCCTTTTGGTATGCTTTCTAAACCGGCACGGAATACTTCAGTCATATAAGCCGCGCCATATAAAGACAATGTCAAAATGAAGGCTACAGGTTTTGATAAAATAAGCCCTAAATCAGGCAGCCCAAAATATATAATATAAACTAAAATCAAGAGTGGGGTGTTACGAAACACAGTAACATAAATACGTGCTGCCTTCTTCATTGTAGGGTGATTTGAAACAGCACCTAAGGCTATAATCAATCCGATTATAATAGCAAAGGTTAAAGATACTACGGCAAGATATAAGCCTAATCCCAACCCCTTCAAAAAAACATCAATATTTCTGAATACTACATTAAAATTAAAAGTATAGTTCATTAACAATTCTCCTATAGTTCATATAGACCTAAGTGTTTTGATATTCAATATATTGTTTATTAATTTTATATGGTTGGGATTATTTATCATAATCCCAACCATATTTTCAGAATTTAAAATTTATAATGTCAAAATTAATTATTGTTGTTTCTATAAATCTTCGGCATACCAACTGTCGGAGGAGAAAGTTGATCGTTCATGCCAAACCATTTTGAATATGCATTTATATACAATTCATAACTTGCACCTGTCATTGCGTCCTGTAGTACCGTATTAACAAAGTTAATCCAGATTTGATCATCAGGTCTCATAGCGATTCCATAGTTTTGTGGATATGTGTAGTGACCGGCATCCCTGTATAGTTCGGGATGTTGCTTGATTTCCCACTCTAAGTTGGAACGGTCGATAATACCGGCATCTACTACACCTGAATTTACAGCCTGTATAACCATAGCTTGTTCTTCATATTGTTCTGCTATGGCATCTGGAAGGTAAGTTGCAACTATATCCTCTGCAAAAGCATTTTGCAGAACGCTGATTTTAATCTTCTTACCATTTTTTGCTGCTTCTACAAGATCATTATAATCCTGGTAGGGACTTTTGGCTGACAACAACAAGGCTGAGCCCTCTGTGTAATAAGGAATCGAGAATGCAACTTGTTGTGCACGCTCTGCTGATATTGTCATAAATTGAATTGTACAGTCAACCTTGCCGCTCAAAGTGTTAGGAATACGGGAATCAGATGTCTGCTCAACAAACTGAACCTTTGTTTCATCATCAAACAGTGCTTTTGCTAATATTTTAGCAATTTCAATGTCGAAGCCTTGATATTCACCTTTGTCATCTTTGAAATGCCAAGGAACGTTATTACTACCTGTACCAACTATCAAATATCCACGATCCAATACTGTTTGTAATGTGTTCTTAGCAGCTGCATTCCCACCGGTTGAAGCAGTATTTGAGGTACATCCGGCAACTCCTAATACCATTACTATGCATAACACAAGAATCATGCTAACCTTGAATACGTTTTTCATTTTTTCCTCCATTTTTAAGATTTTATATTTAAAGGAACATATTTCCCTGCGAAAATATTCCTTAAATACTAAAATATTTCAAATGAAATTGTTTTCCTATCAGGTAAAACAGTTCTGCATAATATTATTGGCCTTTATACATCATTTGTAAGTCGGATTGTAAATGTTTCACTATATGAAACAGTGTTTCTATATTTTTATAATAACAAAAAAATAATAAGTTGTAAAGCACTACTTTTAAAATTGACAAAAAATATTAGGGCAAAAACTACTTATGCCCAATTTCTACAGAAATCAAATTAGCATATTTTATTACTTCATTTGATATAAAATCAATTTTATCATCGGTTATGCGATTTACCGGGCCGGAAACACTGATTGCCGCAGCAATATCTCCCTTAAAATCGAAAATTGGAGCAGCCACACACCTGACTCCTAATTCATTTTCTTCATTATCAACAGCATAACCATTTTGTCTTATATTATGTAATTCTTTCTTAAACAAAATAAAATCTGTAATGGTGTTTCCGGTCATTTTTACTATTTTGCTGCTATTCCAAACTTTAAGAACTTCTTCTTCCGGCAGAAAAGCTAATATCGCTTTGCCTGTAGCCGTGCAGTACATGGGATTCCTTTTGCCGATCCTGGAAGCCATGCTTATGGTATTATTAGCTTCAACCTTATCGATATAAACAATTTCGGCTTCATCCCTTATAATTAAATGCACAACCTCATTTACGCTTTCCATAAGCATTCTGGTATAAGGCTTTGAACTCTTTAACAAATCTAACTTATCAACTTTTTTGCTTCCAAGTTCAAATAATTTAAAAGTTATTTTGTACTTGCTTGATTCCAAATCTTGGGTAACATATCCCCTGTTAATCAAAGTTGATAATAGTCTAAAAACAGTACTTTTGTGAAGATTCACCTTATCACTCAATTCTGTAATGCCCAATCCGTCACTATAATCTGAAAGTACTTCAAGTATTTTTAGCGTCCTTTCTACAGATTTAACCAGATCCATCCTTTATACTCCCTTTATATTGTCTTAAATAAATGATATATCAAATTGTTTCATATTTCAATATTAATTTTCATAAAATGAAACACCTTCCGGCACCAAGCACCTGAAAAGGGTCTGGCACTTTACTGCTTTAACCTTGATTTGTCCGATTATAATTACCGCCACAAAATGAGATCATTCGTTTCGCTCCGGATGACACGTGTTACGCTTGAAAATTGGTGGAAGTTGCAGGTATAAGAAAATACCAGGTACACGTTGTGGGTGCCTGGTACCAAGTCTTTTTGTCAAATGTAATATATAACTATATTTCCATCCATTAATCACTTTAGAAGGGACCGTAATTAATAGCAGTAGCGATTACCATAAAGACAATCCCCATAACAATCCATATTGCAGTAATCGGAAGTATGAATTTAAACCACTTTTCATACGGTATCTTTGATATAGCCAGGTATGACATCAGAACAGAGTTTGTGGGTACGATAGAATTGCTGAATCCGTCTCCGAACTGAAAAGCAAGCACTGCGGTCTGTCTCGTAATTCCCAATACATCGGATAATGAAGTCATAATCGGCATAACCGATGCAGCCATTCCGGATGATGAGGGTACAAATAAATTGTATACACATAAGAACAAATACATACCAACGGCTGATATTGATCTAGGCAAAACAATTATGACAGAAACAATCCAGTGAATAATCGTGTCCAAGATTTTGCCTTCCTGCATAACTATCATCATGCCGGATGCAATACCTATAACCAATGCACCAAATGTCATTTCTTTCGCGCCTGCAACAAACTCCCTGCATATGCGGTCTGCGCTAAGTTTTCCGATAAAACCGCACACAATACCCATGAACATGAATATGCCGGCCATTTCATCCATATACCAGCCCCAGAAGAAAACACCGTAAACCATTATGCCAATTCCGGCAACCATTATGAAAAGAACTAACTTATCATTGAATGTCATAGTTTCCAAACTATCAATATTGAATTCTTTCTTTTCAGTCTCGCATTCACAGTTTGCAACTATACTTTGAGACGGGTCTTTATGAACCTTGTCCGCATATTTCAATATATACCATAAGGTTACAGGGAACATAAGAACAAACAGGATTATCCTTAAAGTTATTCCAGAAAAAATCGGCAGTCCTGCTATACCCTGAGCCAGACCGGTTGTAAAAGGATTTACAATTCCCGTATTATACCCGACTGCAGCACCCAAGGCAATCATAGCAACGCCGGTTACCGCATCATATCCCATGGCATGAGCAAAAGACACAGCCATAGGAACAAAAACGACTATTTCGTTTGAAAGACCGAATGTCATGCCTCCCAATGCAAATACAAACATAAATATGGGAATAAATATCTTGCCCTTCCCGTGGGTTTTATGCACAAGACTTGCTATCCCTTTATTGATTGCTCCGGTTGCAAAAATTATCTGCATTGCCCCGCCAATAATAAAGATGAAGAATATTATGCTTCCTGATTTTTGCATGCCCCGGGTTACGGATGTCATAACCTGCATCAGTTTAACGCCCTGCTGCTCAACATAACTGAAGTCGTCGGGATTTACGACTTCCTTTTTTGTATATTCATTTACTATTTTGCCGTATTCCCCTGCCGGTATTATGTAAGTTAAAACTGCCATAATAAGTAATAAAGTAAAGATAATGACGTAGGTGTGGGGAATTTTAAACACCTTTTTTTTCGTTAAATTCTCGTTCATATAGCCTCCATTAAGTCATTGTTTAGTATTTTTGAAACAATCATAATGTTTATCATACTTTTTATAAATTACATTATTTCCTGCCTACGTATTGCCTTGCCGTTATTGTAGCCAACAATTTTCCCTTTTTCCAAAGACAGCTTTCCGCCTACAAAAACATACTCTATACCTGAGGGCAGGGCTGTCGGGTTTTCATAAGTTGCGTTATCAATGATATTTTCCCTGTCTATTATGGTTATATCAGCATCACATCCTTCCTTTAACCTGCCCTTATTTTTAATAACAAATGTTTAATAAATAATCATTTTAATACGGATACCGGGCATTAAAAATAATGCCCGGCACCGCCTTTCAGGTATCAAGAAACAGGCAGTTATTTAGAACTCACTGCCTGTTAATATTGCATGTATATAAAAAGAGTACCAGGCACCCGATAGGAGTGCCTGGCACCATAAGAGGGACTAAAATGTTGCTTACTTGCTGGCGTTTTCGCCTGCTATACGTCCGAATACAAATATGTCTGCAATGGCGTTGCCACCAAGTCTGTTGCCGGCATGAATGCCGCCGGTTACTTCTCCTGCAGCATAGAGCCCGGGAATTACATTACCTTTAGTATCTATAACTTCAGCATTTGTATTTATCTGAATTCCGCCCATTGTATGGTGAATTGCCGGTTTTGCAGGGCAAGCATAGAATGGACCGTTTAATACTTTCATTTCAAATACGGGTTTTCCGAAATCCGGATCTTTTCCGTTGTCAACATAAGAGTTGTATTTATTGATCTCATCTATGAAAGTTTGAGGATCACAACCGATAATTTCTGCCAAACCTTCCAAGGTGTCAGCCCTGTAAATTATCCCGTCTTCCACCATCTTGTCTATCATTTCCTGAGTCGGTCTGTTTTGAGATGTCATGGCCATGTCTTGGTCTGCTATTGTATAGAACATTTCGCCGGGTTGTTCCAATGCGGCAAAGGCCAATGTATCTCTTTCTGCATATTCGTCTATAAACCTTTTACCTTCCTTGTTAACAAATATGTAGTTTTGAGGTGCTACCAAAAGTCCGTCAGTCAAGGCTCCTGTCTTTTCATTGGCAGTCGGCATCAATTGAATAAATTCCATTCCAACTAAGTTTGCACCAACAGCCCTGGCCATGATTATTCCATCGCCTGTAGCTGTAGCTACATTTGTAGTTTTCATGTCTAAAGGTATAGATGGCCAGTATTTGTTATATTCTGCAGCAAGCTTAGCATTTGCTCCGTATCCGCCTGTGGTTAATATAACACCCTTGTTGGCATGGAGTACTACTTCCGTTCCATCCACCTTAGTAGCTTTGATTCCAACAACCTTGCCATTTTCAACTAATAACTCTTCAGCCCTTGTTTCCAGCATTATTTCATTTTTATCCGATTGTTTCAGAACAAAATCCGATAAAGCATCAAATATTTGCTTTTTATCTTCCGGATTATGACCCCTCAACCACATGGAGCCAACAGGGGAAGTAAGGACATCGGAAAACTTCCCGCCTAAACTTTTTGCCCATTTAAATGTGTCCAGGCTCCTGTGAATTAAAGTATTTATGAGGTCGAAATCTCCTTCAATCCAGTTGCCCTCCTTATCCTGCCTTTTTCCTCCCAGGTATGTTTGAATCATATGAAATTCTTCGGAATCAAACATTTTGGAAGTATCTCCGGCAAGATATTCATTGATTTGTGCTTTCAAAGTCCTTAAGGTGTCAGCATACTTTCCGAAATCTTTCTCATCATAATCCAAAAAGCTTTTCAACATGTCAATTTGCCCGGGTTTAGTTTCAATTTGACTTTGAATTTCCGGGTCAACGGCATTCCATGCAAAACCGGAAGCAATGGTGTTACCGCCTAAAGCAGCTGTCTTTTCAACTATTACAACACTTGCCCCGTTTTGAGCCGCAGCTGATGCTGCAGATATACCGGCTCCGCCGCCGCCTACAACTATAACATCAAAGGTCTTCTCAATCTTTTCATGACTTACATTGGCTGTCACTTTTTCTTTAAGTTTGGCAACATCTCCATTAGCTTGAACTACAGCTTTTTCAACCGCTTCCAGAATACCCTTGCTTGTCATTGTAGCCCCTGATACTGCATCAATGGCAAGGGATTGGTTATCCACTATGGCCTGAGGGATCCTTTCCAGAGCAGGATCGGCAATTCCTGATGTTTCCTGATGTTTGGTAACTTCAACTTTTTCGATCATGTCATCAGAAAAGGTAACCGAAACTATTATATCGCCATTGTTACCCAGAGCAGATGCCTCGTATGTGCCTGCAGTGTATAATGCAGTCTTAGCCGGTTCTTCCGGTTGAGTTGACTCTACCGGCTTTCCACAACCTGCTAATAACATTGCAAGCAATAATACAATCGATATACATGCAAAATATTTCTTGAGATTCATTTTTTTCCTCCAATATTTTGATATTATTGTAACAATATTATAAGCTTTAAAACCGTTGTAAAGTCAATAGAGCCATTTATTTATTTTTATTGATGGTCCCTATATTCAATTGGAATATATATTAAATGGTATTTTTGATGTATCCCATTTTTTGTATAGTTGCCAATTGTGATTCCCCATGCATTATCTGCCATTTTCATATTATGCTTGTCCATATAGTTTAAAGCATCCTGCAATGAACGGGGGCAGATATGATTGGCACCTTCACTTTTTATAAGAGTAGTAAGGCACAGCCTGGATGGATAAAACTTAATCCCCGGAGTATTTATAAGGTCCAATTCCTCTGCCAAATTCTCATCAACCGCAAAACCAAAGCTATAATCATCTGTCATATTATAAACGGATTCAAGGGTAAATTCCGGGGATATTTTGACCACAGGCAATTTTTCAATCCATTTCTTAATATCACATGCCAAGGCTTCTTTTAAGATTATGGTCATATTTTTTTGGCAATTTATCCTGTAAACTGAAGGACTCATCTGTAAATCAAATTTAAATATATTGTTTTCAAAATCATGAATCAGCTTATATTTATCCTTTAATTGATGAATTTCTTTTAAAACCAGCTGCTTCCACCTGATTTCTCTGACCGCCTTTTTCTCCATACCTGCCAGGGAATCAATAGCTTCCTCCAGGGATGCTTCATTAATCAAAAATTCCGCTTCTTCAATGGAAAAGCCCATATGCACATACCTTCTTGAGCCGGTTAAAATATTAATATCCCTTGTGGTATACCTTCTGTATCCGTTTATACTTCTTTTGGGCTTCAGTATGCCCAGCCTTTCATAATGCCTCACCAATTCTGCAGAAATACCAAGCATTTTTGCAACATCACTAATCTTATAGTAATCGCTCAAGACCAACCTCCCTGTGGAATCAAATTTGATACCTAATTAACAATTGCTATTTTATCACACTATCCAAATATTTACCACCGAAAAAAACTTAGGTGCCAGGCACCCGTTTGGGGTGCCTGGCGCTGTGTGAGGGATAAAACGTTTCTTTAATGCTAGCACTTTCGCCAGCGATGTATTTATTTGAATTCATCTTATATTATGATGAATTGCCGATTGATATTATAATAACAACATCATAAGCTTTAAAGTCAACAGAGGCATTTATTATTTTTATAACTAATCCATATATATAATTGGAATATATACTAAATTGTATATTTGATGTATCCCATTCTTTGTATAATTACCTATTGGGGATTCCTGATTTATTATCTGCTTCTGCCTCCCTGCAGGATAATTTTGACATATAATTAACAATAAATATTTTATCACACCTTTAATTATTTGTCACCAAAAATTTAGGTACCAGGCACCCTTACGGGTACCCGGAACCGTTATATATAATTAAACATTGTCATTCATTTTTTATATCTTCCACATCAAGCAAATTATGATCAAATATTATTTTTTCTCCATCATTGATTACGATGCATGGAAGGCCAACCCTTCCCGCTGCCTTTATTTCCTTAAATTCAGGTCTTTCATCTCTTAATTTTAAAAACCTTTTTAAATTTATCATATTATCCGTAATATCAAGATAAATAAATTCTATCCCGATTTCCGAAAGAAACTCTTTCGCAGGTTCACAATCCGGTCAATGCCTATTCCCAAATACAAGAACTTTTTTCATTATGCTCCTCCTCTGTTTTTATTTTACCTTATACTAATAAATATAATTGCTTCTTTATGGCTTGTACCTTTCAGGTATTTGTAATATTGCTTGTCAGATAGTCTTTTTATTATAATACAATATCAAAATTATATTGTAAATTGCAAAAAATATAATATATAATTTATGTTAAGACTGTGGTAAGTATAAATCATGATTAGGTCAGGCACTATTAGGTCGGTTCAGGAGAAATCAATATGAAAATAGGAATCAATTTAACATATATAGGTAAAGACATTAATGATGGCATAAGTAATCATGCAAAAGACATAATAGATGGTTTGAACAAAATTGGAAAATCAAAAGATTTTATACTTATAACTGATAAACGTTTTTATGAAAATGCAAGGATACACTTTCCGCAGTTTGAAGTAATAGAGGCAGAAAAATCAAAACTCATAGAAATTTTAACCAAAATATCGAACCGCTTTAGTATTTTGCAGCGTTGTTATATTGAATTGATTGGTTTAAATAAGACAATAAAAAAACACAAGATAGATGTAATTCTTCATACCTTCAATGACAAAAAAACGAGCCTTGTAAAAGGCATTCCTAATATTATAGTAATTCATGACTTGTATTTTAAAAACTTCAGTCATATGATCAACCCCATTTTTTACTATATCACAAAGTATTCCCATAACCAATTTGTTCAAAAATCAGATGCGATTGTTGTGATTTCTGGATTTGTAAAAAAGGACCTGCTTTCCTATTACAAGTTTGTTGACCAAAGTAAAATACATGTTATACCAAATGCAGTCAGTATTAATGAAAATGATGGCAAAAATAAACTGCCCTGTGAAATACCATATATTTTATGTGTTAATAATCATCAATTTCATAAGAATGGAATCACACTATTAAAAGCTTTCGATCTTATCAAAAATGAAATACCCCATAACCTGATTTTTTTAGGGAAAATAAGATACGAAGCGCCAAACTTGCTGGAATATATAAAAGAGCATAATTTATCAAGCAGGGTATATTTAATTGATTCCCTTTCTGAAACTGACAAAAATAACTTGTACAGAAATACGGATTTATTTGTTTCTCCTTCTCTTCATGAGGGATTCGGGCGAACGCCGATTGAGGCAAGCATGTTTAAAATTCCGGTAATTACTTCAAGAGAAACAAGCCTGCCTGAAGTTACAATGGAACTTGTTAATTATTACGAACCGGCCATGGATGCCCGGGCTTTGGCAGAGGCCATAATAAAAGTACTTAAAAACCCTCCCTCGGAAGAAGAATTAAGCAGGATAAAAAGTATTTACGAGAATAAATACAAGGCAGAATTAATTGCACAGAAATATTATGATTTGTGTGTAAACTTCATTGGAAAAAATAAAAAGGAGCAGCTAATATGAAAATCATTATAGATTTATCCTATATATTCAGACTGGATTCAGGAGGGAAAACACAGTTTTCTTTTATTTTACTCAAAGGTATTTCAAAAATAGACACCAATAATGACTATACCATAATTTGCAACGATAGCTTAGCTGATTTAATTAAGCGTACTTTTCCTGCATTTAAGACTATTGTTATAAAGGATTATTACAACTTCAGATATAACAAGATTTTATACATTTTTATGGATTCATTGTATAAAAATTTTATAATCCCCCATATAATAAAAAAGCAGAATCCTGACCTTGTTTTCTTTCCCCACGATTGTGTGTGCCTTCTCAATATGTACAAGAAAATCAAGACAGTTATGCTTCCCCATGATATTCAGCCTATATCAAATCCGATGAGAATACCCTTTATGCTGAGATATTATTATAATATTTATTATCCGCAAGATTTTAAATATATGGATAAAATAATTGCAATTTCTGATGCTGACAAAAATGAGATGGAAACCTTCTTCCCCCGGTATATCAATAAATTCAGGAAAATTTACAATCCCATAGATACAGATGCATATGAAGAATTTACATATAATTCCGCAAAACAAAATACAATTGTGGCCGTTAATTATGCGGGACCCCACAAAAACTGCCTCACTCTTGTAAAAGCATTTCATTCAATAGTCAAAGAAACAGAATGTAATCTGATTTTGATAGGAAACCCTGACAAAACTATTATTGACTATATTGAAGCTCATGGATTAGATAACAGAATAACAGTTACCGGTTATATCGATGATTATGCGAAAAACAATTACTTGGCAAATTGCCGGCTTTATATTAATCCGACATTATTTGAAGGATTTGGAATGACCGCTGTGGAAGCCATAATGTTAGGAGCCCCCTGCCTGCTTTCAGATATACCAGTCAACAGGGAGGTAACTTTGGGGCATGCTGATTTTTATTATCCTCCTGAAGATGCGGATGTATTGGCAGAAAAAATACTTGAATCGCTGGCAAAAGTACACACTGATGAGGAATTAATCATGAGAGCAAAAATTATTACTGAAAACTATAATTATATAAAAGCTGCAAAAGAGTATATTAAATTTTTCGAAGAAAGATGACAGTATAAATAGTGTATTATATGACTGATAACAAGAATTATAGAGAGCTAAAATCAAGAGCTATAAATTCTTTTATATTTTTTTATCCCCCTAATCAGGTTTATTGCCAAGAAATATGCTGAGCTCACAGGATTCAGCCCTATAAATCTGTAAACCTTATATGTCATTTTGACAGTCTTTATCTTGTTCCAGGACTTTGAATTTCTGTGAATCCTGTAAATAAGCAGGGGTTCGTTTACTCCATATGCCGTGATGCCTGTTTTTAGGATTCTCAGCCATACAGCGTAATCCTCATGCATGTCATCCCCTTCCATTTTAATATTAGTAAAAAACTTTTTCTTTATCAGAACAGAAGAGCATGAAATTACATTCTGCTTTCTAAGTTCCTTATATGATACCTTTTCAGGAACCTCAAATATACCCTTATATGGCTTGCCTTCTTCGTTAATATAAGCTGAACCTGTAAATATGAATTCCCCATTTTTTTCTTGGGCAGTCTCAATCTGCTTTTCCAGCTTATAAGGAGTCCAAATGTCATCACTGTCTAAAAATGCTATCCAATTTCCTTTTGCAAACTCTATCCCCCTGTTTCTTGTTGCGGAAACTCCAATATTTTTTTCATTTGATAACAAACTTATTCTACTATCCTTTTGTAAATATTCCGTTATAATGCTAGAGGTATTATCGGCTGAGCCATCATCAATAATTATGAGCTCCCAATTTCTGCAGCTCTGAGCAAGTACTGAATCTATTGCTTCTCCAATATATTTTTCACAATTATAGGCAGGCATAATTATGCTGATTAAATTTTCATTCTTGTTCATTACCTTGCTCCCTTCATTTTAATATCATTTTACCAGTAAAAGGAATTGACTTATATTCCCCTGCAATAAGCATTGATAATATATTAGCAGAGACTCGTTTATTCAGCTATTATCGGTACTTTTTCTTTGGAAGGCTTATTGTCGGATTCATCCAGCCTGTTTAGCATCCCCGTTAAAAGCATAGCTTCAAATATTTATATATCCTCACTGGTAGTTATTTTAAAATTATAAGAATAACATTTAATAATCTTAACCTTCCTGTCTAATGAATAAAGAACGTCAAGCCCGATATTCTCGTATAAATTTTCATCTTGTCACTTGAATCCAGGTAAAGAAATCTCAGCATGCCAAATTTGTACCCTTCCGGCGATGTCTGCCTGTAAAGCATATCTCTTTGTATAATTGAATCTGTTTCCATGTTTGATTTAGACTTAAAAATAGTCTCATAACACTCAATGCCCGTTGTTACACATTCTATATGTTTCATAACTCTAAACCATATACCGTTTCTGCCAAAAACTTACCTATGTTCTCCCATGAATAATTCTGCTTTATGTGTTCATGCAATTTTTCGCCCATATCATGTAAAACTTCATTGCTCACCGTATCAGACATGTATTTTAATTTATCCATAAAAAGCCTGTCATCATTTTCAACTAAAAAGCCGCTCTCGCCATCCGTTAAATATTCTGAGATAGAGCCTGTATTGGTAGATAAGATAGTTTTCTTGAATTCTGCCGCTGTAAATACTACTCCGCTCATGCTGGCATGTCTGTATGGCAATAAAATTATGTGAGATTTATCGATTAAATAATTAAGAAGTTCATTTTCAACGAATCTATTTATGTATAAAATATTCCTGCATTCATTTATATCTTTTTCCAGCATATCTAACTCTTTATATACAGGATCTTTTTTCCCCGCAATTATAAGCAGGTGTCTTTCCTCATCGGCAAAATTATCAAGCCATATCTTGACCAGCCTGTCAACTCCTTTATTGTAAAAGATTAAACCAAAAAATATGGATATCCTGTCGTATTCTTGGATTTTTTCTATAATCTTTTTATCAATATTGTTTATGTCATAATGTTTGTCCTGATTTAAATAGGTACCGTGGTGCTGAATTAAAACCTTATTCTCATATTCAGGAAAATATTTGGCAAATTCTTCTTTTATACCTTCTCCATGTATTAATACAAGATCAACGATACCATAAATTTGCTTTAAATCATTAATATAACTTTCTCCGTTCCTGTGGGGAATTACATCATGAGCCGTAAATATAATTTTTTTACAGTATTTTTTGATTTCTTTCAAAATATATTTATCTAATTTATAGATTAATAACCACTGGATATGTACAATGTCATATTTGTTTTTTTTCAACTCATTTATAATTTTCCTATATCCAAGCAAATACTCGGTGCCGCGAACGCAAGTACGAAGGAGCCCCTCTTTCATTTTCTGAGATTTGGGGAAAAATGTCGGCTTCACAATATAATTGGCTTCAGTAGTTTTTTCATAATAAAAATTTGTAACTAAAGTAACATCTACATATTTGGAAATACCCATGCACAAACCATTTGTGTACATGGATAAATTATAAATTCCCCATGGATCAATCATCAATATTTTCATATTCGTCCTCTTATATATTTACAGCTTAAGAACCGATGTTCCTCGGCTTTCCAATATTGCAGATTTGTACACCTTTTAACAGTCACTATCACGACAGTGCTTTTCTAAAAAGATACAGATATTTATATGTTTCATATAGATTTAGCTTCAATAAATATGATAAAAACTTATGCATCATTTTATCGGATTTGGAAATTTCAAAAATTATTTTATTTTTTTCTTGCTTGTCTTCCATAAGCTCCCTCAAAGGAAGGCATTGATCTATTGCAGAATTAAGACTGTATACATATGTATATCTTGAATACTTTTCGAAAAAATCATTAACATCTTTTTGCCTTTGTTTATCAATGTTATCATTGGCAAAGGCTTTAAACCTTTCGCAGATTTTTATTAAATCAGTGCATTTTTTTATGTTCCTGGAATGCATAAAAGAACCTTGCCTTTGAACATAATTATAAAAACATAAATCAATTGCTTTTATCCTTTTTGCAAAATACAAAGCCCTTGGGGTAAATTCCAAATCTTCGTGATATATATCTTCACAAAACCATAAATTGTTATCAATCAGGTAATCTCTGCGGAACAAATAGAGCCACACTACAATAACAAAGTTTTTTCTTACCAACCATTGAGGCCCGTCCAAACAATCACCTATGTTTACTCGTCCGTTGTTGTGTCTTCGGATAACAATACTGCCTTTATCATCTACTAACCTGCTGCTGCCTTGAACTATATCTAAATTATCTGCTTCGGCTGCCTTAAGTAAAACAGCAAGGGAGTTTTCATCTATATAATCATCTCCGTCGATAAAAATAACATATTTACCGCTTGCATGCTTAAGTCCATAATTTCTGGCAGAACCGACGCCGCTGTTTTCCTTTTGCAACAGCTTTATCCTGGGGTCTAAATCCATATTTTTCTTGATTATTTCTGCACTCTTATCTTTGCTTCCATCATCCACATAGATGATTTCCAAATTAATATTTTGTTTTATTAATGATTCGATATTTTTTGGTAAATATTTTTCGACATTGTATACAGGAACAACTACGCTGACCTTAATATCTTCACAGTTTAACATTCAACAATTCTCCGTAATACTTGATGGTCTTGATTAATCCTTCATTTAATGATACTTTCGGTTCCCAATCTAAAGATTCTTTTGCATAACTTATATCAGGTTTTCGCTTTGCCGGATCATCCTGAGGCAATTCTTGAAATGCAATTTTGGATTTTGAATTTGTTAAGCTGATAATTGTTTCCGCAAGCTCTAAGATGGTGTGTTCTTCCGGATTCCCTATGTTTACAGGGCCCGTGAAGTCACTGCCTGTATCCATTAGCTTTATTAAAGCATCAATCAAATCATCAACATAACAAAAGCTCCTTGTCTGGCTTCCATCTCCATAGATTATTATATCTTCGTTTTTAAGTGCCCGGACTATGAAGTTTGACACTACTCTTCCGTCATTGCAGCTCATCCTGGGACCGTAGGTGTTAAATATTCTTGCAATTTTAACCGAAACCTTGTACTTTCGATGATAATCCATAAAAAATGTTTCCGCAGCTCTTTTGCCCTCATCGTAACACGAACGCAATCCGATAGGATTAACATTTCCCCAATAATCCTCTCTTTGGGGATGCATTTGAGGGTCGCCGTAAACTTCACTGGTGCTTGCCTGCAATATCTTGGAATTAGTACGTTTTGCCAGTCCTAACATATTGACCGACCCGAATATGCTTGTTTTGGTGGTTTTGATAGGATCGTGACTGTAATGAACAGGGCTGGCAGGACACGCCAAATTATATATTTCATCACATTCAACATAAAGAGGGGTAACAATATCATGACGGATAAACTCAAAATAATTATTGTTGAGCAAATGTCTTATATTTTCCTTGCTGCCGGTAAAAAGATTATCAACACAAATAACATCATTCCCGCTCTTTAACAGCCTTTCACACAGATGCGACCCTAAAAAACCCGCTCCGCCTGTTACAACTATTCTTTTTCCCATATTTTTATTTGATGTACTTAATAAGTCATTGCTCCTTCTATCTAGAATCCTTCAACTAAAACAATCATCATTTCCGAAAAATAACACAATTGATATCTTTTTATGCACTAAAGACATTATCCCTAAACAAAAAAAAATAATAATAGTTGGATGTTTTCTAAAGGTTGACTATACAAACTTTACCATATCCCAAATTATATCAATTTAGGCATAGTAATTCAACATTTTTATACATATATCGACAAATAGCTACATCATATTGAGATTTCGGTACATATGTTCATAGTACTTTACATATTGACCTGATACAACATTCTCAACCCATTCTGTATTATTCAAATACCATTCAATTGTTTCTTTAATGCCTTCTTCAAAAGTATAAGCTGGTTTCCATCCTAACTGAGTTGTAATCTTCGTATTATCTATTGCATATCTTCTGTCATGACCAGGTCTGTCTTTGACAAATTTAATCAAACCTTCTGATTTACCTAAAGTCTTAATAATTAATATAACCAACTCAATATTTGCTTTTTCGTTATTTCCTCCGATGTTATATACTTCTCCATCCACACCCTTATGAAGGACCACATCAATGGCTGAACAATGATCATAAACATGGAGCCAATCTCTTACCTGCATTCCATCACCGTAGACCGGCAAATCTTTGCCCTTTATACAATTATTTATCATAAGGGGTATTAACTTCTCGGGAAACTGATATGGCCCATAATTATTACTGCAGCGAGTAATACTAACCGGCATACCAAAAGTTTCATGATATGCTCTTACAATCAGGTCCGCACTTGCCTTAGAAGCCGAATAAGGGCTGTTAGGCATCAAAGGCATTGTCTCAATAAATTTTCCTGTTTCCCCTAATGCTCCGTAGACCTCGTCTGTCGACACTTGTAAAAACTTTACGCCTTTTTTATATTCCCTGCAGTACTTATCTTCAGGGTTAACCTTCCAGTGTTTCTTTGCTGCATCAAGTAATGTTTGAGTACCTAAAACATTTGTAGTCAAAAATATCTCCGGTTCTTCTATGCTCCTATCCACGTGAGATTCAGCCGCAAAGTTTATTACGCAATCTATATTATATTGAGAAAATATCTCTTCAATTCTTATTCTGTCTCTGATATCAGCTTTTATAAAAACATAATTTGGATTATTTGATACTTCTTTTAAGTTTTCTAAATTTCCAGCATAAGTCAAAGCATCTAAATTTATAACTCTATATTCCGGATGCTTGTCCAACATAAACTTTACAAAATTGCTGCCAATAAAACCTGCCCCACCTGTAACTAAAATAGTTTTCATGTTTTTGGCTTCTCCTCATCATAGTATTTCTTTTAAATATCTGTCTAAAGCATCCTCCCAATTTGGCAATCTCATAAAACCGTTTTTATCAAGATTTTCTTTAGATAACCTGGAATTTAGAGGTCTTTTGGCTTTAGCAGGATACTCTGAAGAAGATATAGGATTTACCTTTATATCAATACCAGCTTTTTTAAATATTAAAAAAGCAAATTCATACCAGCTGCAATAACCTTCGTTTACACCATGATATGTTCCATATTTTGCAGTTTGAATCATATCACAAATAAGAATTGCTAAATCTCTGGAATATGTTGGTGCTCCAATTTGGTCATTTACTACATTTATCTCATTTTTCACCTGTGCTGACTTCAACATAGTCTTTACAAAATTGCTGCCATTTTTGCCAAATAACCATGAGGTTCTGATTATGAAATGCTTTTCTACTATATCTCTGACAACTTGTTCTCCTTGTGCTTTGGAATAACCGTAGTAATTTATTGGATTTGTTTTCTTGCTTTCATGATGGGGTTCAGAACCTTGTCCATCAAAGACATAATCACTGCTGATGTATACCATTTTTGCATCTATTTTTTTACAAGCTTCTGCAATGTATCTTGTTCCTTCTACATTGACAGAATAACATTTTTCTCTTTCATCTTCTGCTTTATCAACAGCGGTATATGCTGCACAATGGATTACAACATCAGGTTTACAATTTAGAATGTATTCTTGTGTTTGATCTTTATCACTTATATCAAATTCAGTTCTGCTTACGTCAATAGTTTCAATTCCTAACTCATTGAGCCTTTTAACAACATCATATCCCAGTTGACCATTTACACCTGTAGCTAAAACTTTGATGCTGAAGTTAACATCGCTGTCTTTTAGAAAGGGAGCATTTAAGTCCTTCTGTGATAGAATAGGATTTTCAATACCCCATTCTATACCCAGTTCAGGGTCATCAAATCTTATGCTTCTGTCATGTTCATCAGAATAATATTCATCAACCTTGTATTGTACTTCTGCATCATCAGTTAAAGTTAAAAAAGCATGCCCAAAACCTTTAGGTATAAACAGTTGCTTTTTATTTTCTGCAGACAATTCAATGCTAAACCATTTTTTATATGTATCAGAGCCTTTTCTCAAATCGACAACTGTATCGATTATTGCTCCTCTGGTACACCTAACCAGTTTTGCTTGTGCTTTCGGATTAATTTGAAAATGAATTCCTCTAAGGGTTCCTTTTTGTGCTGAATAAGACTGATTATCCTGAATAAATTCAACATCAATCCCATTATCTGCAAATTTATTCTTAGTATAGGTTTCCGTAAACCAGCCTCTGTAATCACCAAATACATCTGTTTCAATAATTAATAGCCCTTTAAACTTAGTTTTTGTTACTTTCACAAAATTCACTGCTCCTCTGTAATTTATAAATTATTCATACCGAATATTAATAGCGAATCTTGCCTTCGGCTACTCTCCTTAAATGCTCTCCATAGGGCGAGTTACCGTATCTTTCAGCTGATTTCAGAATAGTTTTCTCATCTATCCATTGATTGAAATATGCTATTTCCTCCGGTGCAGAAATCTTTATGCCCTGGCGTTTTTCTATCATTTGTACAAAATCTGTTGCTTCAACAAGACTGTCAATAGTTCCGGCATCTATCCATGCATAACCCCTTCCCAAAAGTTGTACATTAAGGGTTCCATCCTCAAGATATATACGATTTATATCTGTGATTTCTAATTCTCCTCTTGCAGAGGGCTTAACTTTCTTTGCATACTCAACCACACGATTGTCATAAAAGTATAAACCGGTAATACAATAATTTGATTTGGGATTTTTAGGTTTTTCTTCTATAGAAATAACTTTTCCATATTCATCAAACTCAACAATTCCAAATCGTTCCGGGTCATGAACAAAATAACCGAAAATTGTAGCTTTACCCTGTTCTGCACTCTCAGACGCCTTTTTAAGCATCAATGTGAAGCCATTACCATAAAATATATTATCGCCTAGTATCATGGCACATGTATCATTTCCTATGAAATCTTCACCAATAATAAAAGCCTGGGCAAGTCCATCCGGTGATGGTTGTTCTTTATATGATATCTTTATTCCAAATTGTTTGCCATCACCTAATAAGCTCTTAAAATTAGGTGAATCCTGTGGAGAAGAAATAATTAATATGTCTCTGATACCTGCTAACATAAGAGTAGATAGCGGATAATATATCATTGGTTTATCATATACAGGTAAAAGTTGTTTGCTTGTTATCATTGTCAGCGGATACAGACGAGTTCCTGATCCGCCGGCCAATATAATACCCTTCATAATTTAACCCTTTTTTCTTTGTTAGATTTACTAATTCTTTCACTTTTTACTTGAAGAAGTTCGGCAAGGATAATTAATGTATTTTTTGCTGTTAAGCCTAAAGATTTCCCTTTATCTTTGATAAATAACTTTTACAAGCTTTAATCAGCATAAACTCTATTAATGTCAGTTTAAAAAAAATCTTAACTATTAGAGTCATAAATGGTGAAAGGTTGTAATATTTTTTTAAAATTTTAAGTTTACTGTTTAGTGAAATCTTTCGCCTCTCTATATCCGACGAAATAGATTTTTTTAAGCTTACTGAGTGATGATGGACATAATTATGATTCAAAATTAATATGGTCTTTAAATTTTTACTCTTGAGCATAATACCTAAAGTTGTTTCTTCACAAAACAAAAAAATATCTTCATCATACATTCCATACTTTATCATTAGTTCGGCATTAACCATTAAAAGTGAACCTACTACACATCCACCTCGCATTGGGTGTTTGAATTATTATAATAAATATCTTTATAAGACATTTTATTAAAAAATTTATTATAGATTGAACTGGCAGATAAAATATATTCTATTTTTTTAGGAACACGCCAGGCAACAAGCGGTTGAAATTCTCCATTTGGTTGTTTTGGTATTGCTGAACAAACAGCAACATCTTTATTATTTATTAAAACTCTTAATAATTCTAATATACATTCTTCATCAAACTCAACATCCGGATTTATTATTAAAATATAACTTGAATTTAGCTGTTCATATGAATATCTTATTCCAATGTTATTACCATATCCATATCCACCGTTTTTTTCAGTTTGAATAACTCTAATCTTTTCATTCTGATTTCTTCTTAACAACTCAAATGAATCATCTGTAGAACAATTGTCCACGATTACAATATTATCAAAGACTTGATAATTCCTAATGTTTTCCAGCAATGTCATTGTTGTTTCATAATCATTATAGTTTAAAACCACACAGCTTGTTTTCATTAGCTATTCTCCCTAATTTATAAGTACCAAAGCTTTCATCTAAATCACTGTTTAAATCAACTTTATACATTCGTATCCTACTCGAAGGTATAAATCCCGTATTTAAAAGGCCACTATTCAGTAGCAGCGGTTTCAGCTAATGTAATGTGATTATACCTGTCCAAACTCACACCTGGCCTACCGATGGAATAATACTCCACACCGGCTCTTTGCATTTCTTCAATATCATAAATATTTCTCCCGTCATAAACAAGAGGTGTTATCATTAACTTTTTATATTCAGCAGGTTTAACAGCTTTAATTTCTTCCCATTCGGTAAAAATAAAGCATACATCGGCGCCCTTTAATGCATCCGCAGGACATTTAACATATGTTACACTACCATTTCCAATCTTTCCTTCAGGATACTTATTCTTAAAATTTTCTGTTCCAACAGGATCATAGGCATAAATATAAGCCCCTTGTTCCAATAATAAAGGAACATTATCCAGTGAAGGGCTTTCTCTTAAATCATCAGTCCCAGGCTTATAGGTAAGTCCTAACACTGCAACCTTTAATCCGTTGAATTTAATAAGCCGCCTGCATGCCTTCTTATATAAAATTGTCTTTTGATCTTTGTTTACATCAATTGCAGCTTTAACAGTTCTTAATTCATAACCATGCTTCCTTGCAAGATGCACCAAAGCCATTGTATCCTTTGGAAAACATGACCCTCCGTAACCAATGCCGGCATTTAAGAATTTGCTTCCTATACGCTCATCAAAACTCATGCCCCTTGCCACATCCTGTACATTTGCACCAACCAATTCGCACAGGTTAGCAATATCATTCATATATGATATTTTAAGAGCTAAGAAATCATTAGAAGCGTACTTAATCATTTCTGCAGAACGCCTGCTTACTGAAACTATAGGCAGATTGAATGGTTTATAAATTTTCATTAATAAATCTTCAGCCCATTTGCTTTCAGTGCCAATAATAATTCTTGCTGCATGAAGAGTATCATGAACAGCGGAGCCTTGGGCCAAAAACTCAGGATTAGAAGAAACTTCAACCCTTACATCATTAATTATAAAATCTTTTAAAAGTTGTTCAACTTTATCGTTAGTCCCAACCGGAACAGTTGATTTAACAACAACAAGACAGTCCTTTTCAACAGACTCGGCTATCTGTCTCGTCACAGTTTCTATATATGATAAATCAACAGAACCATCCGGCAGCATAGGTGTGCCTACCCCTATAAAAATAGCATCTGCATCCTTATACGCTGATTTATAATCAGTTGTATAATCAATTCTCCCTGCAGCATAGTTTTTCCGCATCAGTTCTTCCAAACCTGCTTCATAAATTGGAGAAAGCCCATGTTTCATCATATTAACTTTATCTTCATCGATATCTACACAGGTAACACGGTGACCAATTTCAGCAAAACATACCCCTGCCACTAAACCAACATATCCTGTTCCTGCTACTGCTATTTTATACTTTCGACTCATATCCAACCTGCTACTTTCTCTCATATCAGTATTACCCTAAGCATATATAGATTGTTTCAATCACATTATCCTTTGCCAGCTTTTCATCTCATTCATCAGGCTGAAGAAGTTTGCCTCGGTATCTATATTTTCCTCGCGGTGTGCAGAGAGTAAAATACACTTACCTTTCTCAAGTCCTAGGCGACTTAATATATTACTTGACCTTATCTTTTTTAGGTTAGTACGCAGCACCTCTGCCATAGGTGAGCCGGTTACGTATGTGCGCTCCTTTGGCGTCCCCTCAGCATTAAGGTATCGTCTGGCATGCTGGCTGTAACAAAGGTTAGCGTCGGCAATATGGTCCACAATCCGCCTATTTGTCTCCTCGGGCAGGCATTCGTCAAAGCAGCGGTTGCCTGCTTCCATATGGAAGATTGGGATATGCAGGCGCTTGGCAGAGATTGCTGAAAGACATGAGTTTGTGTCCCCAAGTATCAGCAGAGCATCCGGCTTTTTCTCGACCATTAGCTTATATGACTTCGAAATTATATTTTCAATTCAATAGAGGGTTTGAGTTTTTAAAAGTTATAAAGTTAGCATCCTTTTTTCGTAAAGTATTTATAAAAATATACTAACATTGGTGTCAATAAATGTTAAGATAAAGCGAAACTTGTCAATCGCATGAATATGCATTGTCGCCGGTATTATTCATTTGTTGGTAGTTTTTTCAGATTCATTTTGGCAAAATTCCAGGAATCTTTGCACATATCTTCTAAATTGTACTTAGCTTTAAAGCCTAACTCCTCTTCTGCTTTTTTTGTATCTGCATATACAATGGCCACATCACCGGCACGCCTTTGAGCAAACTTGTAATTAATTTTTATCTTATTTGCCTTTTCAAATGCATCTATCACTTGAAGGACGCTGTACCCTTTTCCTGTTCCAAGGTTGTATGTATATAAACCTTTTTGATTAATAATCTTTTTGTAAGCTTTAACATGTCCTTCAGCCAAGTCTTCTACATGGATATAGTCTCTAACTCCCGTACCGTCTATCGTGTCGTAATCATTTCCAAAGACATTAAGGACCGGCAGTTCTCCCCTTGCTACCTTACAGATATAGGGCATGAGATTGTTGGGTATACCCTTTGGGTTTTCTCCTATCAGGCTGCTTTTGTGGGCTCCTATTGGATTGAAATACCTCAAAAGAACTATGCCCCATTCCTTGTCTGAATTTGATAAGTCTTTTAACATATCTTCTATAACCAACTTTGTCCTGCCGTAAGGGTTTGTCACACCCATGGGAGAGGTCTCATCAAGAGGCATGGTCTGGGTTGTTCCGTATACGGTTGCTGATGAGCTGAAAATAATTTTCTTGCAATTATTTTTTTGCATTGTCATAAGCAGATTGATTGTGCCGGTTATATTGTTGTGGAAATATTTCAGGGGCTCTTCCACCGATTCGCCGACTGCTTTAAGCCCGGCAAAGTGAATAACGCAGTGGATTTGGTTTTCTTTAAAGATTTTATCCAGCGCATCTTTATCCAGCATGTCTGCCTTGTAAAATTTAGGTCTTACTCCTGTAATTTTTTCAATATTATCCAAAGCATCTATTTTGGAATTGTAGAGGTTGTCAAAGATGACTATTTCGTGGCCTTGTTCAATCAGCTTAACTGCTGTATGGGAACCGATGTAGCCGGTTCCTCCGGTTATAAGAATCATACAATATCATCCCTTCTTAAATCTTTCTTTAACAAGTTTTATAACCCAATCGGTTTCTTCTGTTTTTAATGCGTAAATCAATATCAGGTATATTAAGGCTCCCGTACCAATGGAGATTAATAAGCTTATAAGTTCAGGCAAGGTTCCGCTTCCAATCTTAAGAGAAAGGGTTGAGTATAAGAAATATACGACGATTCCCATAACTATGGATGCGGTTAAAGATTTTAAACCGCATTTTAAGGATTTCATAAAGCCAAAGGACCCAAGCTTTTTTTTCATACTATAGATTAATAGTATTGATATAAGGGTCGAGGATATGGAGGTCGCCAATGCCAGTCCTCCATGTGCCATGGGTTTAATCAGCAGCAGGTTAAAGGAAATATTTATTACTATCCCAACAATTCCATATATTACCGGTGTCCTGGTATCCTGAAGGGAATAATAAATATTGTTTAATAAAATACCCAGGGAACCGCCTACCAGGCCTACAGCCGTGAAAATTAAAGCACTTGCTGTCATATAAGTTGCAAGAGCATCAAACTTGCCTCTTTCATATGCCAGTTTTACGATTGGATTTGCCAGAATAATCATTCCTATTGTAGCCGGTATCGTTATTAGAAGAATAATATTTATCCCGTTTATCGTAACTTTTTTTAAGCCATCATAAGAATCCTTGTTTGCCTCTTCTGAAAGCATGGGATACATGACAGTTGCAATAGTTGCTATAAACAATTCCCTTACAATGCCGACCAATCGGTTTGCATATGTCAAAGATGAAATACTGCCTGCTGTTAAGGTTGAAGCTAAGGCTTTATTAATGATAATATATAAATCATCCAGGCCTGCACTGAAGATAACGGGAAGAATCAGGTATAATATTTTTTTTAAATACTTGTCTTTTAAATTAAATAAAAACTCATACCTGAACTCAGTTTTTCTGATTTCACTTATTTGAAGGAGGACTTGAGACAGTATTGCCAATACGGAAGTTGCCATCAGGCCTTTTATACCGAAAAAACCTGACAGGAAAAGCAGAAAGATAATATATGTAAAGTTTAAAGGAAACCCGGCTAATGCAGACTCAGTAAACATAAGCTCCGATTGAAGATATCCCCTGAAAACTCCCTGTGCCCCGGCCAGAAAAACAGTAGGAAGCCCGATTCTCATCAAGGCAACGGTTAATTTGAACTGGTCTCCGTCAAAGCCCGGGGCTATTACTCTTATGATAGCCGGTGATGAAATCCATGCCAATAAAATTATAATAAGGGATATTAAGGATACCGTATTCAGCAGGTTGTTTGTATGAGAAATTTTACCGCTCTTTCCTTCTCTTGCCTCCACTTCGGAAAGGACCGGTATCATTGTAGTGTTTATTGATTTGATAATTACTGTTGTAAATAAGGATATGGCAGAAAGCGCGATAAAAAAGGTATCTGTTTCTGATCCTGATCCAAATTTTGCTCCTATAAGGATTTCTCTTAAAAAGCCCAGGAGCTTGCTCAAAGAAGAAAATATTATGATAAAAGCAACAGATTTGGCTGCTTTTTTTGATTTAGACATGTTTGCTCCTTCTATTTCAAGGTATCTTTCGCCATCTTCCATGGTACCAGGCACCTGGTACAGGTGCCTGGCGCCATGGAAAACATCTAAATATTATCTACTTTTGTGATTCCCATTTCTTCATAGGCTTTCAGATTTAATTCGCTCAATAGTTCTTTCAGTTCTTTTTCTTTAACCAAGCCCTTGGAAGAATCTTTCAAAAGAATTGTTTTGATTGTGTTAAAGATGATTATTATATCCAATAATAGGGAATAATTCTTTATATACATTAAGTCATATTTTGCTTTTGTTTTCGGGTCTGTGGAGTAGTTGCCAAGTATCTGGGCCAATCCGGTTATACCGGCTTTTACATAAATCCTGTACTTGAAGCCGTCGATTTCTTCATTGAACCGGTCTGCAAAATAAGGCCTTTCCGGCCTTGGACCCACCAGGCTCATATCTCCTTTAAGAACATTCAGCAATTGAGGCAGCTCATCTATTCTTGATGCCCTCAAAAACCTTCCCAGGGGTGTTATCCGTGTATCATTGTCAGCCGCCAAAACAGGACCGGTTTGGATTTCTGCATTTTCAACCATGGTGCGGAATTTATACAGATTAAATATTTTGTTGTTTTCTGTTACCCTTTCCTGCTTATATAATACCCTTCCTCCGTCATAAAGTTTTATAATTATTGAAATAATCAATAATAAAGGTGATGTAACGATTAATCCCAGGGAAGAAATTACAATATCCATGGTCCTTTTAAAAAACCTTTGCTCATAGGAAAGGCCTAAGTCTTCAAGCTTAAAAACCAGCAAATCATCAACCTGGCTCACCTTAAAATCTACCAAAGAAATTTCGTATAGACCAGGGATTAAATATATGTCTTTTCCCTTTTCGGAGCAGTACTTTATGATATCCAGCTTGTCGGTATCGGCTATGCCGTCACCGATATAAACCTTATCTATGGTGTCTATGAGATCATAGGTTCTTTTATCTATATCATGACAAATATATCTGATTTTATCGTAATTGTTTTTGTCCAACAAAATCTTTTTCGCTATATTTTCTCCTTCGTCCATTGAAGCAGCGGCAATGAGCACATCTTTACCCATTCTTTTGGATACAAAATACTTAAAAATTATGTGCTTTGTCGTAAATATCAGCAAAAACTGAACAACCGAGCCTATCATGAACACGGTTCTCGGGAAGGAAAATCCCCTTATGAAGAAAGCGATGGCGGCGGTGGTTATATTAATTAAGAGCAGGGGAATAAAGACCGTTACAGCGTTTTCGAATATGGATTTTTTGAAGTCTGACAGGATATCATAGATATAAAATATGATTATCGAAGCAATTATAATAAAGGGGATGCTGTCGTAAAAGGGCTGCAGGTTGAAAATATCGGGGTTCATGTTGTATCTTAACATGAAGGCCAAATAGTAACCTAATACTACATAGGAAACATAAAGTATCTCTTCCAATATTTTATATATAAAACCGTCACTCTTTATTTCTCTTTTTTCCATTACCTTCATCCTTTTTGCTCTGGGGTGCCAGGCACCTGCGAAATAACACTAATTTTGTAACCTGCAATATTATAACATGTAATGAGTCATTTGGAAACACAAAAAAAGACAGCCCTTATGTGTATAAGGGTTGTACTTATTTACTCTTTTGGCAGAATTAACAAATCCCCAAACATTAAGTCCATTTCTTCAAGCCAGTTGGAATTCATGCCTGCCGATGGAGTGAATGTTAATTCTCCGAAAATTATTTTCCCGTCTAAATCAAAAAAATCTACTCGGACAAAAGGAAAGGGTTTGGCAAGAATTTCAGCATAGCTGATCATCTTATCTATTCCTTCAGGTTTAGGCATATAGAAATCTTCAGGAGCCTTCTTGCTGTCTTTATTGATTCGTGCAAAATTCCAATCTCTGTCGTAGTAGTAGAACTTAGGACGGCCTGTTTCTCTCTCGACACAAATCATACCGTATTTTACCCGGCCGTTAAAACAATAAAATTTATAATCTTCAGGCAGGGGGCTGGTTTTTGACTCCAGAAGTTTTTCGCACACTATCCTTGGCTTGATATACTTATACTGCATCTCTGCCTTGTTGAGATACTGTTTGGCCCTTCCCCACTTTTTCAATGTCTTGACAGCATTATCTATATCAAAATTCTTTTTGTCGCGGCAAAACATATTAAGTCCGCAGCCGTTGTTCCATTTCAAGACAAACTTATCCGGCAGGTCTTCCCAGTTTATGTCTTCCACCCGGTCATAAACCCCGTACAATTCGTTGAGAATTTCACTCAAGCCGCATGAGGAGACATATTCTCTTACCGCATATTTGTCAGCACACATGGAAATCAAGGGGTTTTTATAATATGTGTTTAATTTTAGCCATGAAATCTTTTCGTCAAATGTTCTGGGGTTTTTTAAATTAATGGGCTTCCCTTTTGAAATCCTAAAGGTAACTATAGTATTCAGTTTTGGAGAAATTACGGTTAGAAGTCTCCTGAAACGAGTATAAAACATCATAATTAAGGGGTTCTTTTTTAGTGATTTCATGGTATTTGGCTCCTTCATAAACCGATGCTTTCTTTGGCAATTTGATAATATGAAAATTTCTTCATTCCTTCTTCGCCGGTTATGCTTTTCATTTTTTTGTATAATTCCTTGTCAATTATAAGCAGTTCGATTTTTTCCTTTATTTCTTCCTTGGAGTCATTATATAAAAATATGCAGGAACCTCCCACATCTACATGGGTGGTACCTTCCAAATATTTAAATATGCATGGTAAGCCGGTACCAACAGCCTGCTCCCAAAGTACCGAATGCCTGCCGGGAAAAACCCCCAAATCAGCTGCCGCAAAATACTTGTAGCAGTCATCTGAATCAAGCCAGCCTATGTATTGAATTTTCTCACCATCGGACAGTTCTCTTATGGATTCTTTCAGTTCATTGATAACCGAGCCGAAAACAATAAGTTTAACTTTGTCATCGTCGATTTCTTTTACTGCTTCCATCAGAAGCAGGGTTTGCTTTTTAAATTTATCTATTTTCCCGCCGGTAACAATTAAAAAATCATCTTCCTTGATATTATGCTTTTCTCTGATTTCTTTCCTGACATGGGGATCTTTTGTTTCCTGAACTTTATCGTCATCGGCGCCCATAAGCAGCAATTCTATTCTTTCAGCAGGAAGCTTGTACAATTTTTTTAAGAAGTCTATCCTGGCAGGAAGGACTCCGTAAAATTTTGTTGTATATGGCTCTATTTGTTGAGCGCATTTCCTCCAGAATATTTTGTGGAGAATGGTCCTGGATAAAATATTTCTTGCGCTGTTGGAGAAATCAGCATGATTGTCAACATATATTTTTACATCAGGATTAAGTTTTACATATTTAACTACTTCTTTTATGTCTAAGAACTGGCAGTTATGAATGAAAATAATATCAGGTTTGGATTTGGAAAGAGCTTCGTAAAATCCTTGGAATCTTCGCAGCCTTTTGTTGAATATGTTCTTCTTGAATTTAAGCCTGGTAACGGGGATCCCATATTCATTGATGTAGCTTCCGCTCTTATCCAGGTAGCAATGATTGCCATCCTCATCGTATGAAAGAAGGGATGCTATAATTTCTACATCTAAACCCATCTTTTTATGAAACTTGGGGAGCATGTTTTCCTGGTATGAATAATTATCAATATAAAAATTACCTAAACACAAATGCAGTATTTTCAATTATATATCTCCTCTCAAAATGTTCATTGCTATAATACCCCCAAGTGTCATCCTGAGGGCTTTAGCCCAAGTGTCATTGCTATGAATACACCATAGAGTCATCTTGAGGGATTTAGCCCGGGTGTCATTGTTATGAATACTACCCTAACGAAGGGTACATTAAACTAAGGGTTGTT
>DAOOVO010000027.1:0-41624 GCA_035370245.1 Pseudobacteroides sp.
CGTGAAGTTGTCAAGGTACATCTATTGTAAAAAAAGAGTTTATGCAGTGGAATCTGAATTATATCATGTTGGCTTCTAAGCTTGGAACCCCATATATCCGAATCTTGGCCGATGCTGAGCCCGGACCGACCGGTGATGTGGATGACAATGTTGTGCTCGCTGCATTGCAGAAACTTATTCCGGCAGCGGAAGAACATGGTGTGACCCTGCTGGTAGAAACAAACGGAGTATACTCGGATACTGAACGTCTATGTAAGCTTCTTAATGAAATATCCAGTGGTTCAGTGGCTGCTTTGTGGGATTTACATCATCCTTACAGATTTGCAGGTGAGAAGCCTGAAAAGACTGTACAGAATCTGGGTGCTTATATTAAGTATGTACATATCAAGGATTCCATAATGGAGGACGGTAAGCCTAAGTATCGCATGATGGGAGAAGGAGATCTGCCTATTGATGATATGATGAGGGCATTGCGTTCAATTAACTATGAAGGATATATTTCCCTTGAATGGGTTAAACGCTGGGCTGCTGATCTTGATGATGCGGGCGTTGTATTTCCGAACTTTGTAAATTATATGAGCCGATATACAGAGGAAAGTACTGTAAAAGGCCGTCTTTTTGATAACAATACAAAAACAGGAAAATATGTATGGGAAAAGGATACTCTTATTGATCTGACATTCCCGCAGGTGCTCGATAGAATGGTTGATGAGTTTCCAGACCAATACGCGTTCAAATATACGACATTGGACTATACAAGAACTTATTCGGAATTCCGTGATGATGTTGACAGATTTGCACGTGCCTTGATTGCTTTAGGTGTAAAGCAGGGGGATCATGTGGCTATTTGGGCAACTAATGTTCCGCAATGGTTTATTACATTTTGGGCAACTACCAAGATTGGTGCCGTACTTGTAACGGTAAATACTGCTTACAAGATTTATGAAGCGGAGTATCTGCTCCGTCAGTCTGATACCCATACCCTTGTAATGATAGATGGCTTCAAGGACTCAGATTATTTGGGTATTATCAAGGAGCTCTGTCCTGAGCTTGAAACTGCTGAGCCGGGAAAACCTTTATATATTAAGAGATTACCTTTCTTGCGTAATATTATAACTATAGATTCAAAATTGAAAGGCTGCTTGACCTGGGAAGAAGCTAATGCTCTGGCTGATAAGGTTCCTATGGAAGAAGTCTACCGCCGTGCATTTTCAATAAACAAGCATGATGTATGTAATATGCAGTATACGTCAGGAACTACCGGGTTCCCTAAGGGTGTAATGCTTACTCATTATAATGTTGTAAACAACGGTAAGTGTATTGGTGACTGTATGGATTTATCAACTGCTGACCGTTTGATGATTCATGTACCTATGTTTCACTGCTTTGGAATGGTTCTTGCAATGACAGCTGCAATGACTCATGGCACTACAATGTGTCCGATTCCGTATTTTTCTCCCAAGCTGTCCCTTGAATGCATTAATAAGGAAAAGATTACTGCGTTCCATGGTGTTCCGACAATGTTTATTGCAATGCTCGAGCATGAAGATTTTGCAAAAACGGATTTCTCGTATATGAGAACAGGTATTATGGCAGGAAGTCCTTGTCCTGTAAAGGTCATGCAGGATGTTGTTGATAAAATGAATATGAAAGAGATTACAATAGTGTTTGGACAGACAGAATCTTCGCCTGGATGTACACAGAGCCGTGTGGATGACTCCATTGAGCTCCGTGTGAATACTGTAGGACGTGCACTTCCTGGAGTTGAATGTAAAATTGTTGACCCTGTAACAGGTGAGGATTTGCCGCCTAATACAGATGGTGAGTTTGTAGCTCGCGGTTATAATATAATGAAGGGTTATTATAAAATGCCTGAGGCAACTGCAGCAGCAATTGATAAAGATGGATGGCTTCATACCGGCGATATGGCAAGATGCGATGAAAATGGCTATTTCAAAATAACCGGGCGTATCAAGGATATGATTATTCGAGGCGGGGAGAATATTTATCCCAAGGAGATAGAGGATTTCATATATACACATCCTAAAGTAAGGGATGTTCAGGTTATTGGTGTGCCGGATGAGCAATACGGTGAGGAGATTATGGCATGTGTTATACTCAAGGAGGGTGAAACACTTACTGCCGATGAGTTGAAGGATTATGTGCGTACACACATGGCTAAGCATAAGACGCCTCGCTACGTAGATTTTGTAACAGAGTTTCCAATGAATGCCGCAGGTAAGATTTTGAAATATAAAATGCGTGAAATGGCAGTCGAAAAGCTTGGACTACAAGCAGCGAACAATATTGTCACTGCATAAAGGAATGATAGATGGGCAGGATAGCAAAGCTTCCTGCCTATTTAAATTATTTTTATTTTTTATCACGGTAATATCAGCTCTATTTTATCTGGTGAGCTCATGTTCCTAAGACATGCAATTCTTTGAGCATTAATAATTCCCAAATTGCACATATGTTACATATATTAATATTGCAGTGATGAGGCTGCAATTTGATAACCTAATGGAGGGGATTTTATGTCTCAAGGCAAATCTAGGGACCTTTTTCCGGGAGGTAATACATCTCTTGGGTTCTTTAGCTACTATAACAATATTATTTCACAGGAAGAGGCCAACAGGATTTTTGTAATAAAGGGCGGGCCTGGCGTCGGAAAGTCGACTTTCATGAAGAAAATAGGGGCGGAAATGCTCAGCAGGGGATATGATGTTGAATATTTGTATTGCTCATCCGACAATAACTCTTTGGATGGAGTGAAGATTCCTCAACTGCAAGTGGTATTTGTGGATGGAACGGCACCACACATAGTAGATCCCAAGAATCCCGGAGCAGTGGACGAAATATTAAACTTTGGGGATTTCTGGGATGAAGTCGGCATACGTGCTAATAAAGACAGTGTTATAAGGACCAATAATGAGATAGGGTACATATTTAATAGAGCCTACAAGTATTTAAAGGCGGCTTATTCAATCTATGAGGGAAGTTCAGAGATTTATTCAAAAGCACTTAATAAGGGTGAGTTAAATAAATTTATTAACGAGCTTATTGGTGATCTTTTTAAAGGCATTCCTGCAGGTGGAAACGGAAAGATCAGGAGCATGTTTGCAAGTGCTATGACTCCTAATGGGCTTTGTAATTATCTTGATACCATCCTGACAGTTGAAAAGGTATATGAAATCAGGGGTGCTTTAGGAACAAGGGAGGATAAAATACTTGAAAAGATAAAGGATGCTGCAATAGAGAGAGGATACTATGTTGAAGCTTATTATTGTGCATTAAACCCCTACAAGCTTGATCATCTGGTTATTCCCGATATGAATATGGCATTTACAACCACTAACAGCTATCATAGTTCAACAGTTAGGAAATATGCTGTCATTGATATGCTGTCTTATATGAATGATGAAATATTGATGCATTATAAGGATGATTTAGATCAGAATCTGACGGACTTTGAGCACCTTTTAACTACTGCTCTGCAAACCATCAAGAGGGCCAAAGTATTGCATGATGAGCTTGAGACATATTATGTACCTAATATAAATTTTGATGGTATTGATAAGTTGTACAATAAGGTATTGAATAGAATATTGGAAGCTTAAGCGGATTAAATAATCACTTCGGAGGATTGTAATGAGGCTGTTGCAATATTTATTCATATAATATGTTTATTTTGTAAAAGGTCGAATATAATGCAACAGCTTCAACGATTGAAATTATATTGCCCTTCTTCTAAAACCAAATAATCTAATCATTAAGATGATTTTCAAAAAAGTAACATTTCCAATTTAATGGAAAGTTAATATTTTAACGAAAAACTTACAAAACTCATAATTATAAAGTATTCGCTATAGATTCACATAACCAATTAATGTATAATAACATTAGTGAGAAGAGCATTTTTATGAAAATCTCAAGATTAAAAACCAATAATTACAGGAAAAGTATGTGAGAAGAAAATATGTATAACTTTGGTGAATTTATATTTGACGATTTTTTATTGTTACAAGGGATTCTCCCAATAATTATAAAAAATATAGGAATACGAATTTATGATTTCAATTTTCGTGATTTCTTAGAATGCAAGTCAATATTTTCTGAGATTGAACTGCCTGCTGTTTTAAGGATAGGGGCAGTTGCTGAGTATAAAAAGCTATATGATGCAATGAAGGAACAAGGAATTAATCTTATACATACTCCTGAGGAATTTAATCTATGTACTCTGCTACCAAGGTGGTATCCTTTAATAAAAGACCTGACACCTAAAAGCAGGTGGTATGATACTTTGCCAACTGTTGAGCAAGTAGAATCCGATATGGGCTGGCCAATATTTGTAAAGGGTGCACACCAAACAAACAAGCATAAAAAGGCACTTTCAATGCAGTATGGAGTTTCGCGTTTTTATTTGGAAGAACCATGTGGTTGGTGTGGGCAGATATTGGTGGGAAGGAATACGGTATGGGATTTCGGATGAAGAGATGAAAAAAGTTGAACTGCTGGCTGTAACGGTTGCAAAACGATTGAATGTTACCTTCCTTGTAGTAGATATTGCGAAAACTGAGGAAGGCAAATGGATTGTTATTGAAGTAAATGATGCTCAGGAAAGCGGATATGCCGGAGTTTCTCCCATATACATGTGGCAAAAGATTATAGAAATTGAGAGGAGCGGCTAAAAGAATTTAATGATGATATAAAGTAATAAAACGGCTCGTATATGATAGCATAATTTTTCCATATGTAAAATAATGATAAATGATATCTGTTTTATCATTATTTGCATATTATGGAGGTAATTTTATGAGCCGTGCACTAATATTATACTTTTCAGGCACCAATAACACTAAATTTGTTGCGGAAAAATTTAAAAAATCATTTGAAGTCAGGAATGTTCAGGCCGATATCTATGATATATTAAAATATAATACAAACAGCAACATTAAATATGATTATTTAGTTGCAGGAGCACCAATCTATATTGAACTTTATCCCAAAATATTTATTGATAATATAAAAAAGAAGGTTGATAAAAATACTAAAATAAAATCTATTTTCTTTGCTACACAAGCTGAAAAAACATTAACTCCATGCTTTAATGAAGTATATAATTATTTTAAAAACACAAATGTTGAAATAGTGCAAACAGATTTTTTCCCAATGCCCAATAATTATTATAATTTTTTGTTCACCAAAACACCTATTTCTGAATATGAAACCTTAAGAAATAATGCTATTGAGAAAGCAGATCTAATGGTGGATAAATTAATATCAGGAGACAGGAATGTTGTTAAGACATCCAATAGAAGGTACTATTTTACAAAGATAATTTATATATTATGCAGCAAATTTTACATACCGGCAGTTGCAAAAAAAGTATCAATTAATAAGGAAAAGTGTGTAAAATGCAGGATATGTGAAAGGAATTGTCCAACCAACAGTTTAAATATAGATAATAATGTTCCTATTTCAAAAGGTTGTATTATGTGTCAGAAGTGTATGAATAACTGCCCGAAAAACGCATTTATGTATAAAAACAAAGAGATTGATGTATATAAGCAAATATAGGGAAGTTGTCTATTTTTATATATTCTTGAAATAATACAAATTAAGGAATATCATATTCATATAAGATTTTTTATTGTTTTACCACGTTTTACCTAAACTATTACATTTTTAGCATAGCTTATTTGGCTAAACTGCATATCTTGAAACGGAGGGATTTGTTTGGATAGAGATATACAAATGCTTATTGATCTAATGTCATCCTCAAGTAACATTGTTGCGTTTACCGGTGCAGGTGTTTCAACAGAGAGTGGAATACCCGATTTCAGGTCATCGTCAGGGATATTTCAAATGGATGGAGGGGGATTTCCGCCTGAGGTTATATTAAGCAAGTCTTTTTTTGACAAATATCCTGATAAGTTTTTTGAATTTTATAAAAAGTTTATGGTATACACAGATGTGAAGCCCAACCAATGTCACATTGCACTTGCGAAGCTTGAGAAAGCGGGAAAATTGAAAGCAGTGGTGACGCAAAATATAGACAATCTCCATACTGTGGCAGGATCAAAAAACGTCATTGAACTTCATGGAAACGCCAATAAAAACTATTGTATAAGATGCAATAAAAAATATGATGCGGAGTTTGTATTGGATTCGGTATCTGTTCCTAAATGCGATTCCTGTGGTGGTCTTGTAAGACCTGATGTTGTCTTGTATGAGGAGATGCTTGATGAGGAGAAGCTCTATAAAGCCAGATGCAGTATAAGAGAGGCCGACATGGTTATTGTCATTGGTACAAGCCTTGTTGTTTATCCCGCTGCAAAGCTTGTAAGCTACTTTGAAGGTGACAAACTTGTAATAATCAATATGACCGATACTCCATATGATAGAAGTGCCAAGCTGATTATACGCAAAAAGGCCGGAGATGTTATGAAGAAAGCCATGGAAGGCTTGAAATTATAAACGAATAGCTATCTTTGAACATTGGTATAATAAGAAGACATGTTAGATGTGGAAGTGGAAGGACATTGATGAATTCTACAAGGAGAGAGATTTGAAATGTTAAAACACTTTGATTTTGACAAATTCAAAAACCCTTTTGAAAAGGCCAAAAGAAGCGAGCTTGGCAAAAGATTGGCGAATCTGCAGAGGTTGGTCAAAAGTAAAAATATTCCTGTACTTATAATTGTTGATGGATGGGAATCATCAGGTAAAGGTTATGTAATTAATGATCTGATACGGGAATTGGATCCAAGGTCCTATAAGGTCAGTGTTTTTGATAAGCCTACCGACGAAGAGAAGGAAAGGTCATTTCTCTGGAGGTTTTGGAACAAGATTCCCAGGAAAGGCGATATAGCCATTTTTGACCGGAGTTTTTATTTTAAGGTCATGAATCATCTGGATATAGAGCCTGATGAGCTCAAGAGAGATATAAAGGACATAAGTTCAATAGAAAAGCAATTAGTTGACGATGGTACAATAATAATAAAATACTTCTTGCATATCGGCGAAAAGACCCAAAAAGACAGGATTAATGAACTTAGAGAGCATAAATATAGTGAATTTATGGTGACACACAGAGATATAGAGCAAAATGAGAATTATGAGCATTTCTGCAATCATTTTGACAATATATTAAAGCATTCCGACTTTAAATACAGCAGATGGAACATAATTTCGGGTGAAAATCTAAAGGCCGCATCAAAAGCTATTTTAGGTACTACTATTGAGTTAATCCAGAAGGGATTGGAAAGGCTTGAGGTAGAAAGGAACTGCCAGGGATATGTAAGAGAATATGAAGCAAAAGCAAGACCTCTTAGTAATGTGGATTTGAGCCTTACAATAGATCAGGATTATTATGAAAGTAAATTGAAAAAGTTACAGAAGGAGGCTCAAAAAGTTGCCTATAAGTTATATACAAAGGGTATACTGGGGATTATTGTTTTTGAAGGCATGGATGCCAGCGGTAAAGGAGGAGCGATTCGAAGGCTTACAGGATATATGGATCCGAGAGGATATAATGTCATACCTACTTCGGCACCTGATGAAACAGAGAAAAAATATCACTATCTCTGGAGATTTTACAGGGATTTTCCTGTTAAAGGCAAAATAGCTATATTTGATAGGAGCTGGTATGGAAGAGTATTGGTTGAGAGAATAGAGGGATTTGCGAATTTGTGCGAATGGGACAGGGCATATGATGAAATTAACCAAATGGAGAAACATTTGCATAATTTCGGGACACTAATAATAAAATTTTTAATCCATATAGACAAGGATGAGCAGCTTAGACGCTTTAAGGATAGGGAGAACGAACCGGACAAATCACACAAGATTACATCTGAAGATTGGCGAAACAGGGAAAAGTGGGATTTGTATATTGAAGCAATGAATGAGATGCTAGTCAGGACCAATACTGAATATGCACCCTGGATTATAGTTGAAGGACAGGATAAGAAATATGCTCGTATCAAAGTGCTCCAGGAGTTCATAAAGCACGCCAAGAGCTACTTGGATTAATATTTAACGCCTAAGGATAATGGCTTTTGCGACTTTAAATTGAGATTGAACGTGGGTAATATTTCACCTACTGCTTCGTTGAGATTATTTTTAATCACAGGATTATACCACTGTTTCAATGATTCAAATTCATTATTGCTCAGAATACCGAGTTCTTTTAATGTGTGTATAACTATAGGGTAGAGCGCTCTCTCATTCCCGTCGGCTATCTTTATGCAAATGCCAAGGCTCCCTTCCTTAATACCGAGGCAATATACTGCTTCAGAGCCTATCTTGCCGATTAATTTGTCTCCTGTTGTCTGCATTAGTACAGTACAAAACTCATTTTCCCCGGCAACCATTTCCGGGAACTGTGTCATAGAATTATATATTGTTTTACATGCGTGATGATAAGGGCTGTTTTCATTATGCATATGCATAATCAGCCTTGCATAGGACAGTGCAACTTTATTCATCGGCATAAGATATATTGGTAAACCGCAGCCATCAATACCGGTAGGAATGGAGTCTATATCTTCATCTGTAAATTCGGCAACGGTTTTCAATATTTCCTGCTGCAAAGGGTTTTCAATGCTTTCATAGTTGTCGATATTATAGCCTCTGAATTTTGCAAGAGCAAGCATTGCAGAGTGTTTGCCGGAGCAACTGCAGTGAAAAGCGGATGGTGGTGTTCCGGATGTCATAAGTCTCTTGTTTTCTTCGTCGTTATATGGTTTCATAATACCGCAATGCAGATTTGATTCGTTAACACCCAGCTTTTTAAGAATCTTTTCCACAGTTTCCCGATGTACTTTTTGTCCGCTGTGTGAGGCACATGCTATAGCAATTTCCTTATTTGAGAAGTTAAATTCATAAGCAGCACCTGACTGTATCAGAGGTATTGCTTGAATGGGCTTTGCAGATGAACGCAGGAATATTTTTGTATTATAATCTCCCAAGTTATACAGTACTTGCCCTGAGGAATTTACAACACATATATATCCGTAATGTATGCTTTCAATATAACCATCTCTTGTAACTACTGCTAAAGGTTCCATGGGTTTCCACTCCGAATTCGTATTTATTACCTATCCGAAAGGTGCAGTTGATTTTGTTTTCACATCAGGATATCAACTCATTTCATTAATGTAGTATAACCTGCCATATGTTATAAAATACATATTAGGAATATAAAAATAAAAGCTGCCAATTAGTTGTCGGCAGCTTTTTTATCAATATTGTTTATTTATAATATATTCAAAAATATATTCAAATTTTTTGTCATTAAGTACGTAATAAGTATTATGGTGATATTAAAAATATTTAACTGTATTACATCTGGAGGAGCTGCAAATCTTTTTTGTTTAAGAATACGGTATAACGTTCTTTAAATGAGTTGTTTTCATTTTCAAGATAGTCTCCCAGCACTTTTTTAAGATTAAGAACATCGCTCATTTCAAAGTATCCGACTTTTCCTTTAACAAACCTGATTGCACGGAGTGCACCAAGGGCAAAGGCTTTCCTTGAAAATGATTCATGGGAAATTTCTATTTTATCATCTTCGCCGATAATCATTACTTCATGCTTTCCGACAACTCCTCCGGCTCTTATAGCTGTGATAGGTATTTCTTTATTTTCGTTTGAATTGCCTGAAGCTTTTATGCCCTTTTGTATTTCAGCCGCAATTTTTTTTGCGGTGCCGGATGGGGCATCCTTTTTATGTTTATGGTGAATTTCTGTGATTTGAAAGTCATAGTTGCTCAATATATTGGATGCCAAATTTGTAAGAAGCATAAGAACATTTACACCCAATGTTATGTTTGGTGCATAGACGATAGCGTTTCTATGCTTTGTAGCAAGTACGAGAAGCCTTTTTAGTCCAAATTTGGAAAATCCCGTTGTACCGATTACGATGTTTACTTTCATTTTAGAAAATACCTTGGCGTTTTTTAGTGCTGCTTCGGGACTTGAAAAGTCCACAACTACGTCGGGTTTTGAACTGAAAATGATTTGCTCAAGGCTGTCAGAGCTTTCAATTACAATCCCTGTACTGCCGCAACCTATGACTTCGCCAAGATCCTTGCCCTTTTTGTCACTATTTGGACTGCAAATCGCCGAAACAAGCTTTATATCCTGTTGTTCCATTAAAACCTTAGCTATCTCTCTACCTGTTTTTCCAAGCCCTGATATGCAAACTCTAATCATATTTTTTACCTCCGTTATAATTTTTCAACTAATCCAACTAAACTACATAAGTAAAGGTATAAGTATTGGTACAAGTATAAAAGTAATGTTAAATAAAAAACGCTACGGAGAAGTTTCCATAGCGTATGCTAAAATTGGGTTTACCAAATATAGGGAACGACTAAAGCATATCAATCACCTTCTCTTCCAACGCTTACGAGATTAGCTGACGGATTCGGGTCGAAAGAGCTAACCCTACCGGATAATATACCGGACTCACCCCACAAATTGGTTCTCCCGCTCCATTTCTGGATTCAGCGAAGCTAAAATTATTTAGTTTTATTTTATATTAAATACGATTAATTTTACATTTACCTTATGCTAAATGTAAGATTTATAACGTATTATTAATTACGTAATTTAATGTAATATTATTTATAAAAAATACAAATAATATAAAATTCATTTATCATTAAATTTGCTATTTTGTCTTGCTCAATTAATAACTATAGCTTAGGGCTTATATGATTTGTTATATAATATGAAAGGATCACATGCCTTAATATATTATATAAAAAGGGCGAAAAACTTATACATTAAATTAAAATTATGCCAAAATATATTTCCACCCTGTCTCACCCTAGAAGCCTATTCTTATAATGTGCAAAATTATATAATGTGCAAAATTAGTACTTACTTGCTGTACTTTTTGAATAAGTCGTCTAAAGCTTCACGAAGTAAAAATGCTTCGGTTTTTTCCAACTCTTTTGAGAGTTCTGAAAGTCGGTCAACTTGTGTTTTGGTAAAATAACTGGACTTTAATACCATACTCTCTGCTTCCGACAGGCAAACCTTGTTTTTTCCAAGTTTTTTAGCCCTGAACATGGCACTATCTGCAACCCTAAATAACTCAACTACATTTTTGGAATCCCTCGGATAACTTGCGATTCCACAACTGATAGTTATGTATACGTTCTCAGATCTGCTTTTATCATTTAAAGTAAATGTGTTATCGGAGAGATATCGCCTTATTTCTTCCATCTCCATGAAGCTTCTTTCAGAACCTTTTTTTACAAGAAGTACATTTATCTCATCGCCGTGCCTTGTTATCAAATCAATGGGTGAAAGGTTCTGATTGAACACTGATATCAGTTTCTTGATTACTTCATCTCCAATTGAATAGCCGTATATTTTATTGATATTCTCAAAATTATCTACATCTGCTACTGCAATACTAAAAGGGCCATCTCCGTTGCTTATTAATTCTTCAACTCTTGCGATAAAATCTTCCTTCGTAACTAAGGTTTTTTCCATCTGTACACTATCCCCCGTATATATCAGTATATCAAATTTATATATATATGTCAATATAAATATCTGAATATATAAACTAAATTATTACAATACTATAGAAATAATTGTTATCTATTAAATACAATTAATCTTTTTACATTATTTACTACAAATTTAATGTAAAGTGTTTACTATTTTGCTCTGTTAAATGTAAGATTAATAAAGTATTTAATATAGATTATAAAGTTTATAAAAAATCTATTTATTAAAAAAATTTTTGTAGAATTATTGTAGTTTCCTTAATATGTTGTTATAATAATTAAAATTACTGTGAAATAAAATAGAGAAAGAGGATTTAATATGGGAAAGAACAGATCAAAAGTAGCAATTATTGGTGCCGGCTTTGTAGGGGCATCAGCAGCATTCGCATTATCGCTCAATCAATTGGTTAGCGAGTTAGTTTTGATTGATGTAGCTAAAGATAAGGCTGCAGGAGAAGCAATGGATATTAACCATGGGCTTTCATTCTTAGGACAGATGAAAGTATATGACGGAGATTATTCCGATTGTGCGGATTGCGATGTTATAGTTATTACAGCAGGGGCAAATCGTAAGCCAGGTGAGACTCGTATTGACCTTGCTAAGAAAAATGTAGCAATTGCAAAAGAAATAACAAGCAACATCATGAAATACTATACACGTGGAGTTATTCTTGTTGTTGCAAATCCTGTTGACGTTTTGACATACAAAATACAAGAATGGTCAGGCCTGCCAGCAGGAAAAGTATTAGGAACAGGTACTGTTCTTGATAGTTCTAGATTCAGATATCTGTTAAGTGAAAAATTGGATGTGGATGTAAGAAATGTTCACGGATATATTATTGGTGAACATGGTGATTCACAGTTGCCGCTCTGGAGTGCAACTCATATTGCGGGAAAAAATATAAGTGAATATTTTGCTGATCCGAAATATTCCATAACTGAAGCAGATAAAGAAGAGATCATGAAAGATGTTAAAACTGCAGGTGCTGAAATCATCAAGAGAAAAGGTGCTACATACTATGCGATTGCTGTTTCTATCAACACAATTCTTGAATCATTGCTTAAGGATCAGAACACAATAAGAACTGTAAGTTCAGTTATTAATGGCAATTACGGTATAGAAGGTGTTGCATTGAGCCTTCCGTCAATAGTTAACTCAAATGGAGTTAAGAGTATTGTAGATTTGAAATTGGCAGATGATGAGCTTGAAGCATTAAGATTTTCAGCTAATCAGTTAAAGGCTGTTTTAGATGAAGTAAAAGATATTTAATGCATTTATAATATGCTATAATTTTGTCTATATTAAATACATTATTCTTACATTTATCGGAGCAAAATAACGAGTACTTACCTGGGTTTTGCGATAGATAAATGTAAGAGATTAATCGTATTTAATCTAATTTATGTTCTAACTAAAAGACATAACCAACATATTTGTAAGGAGAGGAATTAAATGGATTACAGAAAAGAGTCGTTAAGACTTCATGGAGAATGGAAGGGTAAAATTGAAGTAATCAGCAAGGTACCTTTAAAAAACAAAGAGGATCTATCTCTTGCATATACACCAGGTGTTGCTGAGCCATGTTTGGCAATTTCAAAGGATGTAGACCTTTCATATAAGTACACAAGGAGAGGTAACATTGTAGCAGTTGTTACCGATGGAACTGCAGTTCTGGGATTGGGAGATATAGGTCCTGAAGCCGGAATGCCGGTAATGGAAGGTAAATGCGTACTGTTTAAAACATTTGGAGATGTTGATGCATTTCCGCTTTGTATCCGCTCAAAGAGCGTTGATGAAATTGTAAATACTGTTAAGTTGCTTGCTGGAAGCTTTGGCGGTATTAATCTCGAAGACATTTCAGCACCAAGGTGCTTTGAAATTGAAAGACGCTTAAAAGAGGAATGTGATATTCCTATTTTCCACGATGACCAGCATGGTACTGCTATTGTTACATTAGCAGCTATGATAAACGCATTGAAGCTTACTAAAAAGAACTTGAAGGAAATGGAAGTTGTAGTTAACGGTTCAGGAGCTGCCGGTATAGCTATTACAAAGCTTCTTATGGCAGTGGGACTTGAAAAGGTTATCCTTTGCGATACAAAGGGTGCTATCTATGAAGGAAGAGATAATCTTAACCCTGAAAAGGCAGAAATGGCTAAAATTTCAAACCTCCACAAAAAGAAGGGCCAATTGAAGGACGTTATAGAAGGTGCAGACGTATTTATTGGAGTATCTGCAGCAGGCATGCTTACAAAGGAAATGGTTAAGACTATGGCTAAAGATCCTATTATCTTTGCTATGGCAAACCCAACACCTGAAATAATGCCTGATGAAGCTATGGAAGCTGGTTGTAAGGTTATGGGAACAGGTCGTTCAGATTTCCCGAATCAGATCAATAATGTTCTTGCATTCCCGGGTATTTTCAGAGGTGCTTTAGATGTAAGAGCAAGCGATATCAATGATGCGATGAAGATTGCTGCTGCTGAAGCTATTGCATCTGTGATATCTGAAGACGAATTAAGACCTGATTATGTTATTCCGGCACCTTTCGACCCAAGAGTAGCTAAAGCTGTTGCTGCTGCTGTAGCTGAGGCTGCAAGGAAAACCGGGGTTAACAGAATCTAATATTAAACATTGGCTTAGTTTGTTAAATTAATGTCAGTGTATAATGCATGAATAAGTGACAAAATTAATTATAGCCCCATAGAATAGACTGTATATGTATATTCTATGGGGGTATTTTACTAATTTTTTCTTGCATTTTTCATAGTATATTTTAATAAAATATATAAAAATATACTATGTTTATTGCATATTGACAGAGGGCTTTATATTGATTTTAAATGAACATTGTTCATTTAAGGAAAGGAGATATTCTTTGCCGAAAACAATAATTAATATTAAAGAAGATATACTTATGGTAACAAGACAGCTGCTGCAGGAAAAGGGCTATGAGAAGCTGAATATGAGAACAATTGCTGCGAAGTGCGGAATTGCTACCGGTACTCTTTATAACTATTACAAGTCCAAGCAGGAAATTGTCTGTGAAGTGCTTAGAGTTGAGTGGAGCATGATGCTTCGTAGAATTGATCAGGCTACAAAATCTAACAGCTGTTTGATGAATAAACTAGAAATAATTTACGACGAATTGGGAATACTAATGAACAATGTTCATAATATCTGGTTTGATTTTTCCGGTATTAATTCGGAGAAAAGTGAATTTTATAGTTTCAAACACCATAAGAATGAATTGCTAAAAAGCTTATCGGATAAAATATTAATTCTTATAAAAGGCAGCGATCAAAGTAAAGATATACAATGTAAAGACTATGAATTGATTGCAGATGCAATATGCAAACTGTTTGTTTTATATGTTTATGAAGATAAAATGGAGTTTGCAAGGTTGTCATGCATCATTGAATCCATGTTGAACTAATTATTGTAAAGGAGTATCAAAAAAATGGAGAAAGCTAAAAGAAGTAATCTAGGAATAATAATGGCTGTTTATCTTTTCGGCATATTTATGGGAGCTATTGATACAGGAATTGTAACTCCTGCAAGAACGGTTATCCAAAACCACCTGATGGTTGATGATAAGACCGGTATATGGATGATTACAATATACACATTGGCTTATGCGGCAAGCATTCCAATAATGGGGAAAATGGCTGACAAATATGGTAGGAAATACATTTACCTCATGAGTATATTCCTTTTTGGTCTCGGTTCGCTAATCTGCGGTTTGTCGCAGGATATAGGGAACTTTTCGGTTCTGCTTACAGGAAGAGTTATTCAGGCACTTGGTGGCGGAGGTATAGTTCCTATTGCTACTGCAGAGTTTGGAACAACATTCCCTCCGGAAAAACGCGGTATGGCTTTAGGGCTTATAGGAGGAGTATATGGAGTTGCCAATATATTCGGTGCATCAGCCGGTAGTGCTATAATGGACATTTTCGGTAAGGACAACTGGCAGTTTATTTTTTATATAAATCTTCCGATTACTGTTTTTATTCTTGTTGCAGGATTTATATTCCTTTCGAACAATCGCATTCAGGATGTTAAGAAAACTGATATTTTCGGTATATTATTGCTGACAGTAATGATATTGTCGCTAATGTATGGTCTCAAGAACATTGACTTTTTTGACTTTTTGACTACTATTGGTGATTTGAATGTCTATCCTTTCATATTGATATTCATTGTGCTTCTACCGATTTTTGTTCTGGTTGAAAAGAAAGCTGAGGACCCGGTTATTAATCTGGGGTATTTCACAAATGGGAGAATAGTTGTAACATTGATTATTTCATTTATTGTAGGTATTGTAATGATGGGCATGATTTTTGTTCCTCAGTTTTCGGAAAATTCACTTAAAATCGCATCAGGTAGTGGAGGATACTTCGTCATTATTTTAGGGTTATTTGCAGGAGTGGGAGCACCTTTATCCGGAAGAATGATAGATAAATTCGGTGCAAAAGCAGTTTTGGCAACAGGTTTTTTCATTTCAATACTGGGCTCTTTATACCTTATTTTGGTTACAGCAAACTACCCGAACACTATTAATGTTATTGTGAGCCTTGTTCTTATAGGACTTGGTATGGGATTTACAATTGGAGCTCCACTTAATTATATGATGCTTGAAAATACAAAGAAAGAGGAATCAAATTCGGCACTTGCAACTCTTTCACTTATACGTTCGGTAGGTACCGTTATTGGGCCAGCCATCATGGTAGGTTTTCTTGCACATGCCGGAGCAAATGTACAGACTAATGTTATGAATGTGTTTCCAAAGGAAATAGAAGTTACATCATTGCCGTATGCTCAGGAAATCAGTGATAAAATGGAAAATCTCAAGAAAGATCCCAATATGAAGGAAAAGCTTGCAGGTGTTGAAATGCCCGACTTAGCTTCAATGACTAAAGTAAAAATCGATATGAGCGGCAATAGCGATTATAAGCTTCCTGATGATCTTTTGGAGCTTATGAAATCCTCTGACGTAACTACCATTACTGAGAACAGTAAGATACTTGCCCAAAGGATGTTTGAAGAGATGAGTCCTAAAATAATTACACAAATAGAAGGTGGAATCCAGAAGGGTATAGATGCCATAAATGGAAGTTTATCGGATATGGAAAAGGCGTTGGATGGCATGGAAAAGGGTGCTAAGGCCGCTATGGGTAATATGGGTGATATGAGTAATATGGGGGCTATGGGTGCGTCGATGCCAGGAAATACAGCGAATAATGGTCAAATGGAAAGTATGTTAAAAGCTATGGAATCCATGAAACAAGCTAAAAGTGAAATGGAAGATACAGTGACAAAAATGAATGCGATGAAGGCTGCTGTCCCAGATGCGTTTAACAAGGCAAGTGAAGATTACTTAAAGGAAATTGATAATATGAGCGAGAAGATTGAAGGGGAGTTCCAATCTACTCTAAATGACGGGTTTAAGCAGGTTTACCTGACAGTTTCCATATCTTCGCTTATTGCACTTATTATATTGGCTTTCTATAGAAGGAAAAGAGATAATTTGCAACCCCAAAATTAGATTAAATGCGATTAATCTTACATTTATCTTCTGTTAAATGTAAGATTAATAACGTATTTAATGAAAGTTTACTTATAAACTCGCATTGCATTTATAATTGCGATTAATGCGACTCCAACATCTCCAAAAACCGCTTCCCACATAGTGGCAATACCTCCGGCACCTAGTAGAAGGATAATACCTTTTACGGTCATAGCGAATATTATGTTTTGCCATACTATGTTGCGGGTTTTTCTGGCTAACTTGATAGCAGTTACAAGCTTTGAGGGTTCGTCTGTCATCAATACTACATCAGCGGCCTCAATTGCAGCATCAGAGCCTAATCCGCCCATTGCAACTCCCACATCTGCTCGGGCGAGTACAGGAGCATCGTTAATACCGTCTCCTACAAATACAAGCTTTCCTGATGTTGCTCTGCTGCTATCAAGTTTTTCTAGTTTTTCCACCTTCTCATAAGGCAGCAGCTCTGCGTAAATCTCATCTATTCCTAGCTCATTGCCTATTTTTTTGCCTGCCGACTTACTGTCTCCCGTAAGCATAACAATATTTTTAACGCCCAGTTTTTTTAATTCATTTATAGCCTTTTTGCTGTCCGGTTTTATTTTATCCGATATTACAATATATCCTGAATAATTGCCTTCGATTGCTAGATGTACTACAGTTCCATATGTGTCTACTTCTTCACAGGGGATGTTTTCCTTCTCCAATAACTTGGCATTCCCGATAAGTATGCTTTTTTCTTCGATTTTTGCACTGATGCCCTTACCCGGTATTTCTTTATAGTTGGAAACTTTCGATTTGTCAATTTCCTTTTTATAAGCATTAACAATGGAAAGAGCTATGGGATGGTTTGAGTAGCTTTCTGCCAATGCGGCAAACTTGAGGAGATCTTCTTCACTTATGAAGCTTTTGCTTGTTATTCTTGTTACATTGAAAACGCCCTTTGTCAAAGTGCCAGTTTTGTCAAATACAATTGTATCGGGGTTGGTTAAGGCTTCAAGAAAATTGCCACCCTTGACCAAAATACCGCTTTTGGAGGCTCCTCCAATACCGCCGAAAAAGCTTAAGGGAATGGAGACAACCAATGCACATGGGCATGAAACCACCAAAAATACCAGAGCTCTGTTTATCCATTCGGAGAATGAAGCTCCTTCAATAACCATAGGGGGAATGACAGCCAATGCAACTGCTGCAAATACTACAAAAGGAGTGTAATATCTTGCAAATTTTGTAATAAAATTCTCGGAAACAGCTTTTTTGCTGCTCGCATTTTGAACAAGGTCAAGTATTTTTGAAACGGTTGATTCTCCAAAGGCTTTTGTAACACTTATTGTAAGCACACCGTTTTTATTGATGGAGCCTGACAATACCGTGTCTCCCACATCAACTTTTCTAAAAATGGATTCTCCGGTAAGTGCGGATGTATCCAGTGTAGATGAGCCTTCTGACACTACACCGTCTAACGGTATCTTTTCACCTGGCTTAACAATAATTTTATCCCCTATTTTGACTTGCTCGGGTGAAACCCTTTGTAATTCATCACCAATCATTAAGTTGGCAAAGTCAGGACGAATATCCATTAACGCAGCTATGGATTTTCTTGAACGATTTACCGCTGTGTTTTGGAAGAACTCGCCTATCTGATAAAAGAGCATTACCGCAACACCCTCAGGATACTCGCCTATTGCAAATGCACCAATGGTTGCAATACTCATTAAAAAGTTTTCATCAAAAACACGGCCTTTAAGCATATTTTTTAAAGCCCTTATAACTACCTTGCTGCCCATTAACAGATAACTCGTAATGTAAAAGATTAATCGAATCCAAAAAGGAAGGGCTATAAAAATAGCAACGATAAAAAGTATTGTACCCAAACCAAAGGCTGCTCTTTCTATCCACACCTTTTTACTGTCTTGGTCATTTGCATTTCCGTAATTTGTATTTTCCGGATTTACGTTATCGATTATTTTAATATCGGGCTCAATGCCTAATGCAATTTCTGCTGCCTTATTCATTATGTCCTGTAATTTGTTTTTATCTTCTGCATCTATGGTAAGCTTTTGAGATACGAAGTCTAAAGTGGCTGATTTAACGCCGTTTATGCGACTTACTTCGTTTTCTATTTTTAATGCACAGTCAGCACAGTGCAGCCCGGAAAAGTATATGGACTTACGGCTTGTTATGTTTTTTTCGCTTGTTGCCGCCATAAATACACCTTCTTTCAGATTTGCTATTTTTCATTAATATGAACCATACCCTGATCGAATATTTGCTTAACATGTTCATCATCAAGTGAGTAAAAAACAATCTTGCCTTCCTTTCTGTTTTTTACAAGTCTGGCTTGCTTTAATACTCTCAGCTGATGTGATATTGCAGATTGTGTCATATTTAGCAGCACTGCAATATCACATACGCACATATCGGACTCTGCCAATGCCCAAAGAATTTTGATCCTGGTAGTATCACCAAAGACCTTGAACAGCTCTGCCAAATCATAAAGGTTTTCCTCGCCAGGCATCTTTTTCTTTACTTCATTGACAACATCTTCATGTATGACATTGCAATCACATCTGTCGGAAAAGCTTTTATTATCAACCATGTTTATGCTCCTTTCAGATATACATTTATCTTTTGCAAATTTGTCGATAGTATATTCAATATGAATACTTGAATAATTGTTCATATGTTATATTATAATAATACTATGTAAAATTGATAATGTCAATATATATCAAAATACAATAATAAATTTTTAATTGTAACAAAATTTCTGAATCGATAATATCATATAGTGTGTAAAAAATAGACATTCGATATTTTGAAAGGAGATAACCCAATGTCTGAAGGTAAATTTCACGGAGGATTGTTTAACAACGATGAAATACTTTGGTTTATAATTCTTTTCTTACTAATATTCTACTGCAGGCCTAAGTGGGGGCGTAGTGCGGATAATCCTGTTGTAGAAAGTTGCTAATGAAGATTTATAAAATACTGACGATTTTTTGAGAGTATTGGTTATTTACGGGAATGATTTAGAATAGCTGTTGAAAGGAGTGTTTTAAAATGGCTGAGGAAAGAGGCTTTGGATTTGGTTGTGGAAACGAGTGGATATGGATAATTTTATTGATAATTCTTTTTATATGCTTATGTCCGGGATTTTTTGGTGGATTTGCATATAAGTGCTAGAAGTCATACATACAAAGAAAAAAGGAGGTTTAAACCTCCTTTTAATTTAATTGCATAAAATCAAATTAAATTTTATGTTTGGCTTCAACATAATTTTCAATTTATAGGTATTATATAATTGAAAATTAATATTAAAAGATTGATTATTTAAGTACAACACCACCTATTTTATAAAATATTCAAAACAAAAGCATCTTATACATATAAAAGGTGATCGCAAAAATTCATAATTTTTAACAAAGTTATTTCAGTACTATAATTTCATCAGATGGTCGTTAGGTGGTGTTGATTAAAAGAAGATCTCCGTTGATAAAAATATACCATATAATACTACTTCGGTCACCGAAAACTTTGTGGTATTTTCCGTAAAATTTTAACAAACATAAATGCGTGAAACCGCAAAGGCAAATTGCGGTTTCACGCATTTATACCAAAGATAGTTGAGCTTATATTTTGAGTGCGAGTATGCTTTTTATCGGAAATTGGCAGGAGACTTCCAGACCGTGGCCAAGTTCAGACCTAAAGCTTGTTGTCCCGTTAAGAAGCTTTATTCTTTCCTGAATACCCTGAAATCCCAGGTGTTTTGATTTATCTATTTTCTCATTTAAGTCTATCCCTATTCCATTATCGCTGTAGTACAGAATAAAATTTTCCTGATCCTGCTTAAGCATAATATCAATATCGGAAGCTTTTGAATGAGATATCGCATTGTTGACCAGTTCTTGAACAACTCTGTATATTGCCAATGTTTCTTCAAAATCCAGTTGGGTATTGATGTTAAATGCTTCGAAATTAATATTTATATTTGATTTTAGCTGTATTTTTCTGAAGTAAGATTCCAAAGCACTGGCGATTCCCTGTTCGGACAGGAAAGTAGGCATAAGTTCATTACAGGTCTGCCGTATTAAATATATTATATTGCTTAATTCGTTTTCAAGATGCTTAAGTGTTGATGTAATATTTTCCTCATTGAAGCTTTCCATGTCAAGTGCGTTGCTTACAGTCTTTTTAGTTCTTATTATATCCTGAAGAACTTCATCATGCAGGTCTGATGCAAGCCGCTTTCTCTCTTTTTCCGATATTTGAAGGAAAAGCTTGCTGATCCATATGGGAATGTCCTCTTCCGCTTTGAAATCAGTTATCTTCTTGGACATCTCATCTATGAGGATAAGGTTTTCGTAATATATTGAGGTATATCTTGACAACAATTGAATGGACAGTCTCTCTCGCTGGCTGATTTTTTTTGAATGCAAATCAAACCACAGCATTTTATGTATGTCATTAACTCTTCCGATAAATACAATATAACCTTTTTCCATGCTTAGTATGTCTCCTAATTGGAGCTTTAAAGTTTTGTCCTTTAAGAATTTGTTAGTAGCAGCAATAGCGAATGCATCCATTTCCTTATTATTTGAGAAATCCAGCTTGGATCCGCAAAAATCCAGAATACTTACCGATTTTAAATTCAATATGTTTTTTACTTCCATAATAATAGAATGTTCCAGCTCAGCCATAGTTTTGGCCTTTGATAATTCTGCAATGAGCTTGTCGATTGAAAACTTATTATCATAAAAAACACTTACCATGTCATCAAATGCACTGCTTAAATCACCGATCTCATCATAAGAATTAATGTTTGATCTGACTGCTAGATCCCCTTCTTGCACTTTTTTAACGGCTTTTGTGAGTGTTTTTAACGGATTGAGCAGGAATTTAGATATAAGATAGGATATTATTATTGCAATGAATATGGCACCAATGGTCAATAAAGTCATTTCGTTTTTACTGGTTTCCATAAAATGATATACTTCTTCAGCATCAATATCAACGGCCAAAAGACCTATAAACTTTCCGGAATTATTGTTCAAAGGTACGTATGTAGCAACATTTGCTCCCCAATGATTATCGACTGTCAAATCTCCAACATACATCTTATGTTGGTCAAAAGCCAGGTCCAGGTACTTATAGGAGACTTCTTCAATTTCTCCCGGCAATGAAATATCACTTCCGCTGTAGTTGAGAGGGAAACCGTCTATTACATATATGTTTTTACCCTCATTATTTCTTGTCATGATATATATATACTTAATTCCATAAGTTTTTTTATAGTTATATAATTGTGTTCTTATGCTTTGGTATTCAGGCATATCCACAATTGCGGAGTATTCTCTTTTTGGATCTTTCATAAGCTTTGTTCGGTCTATTACTTTATCAACATCATCCATATCCAATGTGTTGGCAACTGATTGAGCTATATTTTTTGCTTGGATTCCTATGGTTTGGGAGACGAGTTTTACAGAATTTGAATACAGAGAATAACCTAAAATCAACCCGAAAACCATTATTATAACAGAAAAAGATATGACCATCTTCAATAAAAATTTCAAAATATACCCCCCTTATGGCAAAATACAATGCCAACTTATCAAATGCAAAGTTTAGTGTAGAAATCAGTATATAATGTTTTAAGGTATATGGCAAAAAATAACTGCATTATATCTTACTAAATATAGCATAAGGTTAATATGTTATCAATATATTATGGGAATATGCTTCTTATTTTGTTAACTTTTTGAAATGATAAAGGGCCGATATGAAAAAATCAATCCGATGATGCAGAGCTTGTGCCCATCATTATCGGATTGATTTTAATATTATGATGCTAAAATATTATAAAATTATAAAAAATATTGTTCAGTGTTGAGTGTCAGTTTGTATCAGCAGGAAAACTTAAAATATTGTTGTAGGCATTCTTAGGCCATATTTCAAATTGACAGTTATTTGGAACAACAATAATATTAACCCTGCGGTTTTTTGAAGGATCATCGGAAGATAGCTTTATTACTTTCCTGGTAGATCCCAAAAGCATTATTTTATGTTCGCAGGTTGCATAAAATGCTTTACTGTTTGATTCATCGTTAATATTGAAATAATCTCCTTTTAAAACTATTGTGCCTGCCGATAACAAGCCTTCATGATCTACAGCGGTAGCAAAAATAAATCCTTTGCCTATTATGAGCTTTCCTTCTTCTTTTGTCATTATTAATGAATCGTTATAACCTGGCTGACCGAAGTTTAAGTCATTTAATATTTCCAGAGTACCGCTGTTTATGTTTAGCGAACTTCCTACGCCATTAGCATGAGTGGTAGATCTAAATACAAGGCTTCCGTTTATGTACAGCTTGTAGCTTTTCAGATCTAACAATGTATTTTCTATGCTATACCAGCCGCTTGGATCATAGCATGTTGCTGTGTTGCTTTGAAGATTGATTGCTTTAATTTGGTTTTCAGGTGTAATGGAGAAAATATTACTGAGCTTCATAATATCATTAATATTAATAACTCCATCTAAGTTTAAATCGATATCCTGATTATAGGAAGGGCTGGATGATGTGCAACCGAAACCTGTGGATACCATAAGTATATCAGCAATATTTATTATTTCATCATTGTTCAAATCTCCCCAGTGCATTTGTTCCGGTTTGGAGATTGAGCCAATGCTGAATTTACCAAGCAGGCTTAAATTGTAGACTCTTGGAATATATTTGCTGTTAGGTTTGTAAACCTTTATAGTATACTTTGTGTTTGTATTAAAATACATCTTAAAGTATCCGTTTGGGTTTGTACTACATTCAATAATTGGCTTCGAGTTGTAGCCCTCATACACATTAATTTTAAACTCATTATTGAATTCATTTCTTTCACCCTTAAACCAGCCTTCAACTATTACATTGTAGTTTTCAGGTGTATTGGTAGATTCAACAGTGGCTGAAGATAGAGGTGTTATAGTTGGTGTATATGATTGTACGGCTGTTGGAGTGTTTGTTGAACTATATGGATATGTAGCAAATGTCGGAATAAATGTTGGAGTATATGTTGAACCAAATGTTGCAGTAGATATTGAAGTAGGTGCCGGTGTAGATAATGCCGTAGGTGTCGATGCATCAGTTGCAGTTTCAGTAGGTGCAGATGTTTCGGCAAGTGTTGGTGCATCAGTTGTAATAACAGTAGGTGTAAATATTGGTGTTGTATCGGTGCATCTGTTTTTACAAGCAGTTGTTGGAGTATTTTCGTTCAAAGAATAAGCTGTATTGTTTAGATTGTATGTTGGTAAATTGATAGGATGAATAAATTGAGATATAATTAGCAAAGAAACAACAGGTATAATTTTTTTTAGTTTGCTCATGACATACTCCTCCTTGGTTTGATGTGTAGTGTAGTGTTTAGGTACTGTTCAATTGCTGCAAAAATGTGCTGTGATTCATGTGCGACTGGTATGCAATATTAAATTATTGACATCGATTGATAATCCTTAGATTTCCACCTCCTCATGACTGTATAATAGTTTGAAATTTCTTATTAAATACCATTAATCCTTTACATTTATCTACTGCTAAATGTAAGATTAATAACGTATTTAATATAGAAAGAAATATAATAGAAAATTATGGTTTAAATACCAGATTATCTATTGGCATTATACTAACATATATTGTACAAAAGTTAAACTGCCAAAATAAACAAACTTTTGCCAAAATTGTATGGTTATTTTATTTAGTTTGCATAAAAGATAAAAAATCAATAGTTTACATTAAATACGATTGTCTTTTACATTTATCTGCTGCTAAATGTAATATTATGAGTAATAACGTATTTAATGTAGATGAAAATAAAAAAGGATTCCTGTTTGTATTGAAACAAGAATCCTTTTTCAAAACAGCATGTTACTTGATTTGCTCCAATGTATAATCATTCTTCAATTGAGTTGCTATACCGTTATCACCGACCATATGCCCTGCACCTACCACTATGAAATATGTTTTTCCTGAAGGATCGGCAAGGTATTCCTTCACTTTTTTGGTCATGTTATCATTTCTTTTTATTATAAGATTTTCATTAAATTCTTTCATTTCTATTGAAGCATCTTCTTCTAATTCCAACATCTTTTCGAGATCCGATATGTTTCCTTCTTTCCACGCCTTGAGTAAATTCTTGACAACATCTATCTGCTGAGCAGCCGGATTTTCTGAACCTAATATTCCACTTAAGTATTGTACTTGGAGCTCCTTAGAGAATGAATCAAATAGGTCAACCTGGAATTTGGTTCCTTCTATTTCAAGGATCTCTTTTTTTCCTATAGCTTTCGTTGTAAAGAACATATCTATTCCAAGGGATGCATCCATGTTACTCTCTGCCAGGAGAAAATTTTGAGCAAGCATTGCAGCAGCCCAGGGTTTGTAGTTTCTTGCTATTATTTCCGGAATACCGTTCTTTTTACACAATTCAATAAAGCTGTCATATAATTCCTTTGGAACATTTTTATCTAATGTGTCACCATCCTGATAGGCCATTTTTTGCTGCATGTATTGAATTGCGTCGGTTTGAGTCAGGTTTGCCAAATCAATTTCAAGAACAAGTGAATCGGATTCTTCGAATGCATCTAGGATTTTTTGGGACAACGGATATAATGACGGGTCAGCAATATGTATTGAGCCAAGTAAATAAACTGAACTGTCATCATCGCTTACCTTCCAGAAAGGTCCTTTAGAAGCTGTGCCGGATTCATATATGGAAAATTCATATGCTCTGGTGGCAACAACCATTATCTCCTGTCTTGTACATAGGGAATTGAGTCCTAAAAAATCATTTGATTTGCCTTTTAAAATATTTTTTGAATGAATATACTTTACAATATCAGATACTGAAGCAGGTAAGTTTACAGCATCCTTTTGATTAAGCTTTATATCTGCTTTAAAATTGAAGCCTGGATATGCAGCTTTTATGGTCTTGTATATGACTGTTGTAACATCAAGTCTTGTTGCTGCTTTCTTTGGCTCAAGCTTTCCTTTTCCTTCTACTATTTTGATGGCACAGGCCTTCAAAATATTTTCGCTGCTCGCATCTGTAAAAGGGCTATTACTAATAGGAGTGATTTCTTTGCCGGTAAGTCTTTCATATAGATTTACACCAATGCCCAACAGCTCTTCTTTGTTTATATTAGCCTGATATTTCGATAAAAAATCATTATCAACAAGGCCGTATAAAGAAGACCATTTAACTCCATCGGAAGCCCATGCACTGGGTTGTTCGTCTATACCCGTCTCAAATTGTACCTGATCGGCTGCAAAAACATTGACTTGCAGAGTGAGAACCATAATCAATGACAATAATATAACTTTTACTTTTACTTTCATGGGAACTACATCTCCTTTACTAATTATGTAATAAAAACCAATTGCTTTACTTTAATATAGCATATATTACCGGATTCGTCAACGTATATAATATGCAACTTTCCGCAAATATCATTATGAAATTTTGCGGTATTCCGCAAGCATATTTGCGGTGATTTTGATTAGAACTTATGCTAAACTATAGTAAACAATAAATTAGTAAATTATTGAGATGAGGATTTAACTATGATTACGGTTTTACTTGTTGATGATCATAAATCAATTCTTTCAGGAACAAAATTGCTGCTTGAGAGTCACGGCATGGATGTTACCACATGTTATACAGGTGTTGATGCACTGGAGATTCTTTCAAAGCAAAGCTTTGATATATGTATATATGATTTGAAAATGCCGGACATGGATGGTTTGCAACTGACTAAAAAAACATTGGAAATCTATCCTGAAGCGGTTATTTTAATCTATTCGGGTGAAGACATCGCTTCTAACTTTAATGTTCTGATAAAATCGGGAATCAGCGGCATTGTTGATAAAGCGTGCAGCGATAAGCACTTTATTGCATCTATTAATCTGGCTTTAGAAAAAATGGTAGTATTGCCCCTTGACCTGGTAAAAAGCCTGCAGCTCACCAATACCAACAATCAACAATTTGTTGAGAACACAAAGGTTGAGTGTTTGAATCAGCAGGAGTTAGAGGTTCTTTACTTGGCATCTAAGGGTAAAACAAATAAGGAAATTTCAGATGAATTAAATCTTGCTCAGAGGAGTGTAGAGTATCATCTAAGCCATGTTTATAAAAAGTTGAATGTGACATCGAGAGTGCATGCAATAAGAAAAGCAATAGAAATGAATCTTATCCAATCATGATTTTATGTATTCTTTAATCATTCCCTACTCTAATAAGCTTTCCGGCTGAAAAGCATTAAAAATCAATTGATAATGCTTTGATTTTTATATGTATTTAATATGTTATGTACAAAAACAACTGGAAATGTTTCTTTACTAAGGTTATAATTATATAGAATTTTACAATGTTTTAACCTGGGAAATTTAATTTTAATGGCAGTAATGGTAATTATTGTCACAAAAGATACGTAGATGAGGGGTAGGGATAATGAGTCTTTTAAAAGATCTTTTTAGTGACTACAATTATATTAAGCTGTGCTTTATATTAGCTTTTCTGACCGCACTGATTTTATCATTTAAAGCATACATTTTTGAATTTTTGGAATCTATAGGAATTCTAGAAAAGACGGAAAGAGTAGGTCTTTCTGAGAGGATCGGCATAATAAAAAGTTTCAGGGAAGGCCTGAGCCGTCTGGCAGAATGGATTAGAGAGAAAAGAGCTGTTAAAGAGCTGTGCATTATTTTAGTGATGGTTGTCGCCACCAGGTTAATCATGTTCTTAATGGCTTTTATGGGGTGGATGATTACCAAGGATGATTCAATCAGCTTCTGGTCAAGTATGGAGATGATGTGGAACAGATGGGATGGCGGACACTACCTTTATATGGCAGAAAATTGGTATACCAACGACATGTCCACAGATAAAAGGTTTCATCTTGTTTTTTATCCTCTGTATCCTATATTGATTAAGGGAGTATACTTCTTTGTAAAAAGCTATTTCTGGTCGGCTATGATAGTTTCAAATGTCAGCTTGTTTGTAGGGTCTGCTTATCTTTACAAGCTGGTCAAGCTTGACTACGAGGAAGCTTTTGCATTCAGAGCTGTAAAATATATGCTCATATATCCTATAACATTCTTTTTATCCATTAATTTTAGTGAAAGCGTATTCTTTACACTTTCAATTATGACTGTTTACTATTTAAGAAAGCATAGATGGTTTTTGATGGGACTGTGCGGTATGCTTGCAGCAGTTTCAAGAAATTTCGGAATAATTCTTCTAGTGCCTGTGGCTGCAGAGTATTTGTTATACATTGCAAATGCCTTCAAAAACAGAAAGGACGGCAATTTCATCAAAAGTCTATTAAATGGATTTTATATACTATTGGTTCCCACCGGATTTTTCTTATATTTGCTTCTCAATAAAGTAATATCGGGAGATTGGTTTACATTTCTAAGGTATCAGAGGGAGTACTGGAGTCAGTCCTTCGGCATGTTTTATGACAATGTAAAAGCTACATTTGAAAATGCAATACCAAAAGTAAGTGATTGGGAAGCAGCGGATAGAATGACAATATGGGTTCCTCAAGCATTTTCCAGTGTAATGGCTTTTGCCCTGGTTATTTACGGTATTAAGAAAATAAGAAACTCGTACTCATTATATATGCTTGCATACGTAACTATAGCACTTTCGCCGACATGGCTTTTAAGCGGTTCAAGATACCTTATGTGTATATTTCCCATGTATATTATATTAGCAATATTGTCAAAAAAGAGGATATGGGATTTTGTTTTGACATATGCATCAATTATTTTACTTGCATTATATTCACTTTGCTTTGCATGCGGATATGGCAGAATGATGTAAGCGGTTTTGCAACAAATTATATAATGGTTGTTTAACAAAAAAGTGAAGGAGTTGGAATTATGATAAAGAGCTATAAATGTATTGTATGCGGACATATACATGTAGGCAGTGAACCACCTCAAAACTGCCCGGTATGTGGTGTATCAGCCGATGATTTTATTGTTTATGAAGAGCAGATTCAAGAGAAAGAATCAAACACTCAGTTCTGGAGATGCATAAACTGTGAATATATTCATGAGGGCAGTGAAGCACCCGATGTATGCCCTGTATGCGGTGCAGGAAAGGATGCTTTTGAACCTTATGTTAAAAATACAGTTGACAGTACAAGTGATGGAAATATAAAAGTTTTAATTATAGGGAGCGGAATTGCAGGGCTTACAAGTGCAGAGGAAATAAGAAACAATTCCGATAATGCTGAAATTACTTTGATTTCTGGAGAAAAACATCTTCCTTACTACCGATTGAATCTGACAAGATATCTTGCGAAGGAAACAGATAAAAGCAGCTTGAACATTCATGAGCAAGAATGGTATGCACAAAAGAGAATTAACATTATATCGGGCAAAGAAGTGAGTTTAATAGATAAGGATAAAAAACAGGTAAAACTTGATGACGGAACATTTTTGGAATATGATAGGCTTATTGTTGCAAATGGAGCACATCCATTTGTTCCGCCCATTACAGGAAGCCAGCTCAAAAATGTTGTGACGTTAAGAACATTGGATGACGCAGATTTTATACTTGACAAATCCTGTAAATTTGGTTCATGCATATGCATTGGAGGCGGTATACTAGGGCTTGAGGTTGCCGGTGCCATAGCAAAAAGCGGTGTCAAAGTAACACTTTTAGAGGGTGCCGAATGGTTGATGCCACGTCAGTTAAATAGAAAGGCATCAGTCATTTTAAAGAAATATATGACGGGTCTTGGCATCGAAGTAAGAGAAAATGTAAAGATTGATGAAATTGTGGGAAGCGAAGAATGTGAAGGAGTGAAGCTTTCAACAGGAGAGCTGTTGGAAACCAAGCTCGTAATAATAACAGCCGGTGTAAGGCCTAACACATATCTTGCCAGAAAAGCAGGGCTTGAAGTAAATATGGGGCTTGTAGTCAATAACAATATGCAGACATCTGATGAAAATATATTTGCAGCAGGAGATGTAACAGAGCATTATGGAATGGTCTATGGGCTATGGAATGCTGCTCAATATCAGGGAAAGGTAGCAGCATTAAATGCCATAGGCATGAATGTACAGTTTGAAACAATACCAAGGTCAAATGTTTTAAAAGTTCTGGATTTGGACATATTCAGCATAGGAGAATTTAATCCTGTAGACGGAAGTTATTATGTATATGAAAATGAAACAGAAAGCAGTTATGCATCTTTTGTATTAAGGGACGGAAGAATTATAGGCAGTATAGTCATTGGCGATAAAACACTATCAGTTAAGGTTAAACAAGCCGTAGAAAAAGGATTGGTTTTCCCTCGTGAGCTTTATGACAGTTTTGATACCATAAAAGAAAGGTTATAATACTGATAAGTTACTTTATATTATTTCTTTGTTATTATAGTGTTTATAATGCTTTTGGCATTTTAGCAAAAACAATTGATAAATACTGCGTTTTTTGCATAATTATTTATTGAAAATTTCATATTAATGTGTTAGAATGTTATAAAATTATCAAAGTACAGAAGATGACTACTGAAAAGTATTCATATAACTAAATAAGATGCAATGGTAGCCATTGTACAAAGAACAAACTAATATTTTGAGAGGAGATTTCTGCATGACGAAAAATAAAAAATTGCTTGACTGGGTAAAAGAAATGGCTGATATGTGTCAGCCGGACAAAATTTATTGGTGTGACGGTTCACAAGAAGAGAATGACCGTTTATTAAAGGAAATGGTGGATGCTGGGATGGCTACACCACTTAATCCTGAAAAACGTCCCGGATGTTATTTGTTCCGCAGTGATGCATCTGACGTAGCACGTGTTGAGGACAGAACTTATATAGCATCTAAAAAGCAAGAAGATGCCGGTCCTACAAACAACTGGATTGATCCTACCGAACTCAAAGCAACAATGAAGGAATTATACAAAGGCTGCATGAAGGGCAGGACAATGTATGTTATTCCTTTCTCAATGGGACCTATAGGTTCACCTATTTCAAAAATCGGTGTAGAATTGACAGACAGTCCATACGTTGTTGTTAATATGCGCATAATGACTCGTATAGGAAGCAAAGTTTTGGAAACTCTCGGTGATGGAGATTTTGTTCCTTGCTTGCATTCAGTAGGTGCTCCATTAGCTGAAGGACAAAAAGATGAAAAATGGCCTTGTGCACCAATTGAAAAGAAATACATCAGCCACTTCCCTGAAGAAAAGACTATATGGTCTTACGGATCAGGATATGGTGGAAATGCTCTCTTAGGAAAGAAATGTTTTGCACTTCGTATTGCTTCTGCTATAGCTCGTGAAGAAGGATGGCTCGCTGAGCATATGCTTATCCTCCGTATTACAGATCCAAAGGGTAATGTAAAATATGTAACAGGTGCTTTCCCAAGTGCATGCGGTAAGACAAACCTTGCTATGCTTGTTCCGACTATTCCAGGATGGAAGGTTGAAACAATAGGTGATGATATAGCTTGGATGAAATTCGGTAAAGACGGACGTCTGTATGCTATAAATCCTGAAGCAGGATTCTTTGGAGTTGCTCCTGGTACTTCCATGGATTCAAATCCAAATGCTATGCGTAGCATAGAAAAGAACACAATATTCACAAATGTAGGTTTAACTGATGATGGTGATGTATGGTGGGAAGGTATCGGTTATGATGCTCCATCACATCTTATCGATTGGAAGGGTAAAGATTGGACACCAGGAAGTGAAACACCTGCAGCTCATCCAAATGCTCGTTTCACAGCACCTGCAAGTCAGTGTCCTGTAATTGCTCCAGAATGGGAAGATCCTAACGGAGTGCCGATTTCAGCTATATTGGTTGGAGGACGTCGTCCAAGCACTATTCCATTGGTTCATCAAAGCTTTAGCTGGGAGCACGGTGTATTCATGGGCTCAATAATGGGTTCAGAAATTACAGCTGCTGCTATATCAGCAAATATCGGTCAGGTTCGTCGTGACCCGTTTGCTATGCTTCCATTCATAGGTTATCATGTTGGTGATTATTTGAAACACTGGTTGGAAGTTGGTGCAAAAGCAGATCCCGATAAATTGCCGAAAATATTCTATGTAAACTGGTTCCGTAAAGATAAGGACGGTAAATGGTTATGGCCTGGATATGGTGAAAACAGCCGTGTTCTCAAATGGATCTGTGAAAGAGTATCCGGTGAAGGTAAAGCAGTTGAAACACCTATCGGTTACATGCCTACACCTGATGCTATTGATACAAACGGACTTGATGTTAGTGCTGAAGATATGGCTGAACTTCTCAAAGTTAATAAGGAAGAATGGTTGAATGAAGTTGAATCAATCAGAAAGCATTATGCAGGTTATGGTGAAAAAATGCCAAAAGAATTATATGACCAGTTGGATGCATTAGAAAAGAGACTTAAGGCATAATTCCAAAGCATTATGAAATAATTAACGGTTAACAGGCCATTGAATGATGGCTTGTCAACCGTTTTTATTTAAATTAGAATTTCTATTTAGTTTATAAAGAGTTTTGGTATTTTTTATTTTTCAAAACGAATGTCCAAGAGTCAAATCATATGAGAGGGATATATAGCGAAGGTTAATTTATATCTCGAATAAAGAAGCTGAGGAAGGGGATCGAACCCTCGACCTATTGATTACGAATCAATTGCTCTACCATCTGAGCTACCCCAGCATAGTACTATAATATTAAATTATCATAATTAATTATAATTTTCAAATATTAATTTTAAATTTAATTTAAACATTTTTTGCATTTGAATTTAAATATAATAACATTTTGATATAATAATAGTATTGGCGGCTTTAGTAATGATTCTTTAGGAGAAGAGAAATGAGAGCTTTTATAGGCATTGATTTTGATAGGAACCATAAAAATAAAATAAATGAGCTTCAGCAAAGACTGAGGAAATATGCAGTACGAGGAAGATGGAAGCATATTGATAACTTTCATTTGACTTTAAAGTTTTTAGATGATATTAATATGAATCAGCGTTTGAAAATAGATAATGAATTGAAGGAAATGTGCAGCACAATAAAGCCATTTAATCTCAACATAAAAGATATCGGTATTTTTGAAGGAAGGGACTCTATTCGTGTGCTATGGTTGGGTCTTGGCGGAGATACTGAGGAATTGGTATTGTTGCATGAAAGAATTGATGAGATATTGACACCAATAGGTTTTATACCTGAAAAAAGACCATACAGGCCTCATATAACCATAGGACAGGATATAGTCTTTGAATGCGATTTTCAGCAAATCCGGGATTCAATAGGTGAATTTAATTTCGATCCTGTTGTTGTGAACAGCCTGTATTTGTTTAAAAGTGAGCAAATTGCCAATAAACGTGTATATACTAAAGTTTCGGGTTATAATATGAGTTCTTTTTAGCAGTAAATACGTATTATAAAATATATTATAAAAAAATTGATTAATGAAATGTAATTTGATTTTATTGTAATAATTAGTATAATAATGGGTATACATTGTGATATAGATATAGTAAAACTCATCAGGAGGGAAATTTAGTGGAGTTACATAATATGTTAGTTGCTTTTGGTTTGACGCTTTTTGCTGGATTATCAACGGGAATAGGTAGCGTACTGGCGTTTTTCACGAAAAAAACCAATACCAAATTTCTTTCCGTTGCATTGGGTTTTTCTGCAGGAGTAATGATCTATGTATCAATGATAGAGATATTTAATAAAGCTAAAGAATCTTTGATAAGCTACTTAGGTCCGGACAAAGGCCCGTGGGCTACAGCAGGTGCATTTTTTCTCGGGATATTTACTATAGCAGCTATTGACAAGTTTGTACCTTCTGTAGAAAATCCTCATGAGACTCGAAGGGTTGAAGAAATAGACAAAAAGAATACGGGCGTTGATTGCGGCAAACTTATGAGAATGGGAACATTTACTGCTCTTGCAATAGCCATTCACAATTTTCCTGAGGGTCTTGCCACGTTTACATCGGCCATAAAAGAACCTTCATTGGGAATAGCAATTGCTATAGCTATTGCTATTCATAACATACCTGAGGGCATTGCAGTATCAATACCGATTTATTATGCTACAGATGATAAGAAAAAAGCATTCAAGCTTTCTTTTCTTTCAGGGTTATCCGAACCTATAGGAGCTGTCATAGGCTACATTTTGCTATATAAATTTTTCAATGATGCTGTTTTTGGTGTTTTGTTTGCAGCAGTTGCAGGAATAATGGTATTTATCTCGTTAGATGAGCTGTTGCCCACAGCAAGGGAATATGGTGAGGCTCATCTTTCAATTTATGGTCTTGTGGCAGGAATGATGGTTATGGCTGTGAGTTTGCTGCTATTTATGTAATAATTTAAGGAATAATTAATTGCTATAAGTCTTTTTGGTAATATTGGGAATTAGGCTTGAAACGGAGGGTTAATGGGAATAGTATTACAATCTATAAATGTTATTGCAAATCTGGATACACAAATAATTGAAATGATCCACAAATTCGGGTCATTAACGTATTTGATTTTGTTTTTGGTTGTTTTCTGTCAGACAGGACTTTTCATGGCACCTTTTCTTCCGGGAGAGACACTACTTTTTGTAGTGGGTACACTTTCTTCTTCAGGGACAATGAATATATGGCTAGTAACAATTGGCCTTATGCTGGCTGCTATACTGGGTGATACGGTTAATTATAATTTTGGAAAGTATTTTGGACCTAAAATATTTAAAAAGCAGAATAGTTGGATATTAAACAGGAAACACCTGGATCAAGCACATGTTTTTTTTGAAAAGCATGGGGGCAAGACAATTATATTGGCAAAGTTTTTGCCATTGCTTAGAACAGTGGCACCTTTTACAGCCGGTATGGGTAAAATGCCGGACAGAAAGTTTATGTACTACAATACAATAGGTGTAGTTGTCTGGGTATCTATAAATGTTTTTTTAGGGTTCTTTTTCGGTAAGATACCGGTGGTTAAGAAGAATTTTTTGCTTGTAATTATTGCAGTAGTGGCTATAAGTATAGCACCGGGAGTTATAACATGGGCTGTAAAGTTGTTAAAGGGCAGGAGAGCTGCTGCTAGTAAATGACGATAAAAATAAATGATTATAAAATGGGAACCGATAAAGTGTAGGTTCCCATTACTATTTAATTAAAAATCTGCATTATATGCACTTTTATGAGGCGCGGCACTCAATTCATCATATATTCTTCCGATAGCAGCATATTGCTCCGGGAATCTTCTGTTACTGTCATCAAGTAGAAAGTCTTCCACATCACCGATATTTTTTATGGTTATAGGATAGTCTGTGTCTTCAAGCATACCGTTTATCAAGTCATAGGCCTCCTTACGATCCATAGCAATACCTCCTTACCGGATTAGCGTATTTCTTAAAGGATTAAGGCTTTTCATTATTTGGTTAAATTCAGAGTCCAATTGGTTCTTAGGCTTATTATTTTTTATATTATTTGCCAAATCTGCTATTCTTTTGGATATATCCTTTGAGTCTGCTATTACAACATTTGTAATGGAATTATCTATTTGCTTTACTTTGGTTGATATCGCATTTTTAGTTGATGCCATATTAGCATGCTTATTGGTAGAGGCATATCCTATAAGAGCAGTATTGCCCACTACAACTACGTTGACATTTTCTATTCCGTTTATACTGTCTATCTGTTTACATATATTATCTGCTCTTTGTGTGTTGTATCCTAATTGTTCACCTGTTCCATTAAACCTTACATTTGTAATGTTGTTTATATTGTTGGAAATGTTGTTTGTATTGTTGTTCCCCGTTCTTGTTTTTTGATAGTCAGGAATGATATTTATTGCATCAGGTCTTGGACTGGGGCTAGGTCCGTACATATCTGTTCCTGTGAGATTTCTTAATTGCTGAGTTGTGTTGTTCTTTGCCGTACGATTTGTGTTTCTTCCTAAGATACTGCTACTTGCCAGTAGTATACCTAACAGACCGACTCCTAATAACACCGGTAAAATTAATGGAAATCTTCTCCTCAAATTAATCCACCTCCAGCATTATTTTTATCACAAAAAGTATGTTTTATTAAGCCAGATTCTAGATTAAATACGATTAATCAGATAACATTGTAACAATTATTTTACAAATAAAAGTTGTTATTTGGATTATAATTTGTGGTAGAATAATTTGTGGTGGAATAAAAACCAAATTCTTTATCAGGGAGGTAAAATATGAAAAGTTTAAAGGGAACAAAAACTGCAGAGAATTTACTTAAAGCTTTTGCAGGGGAATCACAGGCACGCAATAGATATACATTTTATGCATCTGTTGCAGATAAAGAAGGATTTAAGCAGATTAAGAATATTTTTATTGAGACTGCAGATAATGAAAAGGAACATGCAAAAAGATTTTATAAGTTTTTGCTAGAAGGATTGCAGGGCGAACTTCCTGCTATGATAGAAATCAATGCATCATATCCTGTTGCACAGGGTACAACAATTGAGAATTTGAAAGCTGCGGCTGCTGGAGAGAATGAAGAGTGGTCAGATCTTTATCCTGAGTTTGCCAAAGTTGCTCAAGAAGAAGGTTTTCCTGAAGTTGCAGCAGTTTTTAGGCTTATTGCGTCTGTTGAAAAACATCATGAAGAAAGATACAAGAAGCTTGCTGAAAATATAGAAAATGACGCAGTATTTAAGAAATCTGAGAAGATTAAGTGGAAATGTGGAAATTGCGGATACATACATGAAGGTACCGAAGCACCGGAAAAGTGTCCGGCATGTGCTCATCCAAAAGCATATTTTGAGGTGCTGGTAGAAGCTTATTAATTGGTAGAAGTTTATTAAGCATAGACATATGATTAAGAAATGCTGCGGTTGGTATAACATGTGCCTTTTGCAGCATTTCTTCTTTTATAAATCGTAGTATTTTGTAATAAGTAAATTATCATACTATTAAATATGTTATTACTCTTAATCTTACATTTAACAGAAGATAAATGTAAAAGATTAATGTTATTTAATATAATTTTATAATAAGGTATTATATGGGAGGAATCGGTTATTGAATATTTGCTTTTGATTGCTTTAGGATTTGGAGTAGGAACTATTGGAACATTGGTTGGTGTGGGAGGAGGATTTATACTTCTTCCGGTTTTACTCACTGTTTATCCTCAGGTCCCTCATGAAGTTATTGCTTCAACTACATTGTTTATTGGATTTATTAATTCCATTACAGGTGTTTTAGCAAATAGACGTTCAGGGAGAGTGGATTTGAAGTCGGGGTTGATTTTTGCAGCAGCTACGGTGCCGGCTTCGGTTTTAGGTGCATATTTTACTCAATATCTGCCTGTATCATTGTTTCAGATAATTCTAGGATTCCTAATGATTATTGTCTCCATACTAATGTTTTTAAAAAATCCTGAGAAAAAAGAAAGAAGCATTAAAAATGCAAACTCAAAATTTATTTTAAATCGAAGCTTTAACATGGGAGGCTGGACAGTTATCCGGTGGTCATATGATGTAAGAGCAGGGGTAGCGTGCAGTGCATTGGCAGGTTTTGTTTCAAGCCTTGTAGGTCTGGCAGGAGGGGTATTTCACATACCTATGTTGATACGTATTCTAGGTTTCCCGGTATTAGTGGCGACAGCAACAACTCAGTTTATAGTAATATTCAGTTGTCTTTCAGCAACTATAACAAATTTAGTGTCCGGTACATTAATTGAAGGAATTGCTACTGCCTTTGTAGTAAGCATTGGCGTAGTTCCGGGGGCATTTTTCGGGTTGGTTTTATCCTCTAAGCTTAAAGGTCCTTTGATTGTCAGGATATTTGCAGTAATATTATTGGCAGTAGCCTCTAAGATGATTTTTTCCGGATTAACAGCATAAGTAAATGTTAGATTGCCCAGTACTTTATTTTCTTTATTTGCGTGCAAGCTTATTGGAAATTTCAATAATTTCTTTCATGCGGGCACTGTTAAGACTATTTAAATAAGCTGAAAATGCAGCATGCCATTCCTTTTCGCTTTCCGATAAGTGCAAATCAAAATCCTTAATGCTTAAGTGCCTATAGCCAGATATTTTGTTTGAAGGAAGCTCATTTAAAAGCATTGCCAATTCCATATTTCCAAAGGAGGAGAATAATTCATTGAATTCATTTTCAAATATGCAATCTGCACCAAGTATGTCTACCAGGTCAATGAAGCTGTGAACTTCCTGCCATATGATTTTCAATTTATCTGAAACAAATCTGCAAGATCTGATTTCTTCCGTTACTTTCCTAAACATTTCGTCATCCATCTTTTTACCGTCTTCAAACTTTATATCTGTTCCATCTGTGTTATCCTTCATTGCAATAAAAATATTGGATAGTTTATTAAGTTTAAGCAATTCTTTTATTCTTTCCGAAATGCTATCAACAGTTTCAAAAATATATTTTGTTAAAAATTCACTTTCAATTTCCAGTTCATCAATTATTTTAACTACTGAGCTTCGTATTTCCGATTCATAGTCCTTTAATGACATGTTGATTAAGGAATGCTGCAGAGACTGGCAATCGTCATTGTCTATCTTTAAATCCCTAGCACTTCTTTTGAGCAAAACCGAGCCTAACGAGTTGGCAAGCACAAGCTTAAAAATATTAATAAGCAGTTCATTGCTCTCATTACTATAGCCGTTTAGCAATTTTGCAATACTTTTTGGGGAAAACTTTCTGCAAAACTCATTTTCCCAATAAAGCTTTTCAAGATAAATACTGATATATTCCACTCCGCATGTATCCATTCTGTCGATGCATAATGGGTAATCTATTGATACAACCGAGTCATGAGCAGCAAACATTGGATTGTATTTTTTAGGAAACTCGTTTAAGGACTCGATGGTGTCATTATATGCAATATTATCGGTGGAAATTTTATTTTTTTGGATCAAAGCAAGTAATCTTTTTGTTTTTTCAATTTCATTTTTTATTAATTCTTTACCTTTAGAATAAATATCCATAAGCTTCATGGATTTAATTGCATCCAAGCATTTATCAGTGCTAGGAAGGCTTTTAAGATAAAAATCCAGTGTATATATAATTGACATCATAAGACTTTGGGCTGTTTCAACAGTTACAGAGCTGCTGTCGCCCTGGGTATATGATCTGGTTTCTGTAGTTATCATATCCGCCAGCTGCAGCCTGATATTGTGGATTTGTTCTGCGTTAAGAAGATTAAGCCTTACAGCTTCACTTAATAGTGATTGCAAGTAATTTGATTTGTCTAAGTTATCTTTATTTATGGAATAATATTTTTCAATACCCGAGCTCATTCATAATCCTCCCCGAAAAAGTATTCATCAGCGCCATCATCTTTATCCTCACTGTCATATTCATATTCGCCAAATCTAATATTTTTAGCTATTTTATCTAAATCCCTGTTTTGCAGAAGCTCTATAGAGCCATGACACTTGTTGTTAAAGTAGTCCTTCATAAGGTCGATGAGTTCATCGTCGCTTAACTCATCTAGAGTCTCGTTTTTATAATAATAAAAAGTTTCAATCAATTCATGAAGTATACTTGGATAATCTTTTTGCGATATATAAGGAGAATCGCAAAATGCTTCAATCAACTTATTTATTATGCCTCCTCCAAATTCAACTCTTCCATGGTCTTTTAAGGTGTTGTTTCTTGTTTCAACAAGTTCTTTTGCTTCATGAGGTGATAAAACAAGACCATACCGGGATGTAGTTTCGTTGCATTTTATGATTTCATCAACTGCGGATTGGCTTAAATCCAGTATTGGAGAGAGAAGGAACTTCTTATCCATAATATACCTCCTAAAAAATTTCTTAAAACTATTGACAAACAATTATGTTTTGTGGTATAGTTATAATGTAGAGTTATGCAATGATTTAATAAGTATATAGATTTCATTATACCATTGAATTGGAGAAAATTCAATGGTTTTTAGTTTTTATTGATATTTTCTGAATTAAATCTAAAGCAAACAGCTTGGGGGACAATATGAATATTAAAGGTAATAGAAAAATATTTTTAGCACTATATTGCATTATGTTTTTTGCAGTCTGGACAATTTTTGAGCTCTATTTTAAAGATTCCGTTGAAGAGATAAGTTCATACCTGTCATTGGGAGTCAAGTTTATGGTATGGACTTTACCTGTTATTCTAATAGTAAAATATAAATTCAAGGAAAATGTTTTGTCATACCTTAAAATGAAGGGAAATATTAAAGCAGTATTAAAAGCCGGATTTATATTTGGGCTGGTGGTTGCAGGATATAATATGTTTAATATAATATTTCTTCAAAAAGATATAAACCCTTCTTTTGACATGGAAACAATGATTAATGTAGTATTACTTATAGGCTTTACCGAGGAAGTAGTATTTCGTGGATTCATACTTATGGAACTACAAAAGATGACAAAGTTTTGGGCAGCAAGTTTAATATCATCGCTGCTGTTTCTATTGATTCATTTTCCAAAGTGGTATAAAGATGGCAGTCTGCTTGGTGCTTATTCAATTGGATCATTTGCTTTTGTAATTTGTTTTGGTTTGTTTCAGGGTTATATTTTGAAAAGTACAAAATCAATCTGGCCATGTATGATTACCCATTCGGTTAATAATTTTATGACTACGTTTTTTATTATTTAATATTATCTGTTATTTAATTGCTATATTTTATACCTATAGGAAAAGCGATTAAATATCAAAATATAGGGTAAATTAAAGTAGGATTATGGTATTGATCGGAGAAGTGATATTATGCTGGAAGAAACAATGCTTGAGAAGAAGGTATGGGCTGTTATTGGTGCTAATCAAAGGCAGGATAAATATGGAAATATGATTTATCGCAGGCTAAAAAGCAGGGGATATGAAGTGTATGCGGTAAACCCTGTATATGATGAAGTGGAAGGAGATAAATGCTATAAGGATTTATCATCTCTGCCTAAGGTTCCTGAAGTCATAAATATGGTTGTTTCTCCTAAAAGAGGAAAGGCTTTTCTGGAGGAAGCTGCAAGTCTAGGTGTAAAATATGTATGGCTTCAGCCTGGAACATATGATGATGAAATTATGAAGCAGATTGAAGACCTTGGGTTAAAAGCAGTTCAGGCATGTGTTCTAGTTGCCACGATATAATAAAATGATTGGCTGTGTTTAATTATTTATTGACTAATATTTTATAAGAAAGTAAAATAATTATATGAGTTAAATCTTAAGTGAAATTATAGTTTATCATTAAGAAAGGGTAAGGTATATACTGATGATGATTGGCTAATTCGGCAAAAAATTTGATATTGATGTCTCAATATTACAAAATCATTTATGGTTTTGGTGCTGGATTAGCTGTAAATATAAGCAGTATTTGCCACCATATTAAAGTGTTGATGCTTTAAATATATAGCCTTTATAAGTTGCTTTAATAAAGTTGTCTTCATAAAATGCATATTCTTAGAGCACAGCTTATAAATGCTTATCGTTTTAATAATTAATTATGATTCCACTGCATAAACTCTTTTTTTACAATAGATGTACCTTGACAACT
>DAOOVO010000028.1:0-40717 GCA_035370245.1 Pseudobacteroides sp.
AATACTATGGAAAAATTACTTGCAACTTTTAGTAAAAAGTTCTTGCAAAAAACATCCATTATGTTTATCAAATCCTTTCTTTTGTATTGCAGCCGACAATAAAGCGGCTGCATAATAACAATAGTATAGATTTATTGGGGAATGATTACATCAACATCCATGAATGCTTCATCAGTTATTGTACATATGTTTGTGTCTGAGGATGTATATGTAATTGTCATTGATGCTTGATTTATTGGCGGCTAATGTGCCTTAGCTAGTTGGGGCAGGAGGTAAAGCTGCACCTGTACGGATTTTTCCTGTTCCATTTACTTGTATGGTACCACCTTTAGGATCATTTGGATTGTTTATTTGTGATTTAACATTAAGTGTTATTATTCCTGGGCTATAGCTATCTGTAACATTATCAACTTCGATAGTAATTCCGGCAACTCCCTTATCGTCTGAGTTAACTTTAATTTCTGAACTAGTTGGAGTTCCTGTAGATTGACCGCGACTTGCTGTAATGGTTTTAAATATCAGCCCGGTTACATTTGATGTGTCAAGGCTAAAATCAATAGGTACATTCTTTTGTAATACTCCATAGCTGTCTTTCGCGGTTGCTTCTATATAAAGTTTTGCCCCAGCAGCAGCTTGAATTGTTGAATATTGCGGACTAATAGTCAATCCACCACCTACAGGAGCTTCTGTCAAAGAAGATTGAAGAATATTGAGTATCGAAGCTAACCCAGTCGGCATGTCTGCCTGACCACCTTCTATATGAATATCCATGGTGTATTCTACAGAATATTTTGATTCTTGTGATGCTTTTGAATCTTTTTTACTGGAGTAATTTGCATGTGCTTCAAAATCAACTGAAAAAGGTCCCCAACCAATAGAACCACCAGCTGATCCTCCTGCTGAAAGTTCCTCTGAAGTTGATGTCTCATTTACAGTTGATGCTGAAGCTGATATGTTGGCTTTAAAATCGATAATAACCTGATTAATTGCCAAGAATGGAATAGGCACAATTGTCAATAGTGGCACGACAAGATTTACCATCTCCCCGTTCTTGTTATACTGGAAAGTCACGTTAATTACCTTTTTTTCACCTGTTTTCGGATCTTCAGTTAAACCAACATTCTGAATAAATTCCCAGCTAGTTTTGGCAGCTTTAGCTTGTGCCTGTATACAAGCATCTAACGGTCCACCAATTAAGCTTGAAAAAGGAATTGCCTGAAGTGCACTTGTTGCAGTTTGTGCTGCAGCATTATCAATAGGCATAATAATTTCCTCCTATTTTTTGTTGTAATTAATACTTATTCAGTTATTTGCTGTTTATTACTATTATTAAGTACAAACTTACATTGAACTCCGAGATCAACATTATTCTTGCTTTTATATTCAAAGGGGTAGAGAATTATTGATGAAATGAATAAAATAATAAAAATATATATAAATTGAAAATTTTGAGTTTTTAATAATGGGGTATTGTGGTATACTATATGCTGGTACAGAATGCTAAGGAGGTATTATATGGATGCAAAGCAATTGTTTAACTTTTGGTTGACGAGTGATTATTTTGATGCAGATACAAAATATGAACTGTCACAGATTAAGGATGATGAAAAAGAAATCGTTGAAAGGTTCTATAAAGAGCTTGAGTTTGGTACAGGTGGTCTAAGAGGTATAATTGGTGCCGGAACTAATAGAATGAATATATATACAGTCAGGAAAGCAGCCCAGGGTGTAGCCAACTATATCAAAAGCCTTGGTCAGGAAGCTATGGATAGGGGGGTTGTCATTTCCTTCGACTCCAGAAATAAATCGCCTGAGTTTGCGTTGGAATCTGCTAAAGTTTATACAGGTAACGGTATAAAGACTTATTTGTTCGATGAATTGAGGCCTGTTCCTGTTTTATCATTTGCAGTAAGGTACTTTAATACCGCCGTCGGTATAATGGTAACAGCCAGCCATAACCCTAAGGAATATAACGGTTATAAGGTTTATGGCGAAGATGGGGCACAGCTTTCATTAGAAGGCTCCGAGATAGTTCTCGATGAAATAACCAAAATAAAGGACATGTCCAGCATAGCTTTAATGGAGAAGGAAGAAGCAATTGAGAAAGGCCTCCTTAAAGTTGTGGGAGTTGAAATTGAAGATGCCTTTATTTCGGAAATCAAAAAACAATGTATAAATGCAGAGCTGGTTAAAGAAATAGGCAGGAATATGAAGATTGTTTACACACCTCTTCATGGTACTGGAAATAAGCCAGTAAGAAGAGTACTGAAAGAAATTGGCTTTGAAAATGTAATTATAGTTAAGGAACAGGAAAAACCCGATTCCAATTTCTCAACTGTTAAATCTCCAAATCCTGAGGATAAAGAGGCACTTACAATGGCTATTGAGCTTGCAGCAAAGGAGAACAGTGACCTGGTAATAGGTACTGACCCTGATTGTGACAGGGTTGGTATAGCTGTGAGAAATAAGAGCGGTGAGTATGTAGTTTTTACAGGTAACCAGACAGGATGTCTTTTATTGGAATATATACTTTCACAGAAAAAAGCCAATGGAACTCTTCCGGCAAATGGATTTGTTGCTAAGACTATAGTGTCTTCAGAATTATCAAGAAAAATTGCAGCTGCTTATAACATTAAAATTGTTGAAGTTTTGACAGGCTTTAAGTTTATTGGGGAAAAAATTAAAGAGCTTGATGAGTGCGGAGATAAAAAATATATATTTGGCTTTGAAGAAAGCTACGGATATCTGGCAGGGACACATGCTAGGGATAAGGATGGAGTAGTTGCGTCCATGTTAATTGCAGAAATGGCTGCTTTCTATAAGTCAAAGGGAATGACTCTCTATGATGCATTAGAAGAGCTTTTTGCCAAGTATGGATATACAATTGAGTCCATAACATCCTTTACTCTTGAAGGTAAGGAAGGGCTTGAAAAAATCAAGTATACAATGGATCAATTAAGAGAAGCAAGACATTCAAGTTTTGGTTCATCAAATGTAAATGCAATAAGGGACTATTTGAAAGGTGAGAGGTATGATATAAAATTAGGCAGTACGGAGGAATTGACTCTGCCTGAATCCGATGTTTTATATTATGAAATGGAAGACGGTTCATGGTTTTGTGTAAGACCATCTGGGACTGAGCCTAAAATAAAGATATACTACGGTGTTACAGGAACAGACTTGAAGAATGCACAGGGTATGCTTGATGAATTAAGGGACAATGTGCTTGCGGTTGTTAAAAAGTTTTTGTTTGAGTAACATTTGGATTGCTTAAGAAAAATAACTTCAAATGTATAACAAGTATGTAAAATTAAGTAACTCGAAATCATTTGTAATAAATGCTTTCGGGTTATTGTTTTATAGCTGTTTAATTCTAAATCCTAAGCCTAAATACATTGCAGCCCTATAATTGTATGTTATAATAAATATAATTATTCTACTTAAAGGAAGGTTTAAAATGCCTGATTTTGTACATTTGCACGTTCACACTGAGTACAGTCTTTTGGACGGTGCCAATAGAATAAAGGACCTTATAAGGCGTACCGCGGAGCTTGGCATGAAGAGCATCGCCATAACCGACCATGGAGTCATGTATGGAGTGGTTGACTTTTACAAGGAAGCGGTGAAGAACGGAATTAAGCCTATTATTGGCTGCGAGATATATACTGCAAAGAGAACAAGGTTTGATAAAGAGCCCAATCTCGATTCGGAGCAGGGACATCTTGTGCTTTTGGCACGGGATATGACCGGTTATAAAAACCTTATGAAAATAGTATCCATAGGCTTCATAGAGGGGTTCTACTATAAGCCTAGGGTGGATATGGAAGTCCTTGAAAGATACAGTGAAGGTATAACCGCATTGAGTGCGTGTCTTTCGGGAGATATTCCAAAGGCAATTATGCATAATGATATTGAGAGTGCCAAGAAAATAGCGTTAAAGTACAACTCAATTTTCGGGCAGGGTAATTTCTATCTTGAATTGCAAAATAATGGAATTGAAGAGCAGAACCTTGTTAATCAGCAGCTTATAAAATTAAGCAAGGAGCTATCACTGCCTCTTATTGCAACTAATGATGCACATTATTTAAGAAGAGAGGATGCAAGGGCACAGGAAATACTTCTTTGCATACAGACAGGCAAGACAATGGATGATGAGGACAGGATGACATTTTCTGCCGATGAGTTTTACATTAAATCAATTGATGAAATGTACAGGCTGTTTAAAAATGTACCTGAAGCATTGGAGAATACTGTTAAGGTTGCAGAGAGCTGCAATGTGGAATTGGAATTTGGAAAGCTCCATTTGCCGTCATATGCCGTACCGGAAGCAACAAACCCTTATGACTATCTTGAAAAATTATGCTTTGAGGGACTTGAACGTTTATACCCGGATTCATGCGATGATGAAAAAAGGGACAGGCTTTCAAATGAGCTTTCCGTTATAAAGCAAATGGGTTATGTGGATTACTTCCTGGTTGTTTGGGACTTTATAAAATACGCCAAGGATAACGGAATAATGGTTGGACCGGGAAGAGGATCGGCTGCAGGAAGCCTTGTAGCCTACACATTGGGAATTACAAATATTGACCCAATAAAGTACAATCTTCTTTTTGAAAGGTTTTTGAATCCTGAAAGAATAAGCATGCCCGATATAGATATAGACTTCTGCTTCGAAAGAAGGCAGGAAGTAATAGATTATGTTGTTAGAAAGTATGGAAAGGACAAGGTTGCACAGATAATAACATTCGGAACAATGGCTGCACGAGCTGCCATAAGAGATGTGGGAAGAGCCTTGAACGTACCCTACGCCGATGTGGACATTGTTGCAAAAATGATCCCTTTTCAGCCGGGAATGAATATTGAAAAGGCTTTAGAATTGAATCCCGAGCTTAAAAAGCGTTATAACGAGGATGACAGGACGAGAGAATTAATCGAGATGGCAAGGCTTTTAGAAGGTATGCCGAGGCATGCATCGACCCATGCGGCAGGGGTTGTTATATCAAAAGATCCCATTGATGAATGCGTTCCCCTTCAGAGAAACGAAGACAGTATAACAACACAATTTACAATGGTTACACTTGAGGAATTGGGACTTCTGAAAATGGATTTTTTAGGCCTTAGGACTCTCACAGTGATAAGGGATGCAGTAGAACTGGTATATAAAAATTATGGCAGGAAAATAGACATTGACAAGCTTGACATGGATGATAAATCAGTTTTTAAGATGATAAGCGAAGGTAAAACTTCAGGGGTATTCCAGCTTGAAAGTGCCGGTATGACACAGTTCATGAAGGAACTGCAGCCATCAAGCCTTGAGGATATAATAGCGGGAATTTCATTGTACCGTCCGGGACCAATGGATCAGATTCCCAGGTATTTAAAGAACAAAAACAATCCTGATGAAATAAAATATGATCATCCTATGCTTAAGCATATTTTGGATGTTACTTATGGCTGTATGGTTTATCAGGAGCAGGTTATGCAGATTGTAAGGGATTTGGCAGGCTATTCCATGGGAAGGTCCGACCTTGTAAGAAGAGCTATGTCAAAGAAGAAAGTAAGTGTAATGGAGCAGGAGAGGCAGAATTTTATATACGGTATAACAGATTCAAATGGAAATGTTGAAGTATCGGGTGCCGTAAGAAATGGAGTGGATGAACAAACAGCCAACAAGATTTTCGATGAAATGATGGACTTTGCAAGCTATGCATTCAATAAATCCCATGCTGCTGCTTATGCAGTTGTTGCATATCAGACGGCTTGGCTAAAATACTACTATCCCGTAGAGTTTATGGCTGCATTACTAAACAGCTTTTTAGGGAGCAGTGAAAAGATATCTCAGTATGTATCGGAATGCAAGGCCATGAATATTGAAGTGCTTCCGCCCGATATTAATGAAAGTAACGTAAAATTCACAGTCATTAACGGCAAGGTGAGATTCGGCTTGGCAGCGGTAAAAAATGTGGGAGAGGGAGCAGTTAAAAGCATCATAGTTGAACGTGAAAAAAACGGAATGTTCAAGGATTTCAGAGATTTTTGCGAGAGGATTGACGGTAAGGATATCAATAAAAGATGTATAGAAAGCTTAATTAAAAGTGGGGCTTTTGACTCGTTTGGAGTATACCGTTCAAAGCTTATGGCTGTTTTTGATAAGCAGCTTGATGCAATAGCACAGGCAAGAAAAAGAAATATGGAAGGGCAGCTGTCCATATTCGAATTTGGAGCAGTCAATAAAGACAGTGTTAAGGCATATATTGAATATCCCGATATAAAAGAATATCCACAGAAGGTTTTATTGGCCATGGAAAAAGAGATGTTGGGACTTTATATCTCAGGACATCCTCTTTTAGAGTATGAAAATGAACTAAAAAGCCAGGTTACTGTTTTCAGCTCGGATCTTTACTCTGTTCAACCTGAAAATGCTGATGGAGAAATGCTTGAAATCCATAAAAATATAACCGATGGAATGAATGTTACGGTTGGGGGAATTATTACAAGCAGGAAGAACAAAACTACCAGAAGCAACAATATGATGGCGTTTTTAGGATTAGAAGACCTATATGGAGTTATGGAGATAATCGTATTTCCCAAAATACTTGAAAAATATGCATCACTAATGGTAGAGGAAAATATTGTATTAATAAAGGGAAGAATAAGTTTAAAAGAAGAAGAGCAACCTAAAATAATATGTGAAGACATTTATCCAATTAGGAACCAAATTAATCCTAATGAAAAGAAAAAGGTTAAAAAGGTTTACATCCGGACAAATAAAAATATGGAGCATATAAATTATGAATCCATTTTATCAATGTTTAAATACTTTAATGGCATGACGCCGGTATGTATGTACAATGAGGATGATAAGTCGGTAAAAGTTCTTGACAGGGAATATTGGGTAAGCCTTAATGACTGCCTGCTCGACGAGCTCAAGATAAGGCTTGGAGAAGAAAATGTCAAAATTGTAGGTGAATAATAAAAAAGCCTTAATTTCATTGACATAGAAAAAAATATTGATTTTTAAAATAAAATAATATATAGTTATGACGAGGTGATTTGTTTGGATTGGGAGCAGGATAAAATTCAGGACTATGTTGTGATAAAAGCTGAAGAGAGTGGAGTAAACATTATCGGCCTTACACGAGGAAGGGATACAAAATTTCATCATACCGAAAAATTAGACAAGGGAGAAGTGTTAATAGCCCAGTTTACTGAGAATACATCTGCCATTAAGGTTAGAGGAAAAGCAAAGATTCTTAGCCGTTATGGAGAAATTATTTCTGGTGAATAAAGTTAAAAAGGGGCGTGTTTATATGTGGACTGTTGTGTATATGGCACAAAGCAAGGATATAGCAAATAAACTTCAGGAATTGCTTACTGTTGATGGTATACTTGTCAAGGTTAGGCCAATAAGTAAAAACCATGAAAGTAATGATAATTATTTTGAAGTTCTTGTTCCCGAAGCTGAGGTTGAAGAAGCACACAGTGTAATTATTGAAAAAGGTTTTTAAAATAATTTACCACGAGTAATTTAATAGGATTAAAACTTTCCCGTGTTAATTTAAAGGTATTTTCACGGGTTTAATATTTTTATTCAGATAAATAGTTTATAATATAAATAGTTTATAAATTTATAATTTATAAAGTTTATAGTTTATAATATTGATGGTTTAATTGATAGTTTATTATAATAATAGGATGGGTAATAAAATGGTAACAGAAACGCACTTGATTGTAAGATATGCAGAAACAGATAAAATGGGTATCGTCCATCATTCAAATTATGCTGTTTGGTTTGAAGCGGGGAGGACAGATTTTATAAAAAAAGCAGGAATAACATATTCAGAAATAGAACAAAGAGGTGTAATGCTTCCTCTTATTGAGTTAAAGTGCAAGTTCAAAGTTCCTGCACATTATGAGGATGAGATAGTAATAAAAACAAGAATAGAAGAAATGACAAACACCAGGATTAGATTTTATTATGAAGCTGTAAGATTAGGCGATATGCCTGTAATACTGTCGACTGGTGAAACAATGCATGTTTGGACTGATAAAAATTTAAAGCCGGTTAATCTAAAAAAATATTCCCCTGAGCTTTTTGGTTTGTTTTGCAATATTCTGGGACAACCTTAATATTATATTTATAATTAACCCCATTTAACTGTTTTGGGAATATAATATTATAAGATTCAATACAATCTGGTTTAGGCGGTGTATAGGTGAATATTCCTAATGTTTTAACAATAATAAGGTTTTTAGTCGTACCAGTTTTTTGCTATTTTATGATTATTGAAGATTATCATGTTTCGGTGGCTCTTTATGTATTTGCCGGAATTACAGACATCCTTGATGGTCAGATAGCAAGAAGATTCAATATGATAACTTCTTTTGGAAAGCTAGCGGATCCGGTAGCTGACAAATCTATGCAGATTTCGGCACTTGTACTTCTGACATTGAAAAATAAGATACCACCGGTATTTTTGATAGTTGTAATAGCAAAAGAATTATTCATGGTAGCAGGTAGTTTGATATTATATAAAAAAGATCATTATGTTGTTTCAGCCAATTGGTATGGAAAAATGGCCACAGTGATATTATTTGTTGCTATTATACTGACACTTTTCAACATTCCATATAACAATATTTTTGTTTTTATAGCTGTTTTGGCGAATTTATTTTCATTTGTAATGTATACGAGGGAGTACAGGAAAATAAAACAACCGAATGAATAATTTGCCGATATTGGGAATAATAACAAAGATGTTATTTTATCAAGGGGCATTGGTTTATTGCCGATATAAAATGAAGAAATAAAAACCTAAATACATAAAAGGTTGCAGGAGGAAAGTATTGTCATGCAAAAGAAAAAAATAATTGGAATTATTGTATTTGCTGTTGTAATTTTGATGGGGAGAGCAATTTTTGCCGAAGGCCAAATTAAGTGGAAAAAATCTCTTGAAACAGGCAAAATCAATTTAAAAGCAATTGCACATGATGGTGAAGGAATGATTGTCGCTGTTGGAGAGGACGGCAGAATCAAAACATCCAAGGGTGGAATAAAATGGGTTGGAAGGGATTCCGGAACCGTTGAATCGTTAAACGGTATTACATATGGAAACGGTATATTTGTAGCAGTGGGCGAGGGAGTTGTTGCAACTTCTTCCGATGGCATCACTTGGACTACAAAATCATCACTGACATTAAACGAGGTTGTATGGCATAATGATAAATTTTATGCGGTGGGTAAATTCGGAACGATACTTTCATCTCCTGACGGTGAAACATGGTCAAAGATTGAAATAAAAAGCGATGAGTCATTAAATGATATATATGCATATGAAAACAAATTGGCTGTTGTAGGTAATGACGGCGGCTTTTACAGCTCAGATGACGGTGAGAACTGGACCAAGGTCAGAATCAGCAAGGAAGCTTCTTTAAGAAGTATCTGCTGGAATGGTTTAAAGTTTGTAGCCTCATCGGATGATGGAAATATAGTAACTTCTATGGACGGAACCAATTGGGCATGGGTATCCGCAGAGTCGTCAACAGGAAAGCCTGGTGAGGTCAGCGGTACATCAACAGGTCTTTTAAAGCTTGGAAAGGGAATAAATGATATACAATGGGATGGAGAATGTTTTATAGCCGTTGGATATAATGGTGCTATATATAGTTCCGAAAACGGAACCAAGTGGGAAAAGATTAATTATTCAACTACCAGCAATTTGGAGTCGGTAATTTTTACCGGAAATGAGTATATTATTGTCGGAAATAACGGTACTTTATTAAAATCCAATGATTTGGAAAAATGGACATCAATTAACCTTAACGGTATCGATAAAAATTTAAATAGTGTTGTTTGGGGAAAAAACAAGTTTGTTATAGTTGGTGATACCGGAATCATATTAACTTCATATGACGGTGAGTCATGGGTAAGACAGGACAATAATTTTGGAAAGGATTTTAATAAAGTAATTTATACAGGAAGTATGTTTGTTGCTGTAGGTTCCCAAGGTTACATCATCACATCTCCCGACGGAGTCAAGTGGACCAGGTCAAATACGGGAGTTTTAAGCAAGCTGTACAGCATAGCATGGAACGGTAAATTGTTTGTTGCTGTAGGTGAGTCGGGTGTGATATTGACATCTTCAAATTGCATAAAATGGGATGTGCTTAACTCGGGTGCATACAGAAGCATATACTCAATTGTTTGGGACGGTGTTAACTTTGTAGCTGATGAAGGCAAAGACGGCAATATTCTCATATCACATGACGGAAAAACGTGGTCAAGGATTGAACATTTAAAAAATGGTATAGTAAAGAGCAATATGGGAGATACTTTGATTTTTCCCGATTCAGATAACATAAACCAAGACATACCTGCTATAAAAGGAATAAAGCATATTATTTGGAACGGTACCGAATATATTGGTGTAGGTGATCTAACAGCTTCACATGTGGAAAGTAAAAAGAATCAGATAAACAGTAATGTGAGAGTTGGAAATTCAACTTTGTCATCGAAGGATGGAATAAATTGGACTGAAGAAACTCTTGGCAGCTTCAAGAATCTTAGAAGTGTTGCCTGGAGCGGCGAAATTCTCGTTGCCTGTGGCGAGGAGGGTACTATTGTAAGTACGGTTCCTTCTTACATCAGTGTGATTATTGACGGCCAGAGCTTAGAAGCTGATATGTCACCTGTTATAAGAAACGGTAAGACATTAGTTCCGTTAAGGGCTATTTGTGAGGCATTAGGTATGACTGTTGAATATGACGAGGCAACAAAGGGCATAACTTGCACAAAGGGAGATAACATCATAAAATTAAATGTAGGGGGAAAAGAGGCTTTAGTTAATGGTAAAGTGGTCAAACTTGATGAACCTGCAAATGTTATAAGAGGTAGGACATTGGTTCCCGTAAGGTTTTTGGCGGAAAATATCGGATCAAAAGTAAGCTGGGATAAAACAACGAGAACAGTATACATTGTTAGTCAAGATTAATAATATAATGGGGCATTTCGAGAAACGGAATGCCCTAAATTGGAAATATCGGAATAAAATCAAGAAATAGAACTATGTAAAATGCACGTGAATACAATTAAAAATGAGGTGTTTTTATGAAGTTTAAAGTTACTTCTTCTCACCTGATTGCTGTCATTGTAGTTCAAGTTGTCACCATTGGTGTACTTATCTTAATTTTGGTTTCCGGTAAACATAAAGCAAAAGCAGAAAATACAATTTATACAGACAATATTGTAAATCCCATAATTCAAACTTTAGCAGAATATGATAATTCAGGTTTATCATACTCTCAAATTCTTCCATATACAGAATATCCATTCTTTAAGTACTTATCATCAAGCTACGACAAGTTAAAAGACATAAAGGAATACAAGCTTCCGTTAAAAGGAATAGTATATGACGAGTTCATTGCCACTTCCTATGACCTGTCATATGAAAGCTGTGGGAAATACCCATCCCATCCCGAATACGGGATTACATTCAGCGGTAAAAGAGCTGTTAAAGGAAGGACTGTAGCGGTCGATCCTGAAGTAATACCGTTAGGCAGCAATATACATATAACATTCCCCAACGAGTATAAGCATTTGAACGGTTGGTATGTAGCAGAGGATACAGGAAGTCTGGTTAAAGGCAAAATTATTGATGTTTTCTTTGGAGAGTCTGCATTTTATGAAATGGAGAAATTCGGAAGCAGGAAGGTAAAGGTAAAAATCGTTTACCCCGAATACTACTAAGAAATTATTAAAATATAAAAATTAACATTTAAATATAAAAATTAACATAATAATGGATTGAAATAAATTTTTAATTAAGGGAAATAACGGGATAAAATTATGGAAATAATTGTTATTATAATCGCAGTATATTAAAATAATAAAAGCAATTATTTATTATGCAGGAAAACTAATAAAGTAAGTGAGTGAAAAGAATGTCATATATTTTATCCATTTTTCTCGTAGCTTTAACATCATGCTGTATTGTAAATCTTTTAAAGCAACATTACATAATCCAGCTTGCAGGTATTTCATTTCTTATCACATACCTGGTACTAAGACTTTATTTTCTTAGCAAGAAAGATGTAACCCTTAACGAATTTTTAAACTGTTCAATACCGGCAATGACCGGTGTAGCCGCATGCCTGACGGGAATGGTTTTAGGTTTTTGGGTTTTCCCTCCCATTAGAAAAAAAATCAACAAGCAATTATAAATATAAGTCCTCTTCCATCATTGCATACCACAAATTACATGTCCCATATCACTTGCCTATTTCGCATGTATTATGTAAACTAAAATTAGTGATTGCAATATACATTGTGGTAATAGGAGGGGGATATGAGGAAAAGGTTATTATCATTAATAGTATCATTCATTATCCTGGTGGCAGCATTAACGGTTTATTCAAGCAACAGCAAAGGTATTGAGCTTTATGTAAACGGCAAAAGCGTGAATCTTTCAAGGCAGCCTTTCTTTATAAGCGATAGGATACTTGTACCCGGAAGAAGTGCTGTCGAGAGTATGGGCGGTTATCTGGATTGGTATGAAAAAGAGGGAAAAATAGTAGTAAAAAAAGGCAGTTCAAAATTGACAATGTATATCGGCGGCTATAAGGCCTATGAAGGCAATAAGGCTATTGGCATGGATGTTCCACCGGTATTGAAAGATGGAACGGTTATGCTTCCGGTAAGATTCATTTCTGAGTACTTTGGATATCCTGTAAAATATGATGCCGCAAATAAAAAAGTTATTGTTGGCAGCCAAAGCGGTTCATCCGAAACATCGAGAGGAAATGATAGAGAACAAAGTACGAATTACAGTAATTATAAGGTGGTTATTGATGCAGGACATGGTGGAAGTCAAACGGGAGCAATTGCATCAGGCATATATGAAAAGGACCTCAATCTTGCAATTGCATTAAAGCTTAATAATCTGTTGAAAAGTGCCGGGGTTAAAACATATATGACCAGAACAACTGATAAGGATGTAGGACTGTATGAGAGATCCGGACTAGCAAATTCTGTCAACGCAGATCTGTTCATAAGTATACACAATAATGCCCAGTCACCAAGTAGTATTAAAGGAAGCATGACTCTCTATTATCCAAATGGAGTGAGTAAAAATGGAATAAATAGCTACCAATTTGCCTCAATTGTGCAAAAAAACCTTGTTTCACAGCTAGGTACAGAAAATAAAGGCATTATAGAAAGACCCAATTTGGCTGTTTTAAGAACGACAAAAATGCCTGCAGTTTTGGTTGAAGTCGGTTACATGACAAATAAAAGCGAGTTAAGCAAGCTTGTAACAGGTAGCTATCAGGACAAAGCTGCTACAGTCTTAAAAGATTCGGTATTAGAAGTATTAAATAAAATGAAAAAATAATTTATCATAAAAACCATTCAAAATAAAAATGATTTTACCTATTAATGAGGTAAAATCATTTTTTTTATGTAAATTAAAGTAATTCGTTAATGATTCCAAAAAAATGACGATAAATATATTAGATTTTATGCACTACTGAAATTTAATTATTTTACAGAAACTAAATGCAGCTAGGTACAAATACGTGATATGGAAGTAATGGATAATACAGGATAAAAACAGGGAGGAAAAAAATATGGTTCTTGAATGGAATGAAAAATTTAGCGTAAACATCAATGTTATTGATGAACAACACAAAAAATTGTTTGAAATAGGTAGGAGAATATATGATGAATTATGCATAACAGGTGAGCACGACAGATATGATGAAATTTCGAAGATTTTTGATGAGCTAAATGAATATGTGGAGTATCATTTTAAATTTGAAGAAGAACTTATGGAGAAATGTGGCTATCCCAATCTCGAAATACATAAGATGCAGCATCGCTTTTTCATAAAAAAGCTCGAGAAGGAAAAAAATAGAGATATAGATGCCAACCAAAAAGAAAGCCTTGTACGGTTGATAAGTTTCATTGCCGATTGGATAGTACAGCATATTTTAGGGGAGGATATGGCTTACAAGGAAGCATTAATGATGACTAAATAATACATTTGCAGGGTGGTGATCAAGTGTCATTAGAAATACTTAAATCCATTAAACATAGTGAAGAGCAGGCTGAAAGCTTGCAAAAACAGTCTTTGGAAAAATCACGTCAAATACTTTCTGAAGCCAATACTAAAGCCATAAAACTTCAGGAGCAGGCTATGGAGGAGGCAGAGAAAGAGGCGAAGGATATCCTTTTTAAGGCTGAAAAAATTGCAAATGATGAAATCACAAAAATGCAGGCAGCAGTAGAAAAAGAATGCGAAGAGATCAAGAATAATGCACGCAAAAAAATTGATAAGGCAGTGGAAATAATAATGAGAAAGGTTGTGAAAACTAATGGCAATAGTTAAAATGAGCAAACTTTCTCTTATTGGGCTTGAAACAGATAAGGAAAAAATTCTTGATTCTCTTATGAACATTGGTGTTGTAGAAATAACCGAAAGCTCGGAAAAGCTCTCGTCGGATGAATGGAAGGATTTAGTGATTAGAGATGGAAATAGTGAAAAGGTTGCTATATTTGACGATAAATTAAATAAAATAAAATGGACCATTGACTATCTTTCAAAGTTTTCATCTAAAAAGAAGGGCCTTTTCTCGCTGAAAAGATCAGTAAATACAAATGAGTACAATATAGTTTTACAAAATATGGACAAACTGTCATCCATAGTTGAGGAAATTCTTAAATATAATGACAAGCTGTCATGCTTAAAATCGGAAAGGAACAAAAATACCAATCTTATTTTGAGTCTTGAGCCATGGAAACAGTTGACCGTTCCGTTAAATGAGACAAAAACACTAACTACTACCATACTCACAGGCATTATACCTCAAGCATCAAGTTTCGGTAAATTTAAAGAAGATATTATAAGTGAAGCTCCTGAAAGCTATATTGAGACAATAAGCGATGACGGCCAGCAGAATTATATCCTTGTAATATATCACAATTCTTGCGAGGAAAATGTTATTAAGGTGCTGAAGCAATACGGTTTTTCAAAGGTTACTTTTAAAGAACTTGAAGGCACAGTTAAAAGCAATATAGACCGTGCACAAAAGAATATTGCAAAAATTGACAAGGAATATGAAGAGATAGAAAATAAAATTTCAGAATTTGCAAAATACAAGGACGATTTGGAGATTCTTCATGATCACCTACTGGTAGAAAGGGACAGAGTAAAGGTATTGGACAATCTCTTAAGAACCAGTAAAACATTTTATCTTGAAGGATGGGTTCCATCTGAGCTAAGTGAAAAGCTTAAAGAAAGAATAAACAGTCAGATAGATTGTATTCTTGAAATAACTGAACCCGATAAAGATGAAGAGTTCCCAATTCTCTTGAAAAATGCAAAATTGGTTCAGCCCTTTGAAGCAATTACTGAAATGTACAGTTTACCGAGTTCAAAGGATGTGGATCCTAACTTTCTTATGGCACCTTTCTATTGCTTTTTCTTTGGAATGATGGTAAGTGATGCTGCCTACGGTATTGTAATGGCGTTAGTTACCGGAATAATCATAAAGAAGTATAAGCTTGAGGGAACTATTGGAAAGATGATGAAACTGCTTTTCTTCTGCGGAATATCTACCGTTGTGTGGGGTTCCATGTTCGGAGGATGGTTTGGCGATATACTTCCACTTGTATCTGGCGGAAAATTAAATATATCTCCAATATGGTTCAATCCTTTAGACGATCCTATGAAGCTTCTTATATGGTCCATGATATTTGGAGGCGTTCATCTTTTTGTCGGTATGGGTATTAAAGCATATATGCTTATAAAAGAAGGAAAAACTAAGGATGCCATATTTGATATCGGTTCCTGGTATATCCTTTTGATAGGTGTGGCACTTCTTTTAGTTGGTGGTGTACCTGCACAGATTGGTAAATACATGGCAATAGTAGGTGCAGTAATGCTTATCTTGACACAGGGCAGAAGCAATAAAAATATTATTAAGAGACTGTTGTCAGGTGTGCTTAGCCTATACAATGTAACCGGTTATTTAAGCGATCTTCTGTCCTATTCAAGACTTTTGGCTTTAGGTCTTGGTACGGGGGTTATTGCATCGGTTGTAAATACATTGGGCACAATGTTTGGATTGAATGTTTTTGGAATAATAGTTTTGGTTATAGTCTTTATTATAGGACACACTTTCAATCTGGCCATCAATGCTCTTGGAGCATATGTTCACTCAAGTCGTCTTCAGTACGTTGAGTTTTTCGGCAAGTTTTATGAGGGTGGAGGCAAACGCTATGAACCCTTTAGAAAAAATACAAAATATATTACATTAAATGACAAGGAGGCAGTTTAAAATGAATTGGATATCATATTTATTTAACGGTAATTTTCTTGCATTGGCAGGTGCAGCATTAGCAGTAATTTTGGCAGGTATAGGTTCTGCAAAAGGGGTTGGACTTGTTGGTGAGGCTGCTGCAGGTCTTGTAACCGAAGAACCTAAAAGATTCGGCCAGGCATTGCTCTTGCAGGCTCTTCCCGGAACACAGGGTATATATGGCTTGCTTACAGCCTTTGTTATATTAAACAAAATAGGTATAGTAGGAGGAAATTATGTTGAACTTACAACACAACAGGGTTTTTATTTCCTTGCAGCGTCACTTCCAATAGCTTTTGTAGGTCTTATATCAGCTATTTGCCAGGGTAGAGCTGCTGCCGCGGGTATAGGTATTATAGCTAAGAGACCTGAAGAATTGGCAAAAGGTATTATGTTTGCAGCTATGGTTGAAACATATGCGGTTTTGGCACTGCTTGCTTCAATATTGATGGTAATGGGAATCAAAATATAATTAGGGAGTGTTCCAAATATGTCGGGAGCAGAAAAGATACAGACCAAAATAATTGAAGAAGCACGTCTTTTGGCGGAAGCAAACATTAAACGTGCTGAGGAAGAAGCTGCAAATATAATTAAAGCTGCTTCAGAGGAAGCAGAGGCTAAAAGAAAAAAAATAATCGAAAAAGCCGAGGAAGAAGCTGCAGAGGTTAAAAAGAGGATTGTTGCAGTTGCAGAGCTTGAAGCGAGAAAGCAAAAGCTTATGGCAAAACAGGAAGTGGTTGAAGAAGCATTTGAGCTGACACTCAAAAAGCTAAATAACCTTTCTGACATCGAATACGAGAGTATTCTTATTGAAATGATCTCAAACTCTGTAGAAAGCGGACAGGAAGAAATACTGTTATCTTCAAACGATAAGAATAAACTGTCTCGCGGTTTTATGGACGAATTAAAAAAACGACTTTCTCAAAGGGGAATGCCGGCAAATCTAAAGATTTCCGAGGAAACAAGGAATATCAGCGGCGGATTTATTTTAAAATCCGGTGATATAGAAATTAACAACTCCTTTGAATCAATACTGAGAATGAATCGAGAAGATATAGAATCTGAAGTAATTAAAAGCCTGTTTTAAGATTTATTACGAATTTAATGTAGAAAGGAGGGAATTGCTTGCCAAAGGATACCGGAAGAAATGATACCCAATACGCATATTCGGTCTCAAGAATTCGTGCTATTGAACGTAAGCTTTTAGATAAGGGAAAGCTTGACAGGATGGTTGAGGCCAAAACCCCCGAGGAAGCTTTAAAAGTTCTTCAAGAAGCCGATTACGGCAAATCGGGTTCAGATTCGGTAAATATATTCGATTATGAGAATTTGCTCCGGGACGAAAATAAAAAAGTTTATAGTCTTATAAAAGAAATTGCCCCGGAGCCTGAAATTTTTGATTTGTTCCTGATATCTAACGATTATCATAACATAAAAGTGCTTTTGAAGTCGGAGTTTTTGCAAAAAAGCAATGATAATCTACTTGTTGATTCAGGTTCTATCCCGCAAGGCAGATTAAAGACAATGCTAAGGGATAGAGACTTTACCAATATGCCCGTTATAATGAAGAATGCAATAGAAGAGTGTATTGAAGCCTATAATAAAACATCGGATCCTCAGGTTATCGATATAATTCTCGACAAAGCAAGCTATAAGCAAATGAAGGATACTTCTCAAAAATCAGGAAGTAAATTTATACGGGACCTTGTAACACTATTTATAGACCTTGCAAATATAAAAACATTCTTAAGAGTAAAGGCTCTAAACAAGACCTGGGATTTCCTGCAAAAGGTCCTTATCCCGGAAGGCAGCATAGATATAAAGTTCTTTGTTCAAAACCTGGAAAATCCTTTGGATAGCTTTGTTGATGCTCTGCAGTTTACTTCATTAGGTGCATTTTTGCAAGAAGGAATAGAAAGTTTCAAAAATACGGGAACATTAACAAAATTTGAAAAGATATCCGACAATCTTATATTGAATTATGTGAAAAAGGCAAAGTATATATCATTAGGTATTGAACCCCTTGTCGGATACTTGATGGCAAAGGAAATGGAAATTAAAAATGCCCGGATTGTAATGGTAGGCAAGATAAACAATATTTCTAATGAAGTTATTAAGGAAAGGCTGAGAGAAGCTTATGTATAAAATAGGAGTTATCGGTGATAAAGATAGCATTTTAGGTTTTAAAGCTGTCGGTATGTCTGTATTTCCTGTAACTACCCCTACCGAGGCACAGGAAATATTGGAGAGAATAGCGGAAGAAAAATATGCTGTCATTTATATAACAGAGCATATAGCAAAGGATATTGTACAAGCCATTGACAGGTACAATGAAAGAAGGTTTCCTGCCATAATACCCATACCCGGTAATCAAGGGTCTTTAGGAATCGGTATGGCAGGTGTTAAAAAGAGCGTTGAACGTGCTGTCGGTGCAGATATTTTATTTAGAGATGAGTAGTTGATTTCTAATGAATATGCGGTAGAAAATCTTTGTTGAAAGAAGGGATAGAGTTTGAACCAGGGAACGATCGTAAAAGTCTCAGGGCCGTTGGTAATAGCCGAAGGTATGAGAAATTGCAATATGTTTGATGTGGTCCGAGTAAGTGATCAGCACTTAATCGGCGAAATAATAGAGATGCACGGCGATAAGGCATCTATACAGGTATATGAAGAAACTGCCGGCTTAGGTCCGGGTGAACCGGTTGTATCAACCGGGGCACCTTTAAGTGTCGAACTTGGACCCGGTCTTATTGAAACAATATTTGACGGAATACAAAGGCCCCTTGTTAAAATCCGTGAAATGGTGGGAGGTAACATAACAAGAGGTATTGATGTTACTTCACTGGACAGAAAGAAGAAATGGAAGTTTGAGCCGACCGTTGAAAAGGGTACTAAAGTGATTGCCGGCGATATCATAGGAAAAGTCCAGGAAACAGTTGTTGTAGAACATAGAATAATGATTCCTTATGGAGTAAGCGGTGTTATCACTGAAATATATGCAGGTGATTTTACTGTTGAAGATACTGTAGCGAAAGTAAAAAAAGACAATGGTGAAATTGTAGACATTCAAATGATGCAAAAATGGCCGGTGCGTAAAGGAAGAGCATATAAAGAAAAGCTTGCTCCCATAGAGCCTTTAGTTACCGGACAAAGAGTTATAGACACTCTCTTTCCTCTGGCTAAAGGAGGAGTTGCTGCCGTACCGGGGCCTTTCGGAAGCGGTAAAACCGTTGTACAGCACCAGCTAGCGAAGTGGGCGGATGCGGAAATAGTTGTGTATATTGGTTGCGGTGAGCGCGGTAATGAAATGACGGATGTTCTCATGGAATTCCCTGAGTTGAAAGACCCAAGAACAGGTGAATCCCTGATGAAGAGAACGGTACTTATAGCAAATACATCCGATATGCCGGTTGCTGCCAGAGAAGCTTCCATATATACAGGAATTACAATTGCTGAATATTTTAGGGATATGGGATACAGTGTGGCTCTCATGGCGGACTCAACATCAAGATGGGCGGAAGCATTAAGAGAGATGTCCGGACGTCTTGAAGAAATGCCCGGTGAAGAAGGTTATCCTGCGTACTTAGGCTCAAGGCTCTCACAATTCTATGAAAGAGCCGGAAGGGTTATAAGCCTTGGAACAGAAGGAAGGGAAGGTGCCTTAACTGCAATCGGTGCCGTTTCACCTCCAGGAGGAGATATTTCCGAACCGGTTACTCAGGCTACCCTTAGAATAGTTAAAGTTTTCTGGGGATTGGATGCAAGTCTTGCTTATAAACGTCACTTCCCGGCCATAAACTGGCTGCTTAGCTATTCGTTATATTTGGATAGACTTGACGCATGGATAAACGAAAACGTAGCACGAGATTGGAACAGCTTAAGATCCGATGCTATGAGGCTTTTGCAGGAAGAGTCGGAATTAGAAGAAATAGTAAGACTTGTCGGTGTGGATGCTCTTTCACCTAGTGACAGGCTTACTCTTGAAGCTGCAAAGTCAATACGTGAGGATTATCTCCACCAGAATGCATTCCATGAAGTTGACACATTCACATCCTTAAGCAAGCAGCATAGGATGTTAAAACTCATTATGGGCTTCTACTATAAAGGCAAGAAAGCACTTGAAGCCGGTGCAGCAATAAAAGATCTTTTTGAATTGCCGGTAAGGGAAAGAATAGGAAGGTCAAAATATACTCCCGAAGATCAGGTTGATAAAGTGTTTGCTGAAATAGAAAAACAGCTTAACGAACAGATAGATGCACTTACATCAAAGGAGGTGGCAAATAATGCTTAAAGAGTATAGAACTATTTCAGAAGTAGCCGGTCCTTTGATGCTTATAAAACAGGTTGAAGGTGTTAAGTATGGAGAGCTTGGAGAAATCGAGCTTTCAAACGGAGAAGTAAGACGTTGCAGAGTGTTGGAAGTAAATGGCGACAACGCACTTGTACAGCTTTTTGAAAGCTCTGCCGGTATAAACGTAGCAGAAAGCAAAGTAAGGTTTTTGGGAAGAGGACTGGAGCTGCCGGTATCGATGGATATGCTCGGAAGAGTATTCAGTGGTCTTGGAAAGCCTGTAGACGGTGGTCCTAATATCATTCCTGATGACCGTCTGGACATGAATGGTCTTCCCATGAATCCTGCAGCAAGAAACTATCCTTCGGAATTTATACAAACGGGTGTTTCTGCCATAGACGGACTTAATACACTTGTTCGCGGACAGAAGCTGCCTATATTCTCGGGCTCGGGTCTTCCACATGCACAATTGGCTGCACAGATAGCAAGGCAGGCAAAGGTTCTCGGTACTGACAGTAAATTCGCCGTTGTATTTGCTGCCATAGGTATAACATTTGAAGAAGCGGACTTCTTTATATCCGACTTTAAACGCACAGGTGCCATAGACCGTACGGTATTGTTTATAAACTTAGCCAACGACCCGGCTATTGAGCGTATCGCAACACCTCGTATGGCTCTTACTGCTGCAGAATATCTTGCTTTTGAAAAAGATATGCATGTGCTTGTAATACTTACGGATATAACAAACTATGCCGAAGCACTTCGTGAAGTATCGGCAGCAAGAAAAGAGGTCCCGGGAAGAAGGGGCTACCCAGGTTACCTATATACCGACCTTGCCACACTATATGAAAGAGCAGGAAGAAAGGTGGGCAATGAAGGCAGTATAACCCTAATACCCATACTTACAATGCCTGAAGATGATAAAACCCATCCTATTCCCGACCTTACAGGTTATATAACCGAAGGACAGATAATATTGGGAAGAGAACTCCACAGAAAAGGAATAACTCCGCCTATAGATGTTCTCCCATCCCTGTCCCGTCTTAAGGATAAGGGTATCGGTAAAGGCAAAACAAGGGAGGATCATGCCGATACAATGAATCAGCTGTTTGCAGCCTATGCAAGAGGAAAGGAAGCAAAAGAGCTGGCGGTAATATTAGGTGACGCTGCGTTAACGGATATTGACAAACTCTATGCCAAATTTGCAGATGCTTTTGAAAAGGAATATGTTTCTCAAGGCTTTGAAGAGGATAGAACCATAGAACAAACCCTTGAAATAGGCTGGAAGCTTTTGTCTATTTTGCCTAGAAGCGAGCTTAAGCGTATCAGGGATGAATACCTTGACAAGTACCTGCCAAAAGCTTAAAGAAGGAGAGAATTATTATGGCACTTATGCGGGTTAATCCAACCAGAATGGAGCTCACTCGTCTTAAAAAAAGATTGATGGTTGCCAGAAGAGGACATAAGCTTTTAAAAGATAAACGGGACGAATTGATGAAGAAATTCCTTGAATTGGTAAGAAAAAACAAGGAACTCCGTGAAAAGGTTGAGGAAATGCTTATGGCAGTACACAGAAATTTTCTTATAGCTAGAGCGGTTATGTCCTCGGAAAGTTTAGAGGCTGCACTTATGATTCCAAAACAAAGTGTATCCCTTGAAGTATCAACCAAAAACGTGATGAGTGTTGATGTGCCTGTACTTGAATACAAAACATCAAGTGCAGATGATACCGATATATACCCATACGGCTTTGCAGCAACATCTGCCGAGTTAGATGGTGCAATAGGAACACTATCGGATGTTCTTCCGTATATTTTGGAGCTTGCTCAAATGGAAAAATCGGCACAGCTGCTCGCAGAGGAGATAGAAAAGACCAGAAGAAGGGTTAATGCTCTAGAATACGTAATGATTCCTCAACTGACAGAGACGATAAAGTACATTACAATGAAGCTTGACGAGAATGAGAGAGGTAATCTTACAAGGCTTATGAAGGTTAAGGATATGATGATAGAACAGTCTAGACGAGCGATAAATGAATAAAAGTATAATCAATAAAAACACCGGAAACGGTGTTTTTATTGATTACTGAGAATGTAAAATTCGTTATACATCGGGGTAGTGTATACGAATTGAGGATGCTTTTTAATTTTTTTTAACATTGGTTTGCTTTTTGAATTTATATTTTTTTGATAATGTTTGTTAGCCATATCAATTGGATTTTTTATTAATGTATCTTCGTGCTTGTACGATGGCTTGATATAAATAAACAGAAACTGTCACCCTTTCGTAAGGAATATAAATCTTAGCAATTGCAAACTACAATATAGTAATATTTACAAGTTTATAATATAATTAAATGGGATATGTGTAAATAGAGCATTTAATCTAGACACAAATCGACAAATTTAATCGTTGATGTAAACATATTGCTATCCATCATGCTTAAATGTAAACAAACTGTTTATTGGCATAAGTTTTATGAGGTATTTGTTATGAACGAAAAAACATTAAGAGTATTGGAATTTGATAAGATAATAGAAAAGCTTCTTTCAAGGGCAGCTACATCTTTAGGAAAGGATAAGGTAAGAGAGCTTAAGCCCGAAACTCAAAGCGAAAAAATAAAAGATATGCTTAAGGAAACCGATGATGGTGTTACCTATATTTTAAGAAAGGGAAGTCCTCCATTAGGTGCAATCCATGATATACGGGCTTCACTAAAAAGGGTGGAACTTGGTGCTTCATTAGGACCGGGCGAGCTGTTAAAAGTGGCTGATGTACTTAGAGCTTGCAGAAATCTTAAAGGCTACGCAGGGGATATTATTGATAAAGACGATAATAATTGCGTTTCGTCTCTTATTAGTGCCCTTGAAATCAATAAAAGGATAGAAGACAAAATAAATATTGCCATCATAAGCGAAGAGGAAATTTCCGATGCAGCGAGCACTACTCTTGCAAATATCAGAAGGCAGATAAGAGAAAAGCAAAACTCAATAAGAGATAAGCTCAATGACATTGTAAGAAACTCCAGGTACCAGAAATTCATGCAGGAATCCATTGTAACCATGCGTGGAGACAGGTATGTTATACCTGTAAAGCAGGAATACAGAAACGAAATTCAGGGATTGGTTCATGATTCATCCGCAAGTGGTGCAACAATATTTATTGAGCCTTTGTCAGTTGTAGAAGCTAATAATGCAATTAAGCAGCTAATGATAAAAGAACAGCTTGAAATTGAGAGGATACTGCAGGAGCTTACAAGTGAAGTAGCTACTATAATCGAGCCATTAAAGGCAAATATTTCTATGCTTGCAGAATTGGATTTTATATTTGCAAAAGCAAAGTTAAGTGCGGATTTTAGGTGTGTGAGCCCTAAAATAAATAATGAAGGAAATATTATTATAAAAAAGGGAAGGCATCCTCTGATAGATCAGAAGGTTGTGGTGCCTATTGATTTTTGGATAGGTAAGGAATTTAAGACATTAGTTGTAACAGGACCCAATACGGGAGGTAAGACCGTTACGCTTAAGACAGTGGGGCTTTTTACTTTGATGGCTCAGGCAGGTCTGCATATTCCTGCAAACGAAGGTAGTGAAATAAGTGTATTTAAAAAGGTTTTCGCAGACATTGGCGATGAGCAGAGTATAGAGCAAAGCTTAAGTACATTCTCTTCCCACATGAAAAATATAGTGGGTATCCTTAATGAAGCTGATGATGAGTCCCTTGCACTTTTTGACGAGCTTGGTGCAGGAACTGATCCGACAGAAGGAGCAGCCCTTGCGATATCCATATTGGATCATTTAAGGAATATTGGAGCTGTGACGGTATCTACTACTCATTACAGTGAGCTTAAGGTTTACGCCATAACCACGGAGGGCGTAGAAAATGCCTGCTGTGAGTTTGATGTTGAAACTCTAAGGCCCACATACAATCTCCTCATTGGTGTTCCCGGAAAGAGTAATGCATTTGCAATATCCAAGAGGCTTGGCCTTAGCGATGATATAATTGAAATGGCTAAAGAGAGGCTCACTACTGACGAAATCAAGTTTGAAGATATGCTCATGAACATTGAGAAAAACAGGAGCCAGGCAGAAAAGGATAAAATGCAGGCTGAATCATTAAAGCTTGAGGTTGAAAAGCTTAGGAACGATCTGGCAAATCAGGTGAAAAAATTAAATGACCAGAAGGAAAAGGTTTTGAGAGAAGCCAGGGAAGAGGCCAGAAAAATATATATTCAGGCAAAAAGAGACGCAGAGGATATATTGGACCAAATGAGAAAGCTTGAGAGAGAACGTGAGACGGCAGAAAGAAATAAAGCTGTTGAGGAGATGAGGCTTAAGCTTAAAAGGAATGTGGATAAATTAGATGAGGCACTGGCAGAGTCCATTCTTCCAAAGAACGGATATGTTAAGCCACCGCAGAATTTAAAGCCGGGTGACAGTGTTGTTATTGTCAATCTCAATCAAAAGGGAACCGTTATAACACCGCCCGACAAGGATGGTCAGGCAGTGGTACAGGCGGGTGTTATGAAAATAAATGTTCATGTAACAAATCTAAGGTATGTTGATGAACAAAAAAATGAAATAAAAAAGATCAACTCGGGAAGAGTAGGGATTGTAAAGACAAAAAACATATCTCCAGAGATTGATTTAAGAGGCATGAATCTTGATGAGGCGGTGGAGGCCGTGGATAAATACTTAGATGATGCGAGTATTGCAGGCCTTAAAGAGGTTACATTAATTCACGGTAAAGGCACAGGGGTTTTAAGGAACGGTATTCATCAGTTTTTAAAGTTAAACTCCCATGTGTCTTCATACAGACTCGGCAAGTACGGCGAGGGTGAATCTGGAGTTACTGTGGTTGAGGTTATATAGAGCATTGATTATATTGAATTGAATTAAATTGAATTGAAATTATATAGAAACATAACGTAAAATGCAATATTGATTATGGTTAATTGCAAAAATATATTAAAACATAAATAATTTTAATAAAATATATTGCAAAAATGCAAGAAGGGTGTTATAATAATTTCAAGAATTAAATATCTGAAGGAAATGATCATTCCTAGGTTGATTTTTCTTTCAAATGGCCAGGACGCCAAAATTATAGCTGTGAGAGCTTATAATTTTGGCTTTTTTAATTTCTTGGAAACTTAAAGAGGGGTGTGTTGTTATGAAAAAGAGAATTATTTCTTCAATTGTTTTGATTCTTCTTATTATGATACCAACGGTGGTATTCGGAGCTGAAGAAGAAATAAACGATGCAACAAAGATGGCTATTAATACGGTTTGGACACTTGTAGCTGCGTTTTTGGTATTTTTTATGCAAGCAGGGTTTGCAATGGTTGAAACCGGTTTGACAAGGTCAAAGAATGCAGGCAATATAATTATGAAAAATCTAATGGATTTTGCGATAGGATCACTTGCATTTTTCGCAGTAGGGTTTGGGATTATGTTTGGTGTTGACAAATTTGGGTTATTTGGCACATCAGGGTTCTTTGGAACCAGTTCTATGGAGCATCTTGGGCTCGGTATACCCATCGAGGCGTTTATGATATTCCAGACTGTGTTTGCAGCTACGGCAGCAACAATAGTATCCGGGGCAATGGCAGAAAGAACAAAGTTTTCAGCATATATAATATATAGTGCGGTGATTACTCTCATTATATATCCTATAGTAGGTCATTGGATATGGGGAGGCGGATGGCTTTCAGAGATGGGATTTATTGATTTTGCCGGTTCCACTGTTGTTCATTCAGTCGGAGGTTGGGCTGCATTGGTTGGAGCTGCAATTATTGGCCCTAGATTGGGTAAGTACAATAAAGATGGAAAACCCAATGCCATACCCGGGCATAGTATCACATTAGCTGCTTTAGGAGTATTCATCCTGTGGTTCGGATGGTTCGGATTCAATCCGGGTAGTTCATTGGCAGGAACTGATATGAGTATTGGAATGATAGCAATGACAACAAATCTTTCAGCAGCTGCAGGTGCATTTGTAGTTTTGGTAATTACATGGATCAGATATGGCAAACCTGATGTAAGTATGACATTAAACGGTGCTCTGGCAGGGCTTGTTGGGATAACTGCGGGTTGTGCTTCAGTGAGCATGATTGGCTCCATATTTATAGGTATAATATCCGGTTTTGTAGTGGTATTTAGCATTGAGTTTATTGAAAAAGTATTGAAAGTGGATGATCCGGTAGGTGCAATAGGTGTTCATGGATTTTGCGGAGCCGTCGGTACACTGTGTGTAGGTCTGTTTGCTACAGAAGGTGGACTTTTCTACGGAGGAGGATTTCAACTGCTGGGAGTTCAGGCAATAGGTGTAGGTGCTGTAGGTGCATGGGTTTTTGGAACAACATTTATTCTTTTTAAAACTCTCAAAGCAACTATTGGACTTAGGGTGCATAAGGAACATGAAGATACGGGTCTTGATATCAGCGAACACGGCTCGGAAGCTTATGGAGACTTTATAGTAAAATCTACAGACACGATACTTACATGATTGATAAAGCATAAAAGAAAGCAAGATTTGCAGTAAGGATAAATTTTTATAATATTCCTCCTTTAAACTAAAAAGGATTTAATCCTTTTTATGTATTGTTTAATAATTATTAAGCGTAATGTTAAATGATGTAATTTGATTTATTGATGTTATTTGCATAACTATGATAGAATAATAAATTATGTATTGTAAAAAAGAGGAGGTTTTGTAATGAACGAAGTTTTAAAAGCAATAAAAGAAAGAAGAAGTATTAGGGCTTATGAGCCAACACAGATATCGAAGGAAGAACTGGATATGATAATTGAGGCCGGTATATATGCACCATCGGGGCATAATAGCCAGCCATGGCATTTTACTGTGATACAAAACCGGGAAATCATTGAGGAAATAAACAAGGCAGCAAAACAGGTTATGGCAACTTTTGAAGTTGATTTTATTAAAAAATTAGGCCTAAATCCTGACTTTGATATTACATACAAAGCACCTACAATTATAATTGTGTCGGGACGAAAAGATGCAGTATCTTCAAAATCAGACTGCGATGCTGCAACTCAGAACATGCTTCTTGCAGCTCATAGCTTAAATATTGGCTCTGTCTGGGTTGGATTTGCCGCTTTTGCTTTCATGATTGACGGTATGGCTCAAAAGCTGGGAATTCCCGAAGGCTATGAACCCTATCATGGAGTTGTTCTTGGCTATAAAAAGGCAGACCTGAAAGTGCCTGTGCCTAAAAGAAACTATAATGTGGTGACTTATATAAAATGATTAAACTCTCCCTCAATTTAAATGCTGTAAATAAACTCGTTATTCCAATTATTTCTAATATATTATAATTAATACGCTGTCACAAATCTTGAATTGAGGCAAAAAATGTATTATAATTAATTGAGAATTATGGATAAGAATGTATAAAATGTTAGATATAAATTAAATTCCATTAATTTTTTATTTTTTTTGTTTTAAGTTGGGGGAGGTGTTATAATGCCAAAAATACTTGGGATATCGTCATATTATCATGATAGTGCTGCTGCACTGCTGATTGACGGTGAGATAATAGCGGCAGCTCAAGAAGAAAGATTTACCAGAAAAAAGCATGACGATAGGTTTCCGGTTAATGCAGTAAAGTATTGTCTTTCCGAAGCCCGAATAAGTATTGGCGATATAGATAGTATAGTTTATTATGAAAAGCCTTTGCTAAAGTTTGAAAGATTGATTGAGACATACATATCATGTACTCCGCGAGGGTTTAAGTCCTATATTAAATCAATGCCAATATGGCTTAAAGAAAAGCTGTTTCTCAAAAAACTTTTAAAGACGGAGCTTGCTGCTATAGGTAATTGCAGTGTCAACGAGCTTCCGAAGCTGCTCTTTACCGAGCACCACATGTCCCATGCAGCATCTGCATTTTATCCTAGTCCATTTAAAAAAGCTGCCGTTTTATGTGTTGACGGTGTAGGGGAATGGGCTACAACATCCGTATGGATGGGTGAAGATAATGATTTGACACCTCTATGGCAAATAGATTTCCCTCACTCATTAGGTCTTCTTTATTCCGCATTTACATATTATACCGGTTTTAAGGTTAATTCAGGAGAATATAAATTAATGGGGCTTGCACCATACGGCAACCACACATATGTGGATTTAATTCTTGATAACCTAATCGATCTTAAAGATGACGGTACTTTCAGATTGAATATGAAATATTTCAATTATACAACAGGGCTTACAATGACAAGCAATGCTTTCCATAAACTGTTTGGCGGGCCTCCAAGAAAGCCTGAGTCAACTTTAACACAGCGTGAAATGGATATAGCTCGATCCATACAGCAGGTTACCGAAGAAATAATGTTAAGGCTGTCCCGCACAATAAAGAAAGAAACGGGAGCAGATAACCTATGTTTAGCAGGCGGTGTGGCTCTCAACTGTGTTGCAAACGGACGAATATTGAGAGAAGGCATTTTCAAGGATATATGGATACAGCCTGCATCCGGGGATTCCGGCGGTGCGGTGGGGGCAGCACTTTATGCATGGCATAGATACTTCAAGCAACCCAGAAAACCTCATGAAAACGATAGCATGAAAGGTTCGTATCTGGGCCCATCTCAAAAATTGGACGAAATAAAAGATTATCTTGATTCTGTAAAGGCCAAATATATTCTTTTTGATGATGATGAGTTGTATAAGAAGGGGTAGTGGGAGCATCCGTGTCACCAGGGGCAAAGTAAATGTTAAATGGTGGTAATTTATTTTTATTCTTTAGTATATTTAATTCAATTCAAAGTTTCTAAATTGAGTTAATTGAGTTATTAAAAACTTTATCTAAACCCCCGAAATTTTAGCACAGTAATATATGGTATATTATTTGTTTATAAATGTTGTATTTATTCTACAAAATTTGACATTATTCCTTAAATTATAATGATATAATATCATATATACTTATTTATGCACCTAAAATTTTCTGCCAAATATTGAAAGGGGGATAATTTCTATTCTTTAATGCTTTTTAGTTTTTAATTTATAAAATCAATAAATAAAGGAGGAATTACTAATGCGAAAGAAGACAATATGTATTGCACTGATAGTTATTACCATACTACAAAGTTTTTGTGTGTTTGCAGGAGATTATACAAGTAGTGATCCAAACAAGAATTCTACATATAATAGAGGAACAGCATATGATTATGCATATAATTGGTATTATAGGAGAAATATAACTGAATATTATGATGCTGGAGCCGATTGCACAAATTTTGTTTCACAATGCCTTGAAAAAGGAGGAATTGGTAGAATTGCAATATCAAATTATGAAGACATAAATGGCTGGAGACCTCATTCTGCAACATGGGAAGGAGCACATTTTTTTAGAAAGCATTGGGGACATGTACACGAAAGTACTACAGTGGGAATTAATAGAGCTTATAGTTATAAAGTATACACTGTGGATTCCGCATTAGCCAATTTTTCTTCATTATATTATGACCTTTGGCAGGGTGACATCATTCAACATGCATATTCAGATGGTGAAACATACCATTCTCAGTTTGTGTATGGCTTTCCAGCTTACGGAGGAAATTTAGATATTACAGTAGCCCAACACTCAGGAGATGTACTCAGATCTTTAAAAGATCATTTGCAAAGTAAACAGCAGAGTGGATTTGGAAGTGACTATGTATTTGTGTATAAGATAAAAAATGGATATTAATTTATTGTGTATTTTTAAAACCAATTAATGTATAATAATATTAGTGAAAGGAGTAGATTTTTATGAAAATGAAAAATATATTTATAGGAATTTCAGTTTTTATAATGATATCTTCTGTTCTTATTATTAATGCTTCTGGGAAGGGAAGAAGTATAGAGGATATGAAACTTGAATACTCTGATCTGAAGACAAATGTTGATCAAAAACAAAAAGAAATATTAAATGCTGGTGAAACCAAAGGTAAAGAAGACCTTGATAACAGGTTAAAAGAAGGAAAAAAATTTAAAGATGATTTAAAATACTTAGGAGAATTAGAAGCACAAATTGCAACACCAAAGGTTGAGACAATAAAAGAAAAAATTGATAATAAGTTTAAGCAAATTAGTAGTTATTTACAATCAGAATTAGAATGTAATACAAATGTAAAAAGAATAGAATATTTTAAAAGATGTTTGGCAGATCTAAACGATTTAAGAAATGATTATTTAGCTGAGAAAAATAGTGCAGATGAAATTTTGAGTTTATTAGAACATTTTTATGACAATCGCAAGTTTAAAAACTAATCAATATTGTTTGATAGTTAGCAAAATATGAATAAAAATAACGAACGTTTTTGATACCTTGAATGCATAAATATAAAAATTTCAAAATTAAAGCAAAATCCGTATCAATAGAAGTATCAAAAACAAAGTAAAATAAATTGATTATATTTATGAATTTTGATACAATCACCTTATTAAATATCTGATAAGGTGATTATTTTATGCTTGTAGGTTATGCAAGAGTTTCAACGCAGGATCAGAATCTTGATTTACAAAAAGATGAACTTATTAAAGCTGGTTGTGAAAAAATATTTTATGATGTCGCTAGTGGTTCTAAATCAGAAAGAACTGGTTTGAATGATGCAATTGGATACGTCCGAGAAGGTGATATTCTTGTTGTATGGAAATTGGACAGGCTTGGACGTTCCTTAAAGCATCTTATTGAAATTGTAGGAGAGCTTGAAAAAGGAAAAATAGGATTTAAAAGTTTGAGAGAGAACATAGATACAACTTCACCTGGAGGAAGACTTATTTTTCATGTATTTGGAGCACTGGCTGAGTTTGAGAGAGAAATAATCAGGGAAAGAACCAATGCTGGACTATCAGCAGCTCGTGCCAGAGGGAAAAAAGGTGGAAGACCTAAAGCTATGGATGATAAAAAAGTATTAATGGCAAGAAGTCTATTTAATGATAAAAAAAATTCAATTAATTAAAGATATATGTAAGACATTAAACGTATCAAAACCTACATTATATAGATACTTGAAGGTAAAAGAATAATAAGTTCGTTTATGAATTTTTGAGGTGATTTTTTTGAAGAGACATTGGGAACTTGATGAATTGATTGATCATTTTACATTTTTACCCAATGAATTGTCGCAACTAAGCAATAAGACTGGTGCAACAAGGTTTGGCTTTGCAGTTTTATTTAAGTATTTTCAATATGAAGCAAAATTTCCTGCTCATAAAGGTGAAATACCAAAAGAAGTTTTGATGTTCATATCAAAGCAATTAAATCTAGGCACTTTTCTGATTGATGAGTATGACTGGAATGGAAGAACAATTAAGTATCATAGAGCACAAATAAGAGAATTCTTCGGGTTTAGAGAAGCAACGCTCGAAGATACCCAAAATGTTTCTGATTGGCTCAGTAAACTTGTTTTTTATCATGAGGCTGATATTGAAAATATTAAAGAAGAAGCCTATAAAAAGTTTAGAGAATTACAATTAGAACCACCTTCTCCAGATCGTATCGACCGTATAACAAGGTCAGCAATATATACCTATGAAAATCAATTTTTTCAGGAAACATATCAGAAACTATCCAAAGAAACAATATCCAAAATGGAAAATCTTATTAATGATCTTGCTATATATGATGAAACAGAAATTGATTATTCTTCCGATGCAGAATCAATATCTTTTAGCGAATTAAGGGCTGATCCTGGACGAATTGGTCTTGAAAGTATATTCCGTGAAATAACAAAGTTGAGGACTATTCGGCAACTAGTAAGTTTGTCTTTCCATTTACACGCCTGAAATCATTTAATAATTCTTTATCTACCTTTCTCTCAGCTCTTACACCAATTCTATGAATAATTTGAATAAGCAGTTCAATAAGGTTATCGGTTATCTCCCTGCATCTGAGCCAAAAGAAGGCTGAAAGTATGGTATATCTTAAATGCTCAGGATGCCGCCGGAGTTCTGGTAGCTTTTCAGATACTGCCCTAAGTTTATACCGTTTGATGATCTTTTGAGGAATATTATTAAATAGATTGTCAGGAAGTCCTAAATGGCTTGAAACTATGACTCCTGAAGATTTTAGAGCATTAACACCACTTATTTACACTCATATAAACCCTTATGGAAATTTTGATCTTAATATGGATGAAAGAATACCAATAGATATTTTTGCTAATTAGCTATAATTCATATATATTAGGCAAATGTATTTTACCTTTTTATTGAAAACTTAGATATTTACATTAATTAACATTTACTTTGCCCCTGGTGACACGGATGCTCCCACTACCCCAAGAAGCTGGCGAAAATACTTGAAGAAGGCAAAGTTATAGGTTGGTTCCAGGGTCGTATGGAGTTTGGACCTAGAGCTTTAGGAAGCCGTTCTATTATAGGGGACCCCAGAAATTCCAAAATGCAGTCTGTGATGAACCTCAAAATAAAGTATCGTGAGTCCTTCAGGCCTTTTGCTCCTTCTGTTCTTTATGAAAGAGTCAATGACTATTTTGAGCTTGATCATAAAAGTCCGTATATGCTGTTGGTTGCTCCCGTTGAAGAAAGCATAAAGATTAAAATGACAAAAGAGCAGGATGAGCTATTCGGCATTGATAAGCTAAATGTTGTTCGTTCTGCAATTCCGGCTGTTACACATGTTGATTATTCTGCCAGGGTACAGACGGTTCATAAGGAAACCAACCCAAGATATTACAATCTTATAAAAGAGTTCGAGAAATTATCGGGATGCGGAGTCATTGTAAATACATCATTCAATGTCAGGGGAGAGCCCATAGTATGTACTGCAGAGGATGCATACCGATGTTTTATGCGTACGGAAATGGATTATCTTGTACTGGAGAATTTTTTATTAGCCAAGGATGAGCAGCCAAAAGTCGATAGGGATGAATCCTGGAAAAAAGAATTTGAGTTGGATTAGGGGGGAATATGATGCAATCTAAAAAAGATATAGATGTAAAGGCATTAAGGCGATTTGGGTTCACATTGAGTATTGCAATAGGTTTAATATTCGGTATATTGATTCCATTTTTAAGACATAAGCCTTATGCAATATGGCCATGGATATTGGCAGGTTTGTTCTTTTTATGGGCATTAATCATTCCGTCAACCCTAAAAAATTTCTACAAAGTGTGGATGAAGATAGGTATGTTTTTGGGTTATATAAACACGACAATACTTCTTAGTATTGTATTTTTTGTGTTTATGACACCCATTGGCTTTATTATGAAGTTATTTGGCTACAGGCCTTTGAATGATAAATTTAACGCCAAAGCAAATACATACAGGAAGCAAAGTATCAAAATGCCTGATGAAAGAATGGAGGTGCCTTTTTAATGTTGGACTTACTTAAAGATTTGTGGAGATTTATGAAAATGAGAAAGAAATATTGGCTTATGCCTATAATAATTGTACTTTTAATAATTGGAGTACTTGTAGTTGTTGTTCCGGGTTCTGCTCTTGCACCATTTATATATTCACTGTTTTAAGGAGAAAAGCTATGAAGAAATATATAAAAGTATTAGGGATTGTTTTAATATTTTCAGTGCTGATATTAAACGAATATACAATAGCGAAGATGTTTACATCGGATGGTACAATAGAAGATACTACAGGAAAAATTATTATTTGGGGATTTGATATATTTGTATTATTGTTGGGATTATTAATTATTTTGCTAAGCGGAAAAATTGAAAAGCATTATAAAAAGATCATATATTATTTAAGGACAACTGTAATAATAATTTTAGTGTCGTATGTACTATTCTTTGCTGTAGATGCACTATACGGGTACATAAATCCAATAATGCCATGGGAGTCGGAACTTGAGATAACGGCTAAAGCAGCATATGAAACGGAGCCTTTTTACTCTGAAGAGTTTTTGTTGGAAAAATATGCAGCAATGAAACCGGGAGAGTGGAAGACACCTGAAGGGACAAGGCTTATATTGAAAGAGGAATTTTTTGGAAAGTACATAAATGCGGAGCCGGCGGATTTTGGTTCTAAAAATGTCGTAAGACGGACCATAAACAAATACAGCTATTATGACAAGGATGTTATTAAGGTGCTGATGTTAGGCGGTTCGACCATGTATTGTAATGATGTTCCCGATGATTTGACAATAAGCAGCCAGCTTTCGGAAATATTGAATTCTTCTGGAAAAAATAAGTATTTTGTGATTAATGCAGGTGTGGACTCGGCCAATACAAGTCAGGAGCTTGAAAGACTTGAATTTGAACTCAAAGCAGGATTAAGGCCCGATATCGTTATCGGGTATCACGCTTATAACGACATAGTTAACGGGATTTACTTCAATGAGCCTGAAGGGGTAATGTTTGATTATGAGAGCCGTAACAAAGTTAAAGAGCTTATAAAAAAAATAACACCGACCAACATATACGAACGCATAAGGCTTGAGGCCGATAAAAATAACGACAATATTAGAAAAGTACAGGAGCATTTGAATGACATTTCCAAAGTCAGAGAGCTTGCTGTAAGGACAGGACAAGTATTTACCGATAACAATCTGAAAATGCATGAGCTTTCTCTTCAATACGGTTTTAAGTACTATTGCATTGTTCAACCGGTAGGAGTTTACGGGGATTATCCCGATAGCTTTGAGGATGTCAAAAGAGTGAGAAAATGGGCAAGCAAATATATGCCAAAATTCTTTATAGCTTGTGATGAAGGCTATGCGGTAATGAAAAAATCGGTAGAAGATTTAAAAAAGAAGAATGTTGCAGCTTATGACTGGTCAGGACTGTTTTTGAACAAAAAAGACAATATATTTATAGATGCATGCCATGTAAACAGTAAAGGGAACAAAATAGTCGCCGAAGCCATGGCAAAAATGATACAGGAGCAAATGCCTCAGGAATAAATGGTGTAAGAAAATAGATAATGAAAGAATAAATATTGCAAAAATAAGGATATAGAATAAGGATGTGGAAGTAAAAAAGACAAAATCCCGATATAAAGCTTCGGGGTTTTGTCTTTTTCATCATATTAATTTTCTGATTGTAAAGTTATCATCAAGCAATACCCAGTTTTGCTTGAAAGGATAGCCTAATGCCCAGTAACTGATTCCTGCAAGATTATATTCCTTAACCGTATCAAATTTAGCCTGAGCACTTCTTGCATCCTCAAACCAAACTTCATGCCTGATACCCTGCTCATCGGTGTATCTATAAAAGGGTGATTGGGCAACAGTGTCATATTGAATGGTAGCACCATATCTTACAGCTCTGTCAATTGCTTCCTGAACACTGAATGTCTCGGCTTCCTGTCCTTGAACAAAGGGTAGACGCCAATCTCTTGCATATATTTGGAAACCAAAATAAATCTTATTTCTTGGTATGACTCTAACGGCATAATCAAGGACACGTCTTATTTGATTTAACGGTGATATTGCCTGGGGCGGACCTTTTCTATATCCCCATTCATATGTCATTAATATGACAAAATCCACAATTCTGCCGTGTGCACTGTAATCATGAGCTGTGTAAAGGGTTCCTGTTTGTTCAGCACTTACTTTCGGTGCAACTGCTGTGGATACAAAAAATCCTCTCGGATGAAAGAAATCCACCGCACGTTGGAGGAAACGGTTATAAGCTTCACGATCTTCAGGAAGAACATTTTCGAAATCAACATTCAAGCCCTGGTATCCTTTTTCTCTCATAATGTTAAGTGTATTTGCCAGCAAACGATCCGTCAATTGAGTGCTGTTTAATACAACCTTTGCGAGATTTCCTCCTGCACTGGTTGAAGTAAAGTTAGTGACGGACATCATAGGCACGGCATTTTCAGCATACCCGGCCTGAATTGCCGGTTCATCGACGATAGGCTGCAATGTTCCGTCTTCTTTAATCAAATATGCAAATGGGCTTATATAAGTCAGCTGTTGGCCAACTTCCCTGACAATAGAACGGGCAGCTTCTCCTAAAATATAGATATAACCGTTGACCGATATTAAGGGCCTCGGCTTTTGCGGGATAAACAATACGGTACCGGGATACACAAGATTTGGGTTTTCAATTCTATTTACTTTCAGCAAACTTTGCAGTGATACGCCATACCTTTGAGCTATTCCGTACAATGTTTCTCCCGGTTGGACAATATGCCTGCGAGCAGGAATATATAGTCTTTGACCCGGATATATACTTGCAGGATTGGTAATCGAGTTGTTTTGTATAATTGATTGAACAGTAGTTCCGTATGTTTGGGCGATACTCCACAAAGACTCTCCCGATCTGACAATATGAATTACATCTTCTGTAGGAATTATCAAAGATTGACCAACCAACAATTTATTGGGATTTGATAATGCGTTAACGTCTATAATTGCTTCAATAGGAACCCGGTATCTGCTTGCAATCTGCCATAGAGATTCACCGGAACTGACAACATGAATAAGCATAGCAATACTCCTTTCTTTATATTATCAATATATGATTAAGGAAGCTTATGGTGATATTTTGATTGAATAACATAAAGTTACAAAGGATTTGTGCCATGTAAAAGATTCATGCCATGTAAGAATGAAAGAAAAACAACAGGTTAACATAATTGGAATAAGTATTGACGTATAGGAGATACTATATTTCACAACTCTATTTTCATCAGAACTATTCTCGATGCAGAATACGGAAAATATAAAGATAAATACGCTGTAATTAATCTCGATTTGCATGAACAAGCAGACGAAAAATCAACTAAAGATGTACTATTATTTTTCTCCGTTGAGAAAAAGGATTTTTATATTGAGAATATCGTTGGGCTATGATAATCACTGCCTCTCTATCCCCAATGCAGCTTTTAGGTCCTTGATACGAAGCCTGCTAACAGGAATATCAGTGACTACATTCTCAAGGTGCAATATGTAGTTGTTGTTAAACATTGGTGATATCTTAGTTACATAACGCAAATTGACAAGATAACTTCTGTGACACCTGAAAAAACCCAGGCCTCCAAGCTTTGATTCGAGATTATCCATCATTTCCTTTGTCTTAAATTTTCCCACACCCGATACAATTACTGTTTTACCCATCTGAGCTTCAAAGTAGTATATATCGGATATTTTAATGAGGTTTATATCATCGTCATCATAAGCCGGAAACCTTTCCAAATCCTGCTTAATGTTTTGGTCGATACGGCTCAGCTTGTCTATGATGGAGCTGTTTGTGCCGGAACTTTTATAATTATAGCTTAAAAGCTTGTCAACAGCTCGTTGAAGCCTGTCTTTTTCTATAGGCTTTAAAATATAATCTATGGCATTAAGGTCAAATGCTTTTACGGCATAATCGTCATAGGCAGTTACAAATATAATTTTTATATTGGGATATACTTCTATTAGCTCTCTTGCCACGTTAAGGCCATTAATTACCGGCATATCTATGTCTAAAAATGCAGCATCAAATTTGATGTTTTTGGCTTCCTCAAGTGCAGCAACGGGATCATCGAACTTTGCGGCAATTTGGATATTGTCATGTCTCTTCAAAAGGAATTCCAATTCATCCAAAGCAAATCTCTCATCATCAACTAATATCACTTTAACCATTTAACTTCACCCTTCCAGTCCTAAATCCTTATTCCTTTAGGAATTCTAAAATAAATCCTCGTTCCCTTACCGATTTCACTTTCTATATTAAGCCCGGTGCCAAAGCATGTTATAAGCCTTTTGTTCACGTTAACAAGGCCTATGCCTGTAGTTTTAGTGTTTTCATTAAGTAAAACAGGTATGAGCTCATCCGGAATACCGCTGCCGTCATCTTCTACCGATACAAATATATGGTCATTCATATCCTTTACTTTCATAAATATTGTACCGCCTTCCCTTTTTGGAAGAATGCCATGCTTTATGGAATTCTCAACAATCGGTTGAATAATAAGATGCGGTACATTCTGGTCTACATCGTCAATGTCATATTCTGCCCGTATTTTTGTGGGATAGCGGGCAGACATTATGTATATGTATGATTTTACCATGCTTATCTCTTTTTTTAAAGAGATTGATTTCTCAATGCCTTTAAATTTAAATGTTTCACGAAGAAAGCTGCTGAGCTCGTATAAAAGCTCCCTTGACTTTTCAGGATCGGTTCTTATGAGGGACATGATAACATTTAATGTGTTATATAAAAAGTGGGGCTTTATCTGAGCCTGAAGGAAATTCATTTCAGCTGCTACGGCTAAGGATATTGATTTTTTAACCTCTAAAAGGTTCTGAATTCTGGCCTTGAGCTCCTTGTCGTTAAATGGCTTGGTAAGGTAGTCGTTTGCACCCGCTTCAAAGCCTGCCAAAATGTCTGCAGGTTGGTTCTTAACAGTAACAAGGAGAATGGGAAGGTCATACATTTGATACTTTTCACGAAGCTTTCTGCATACATCATAGCCGGACATTCTCGGCATCATAACATCGAGAATGGCAAGGTCAGGCTTTGTGCTGCCGTCAATGGCTTCTAATGCATTTAAGCCGTTGGTTGCAGTTATGATATTGTATTTTTCATTGCTGAACATGTTTTGAAGTATCCTTAAGTTTATAGGTTCATCATCTGCAACCAATATGTTTATTTCATTTCCTTTATGACCTGTATTGTTTACAATGCTTCCATTGCTGTTTTTATTGCTTTTTACCATGCCGTTTCCTTCATTGGCGGCTGCTGTTTCTATAGCGGTTTGAACATTTGCAGTTCTTGCAATTTGATTGTTCTTTGATTTCTCCAGGCTAAGCTTTAATGTAAAAGTGACTTTTGTGCCATTATTTGGCTTTGTTTGACAGGATTCTACCCAAATGGTTCCGCCGTGCAATTCAACAAGCTTTTTAGTTATACTGAGTCCTAGACCGGTGCCTGTGTTTGAAACCGATTCAACACCTTCAACCTGCTCAAATGGAATAAATATTTTTTCAAGCATATTTTCGGGGATTCCAATACCGGTATCCGTAACGCTTATTTCTACAAAGTCGTCTTTTAAAGAAGCCTCTGCCGTTATAGTGCCTTCTTCGGTAAACTTTAATGCATTACCTGCTAGATTGTACATAATCTGGAACAGTCTGTTTTCGTCTGCATAAACATTTATTGATTCATCATTAATGGAATTTTTTAAAATAAGTCCCTTTTCCTTTGCCACAGGCCGTAATACAGCGAAAACGACATCTACTATCTGCCAGAGATTGATAGTCTTTATGTTTAATACAATATCGCTGTTTTTCATTTTTGCAAAGTCCATTATATTGTTAACCAGTTCTGTAAGCCTTCGTGCACTTGAAACAATCAGAGAGAGATTTTCCATGTCTTTAGAAGATATTTGACTTGACCGATCAAGCATGGACTCGGCAATACCGATTATGCCATGCATTGGAGTTTTTAATTCATGGGCGGTGTTAACAAGAAAATCATCCTTTAATTTGTCGAGAATAAGGAGCTTTTCTGACAGAAGCTCAACCTTTGTAAATGTTTTTGTGAAATTTATTGCTAGCCTCACGGACAAAACGGTTATGAATATGAGCCAGCCGAATTTGTTTAAGTTTGTGTATATGTTGTCGGTCATATAAATATAGTCTATTATGTCGGTTATAAAAAGGATTGCAAGACCTGACAGTACCAATAGTGCATCCTTATTCTTCTTCTGAATTTTGAGCAGAAAGTAGACAACGTATAGGGAAGATATAATAAATAATACATTATATATGCTTACAAGTAAGCCTGCATAGCTCCATTTGTTAATAAGAAAGATAAAGAATGCCGATAATGTGAAAATTGTTGTTATTGCTTGTGCTGAAAATACGATTTTTTTATTCATTACATTTGGATATAAAGCATCAAGATAAATTATTATAAACAATAGTATAAGGAATGTGCTGATTACAAAAATCAAATTATATACATTTTTACTTAAATACGGAAACATGAAATACAAAGGTGGATCTTTAGGCAGGCAGGAAATATAAACTGCTGCAGCAAAGCTGTAAATAGCCGTATACAAATAAGGCTTGTCCTTCTTTCTAAATAAAAATATGATTCCACTGCAATAACTCCTGTTAAAAACAGGTAATATCGATCTTTG
>DAOOVO010000029.1:0-40616 GCA_035370245.1 Pseudobacteroides sp.
AAAATTATACTATTCAAAAATAAAAATCATTGGGATTTTTTAACACATACGTCATAACTCACTTTATTATAAACGCATTGGGCAAATACCTTTCTCCTGCTGAACTGCACGGTTTGTTCATAAGCTCGCCCATATAGTACATAACTGTTGATGAGCCTCCATCAAGGTTGGCCGCATTATATGCACCATATTCCAACATTATATCCTGAACATTCTTCAGCGTAGCACCGATACTGGAAATTTGTCTTCCGTCAATCACCAGCATGAGAACCTTTCCATCTATTGTCTGACCAATGGCTGTTCTAGGCTGAATTCCCCATCCACCGTTTCCGCTTTTAATCTGGGGTTCCCCATTCACTATTAAAAATGGAGTAAATGAAACTGCATCCCTTAAGTTTAAGGACTCAATCTCACTTCTCTTATATCTTCCAACCAATAATATATTATCATAGTTAAACCCAATGATCGGAAAGGTAGAAGAATTATCACTATGTATTATTTTGCCGTCTTTTATGACAATTCCCGTAGGCACTCCACCATTTCCATGTCCCTCCACATCCAGAAAACCACTGGCGTTGATACCTCCTATACCGAATTCCAAATCTATAAGATCCTTAAGCTTCTCACCCATTCTGTTTAACTTGCTGGTAACAGCAAGCTTAACCCTCGACGGATCTTTTACTATAAGCATTTTCCCTTTATAAGTAGAACCTGATATATCTACAACTTCAATATCCGGTACAACGGATGTTTCATCTTCTTCATCATTTTCGTTATCCGGAAGCTTTATTTCATTTATATTAGACTTTACCGTCTGTATGGGAACAACGTTTTTCTCCATTATTCTATTTATCTCTTCTTCACTTATAAAAGCAGTAGCAAGATATTGATGTGTAAAGGTTGACATAGCAGTCCCAACATACAATTCCCTAAGCTCCCTGAAAAAGCCGATATTGCTGTAAAACATCAAAGTTAGAAACGTACTGAACAACAGCATAAAAATACCAATTGACAGAAAAGCTATTTTGATTGCCTTCTTAAATAATTTAATAATTCCACCCCCCTACACTTTTTTATTTTAATATAGTATACCTGTAAACCCAATCTATTGCAATAATGAAGAGTTAAAAGGAATTATTTAGAAGAAATTATAAAAAAATAATTAATTATCTACATTAATAAACCGATATATTACACAGAATTTTAAATAAAAAATCTCTACCCAAAAGTGAGGGTTATTTATGAAAATCTCTTTGAACATAAAGTCGAAACTACTCATTAGCTTGATTCTTCTTAGTATTATTGTGTTTTCAACCGTAATTTTAACCACATATTCTCTGGTTAAAGACAGGCTCTATAAAAATATTGAAAACAGTTCAATCAAATCTGCTGAAAGCTATGCCAGGGAGATAAGCGATATGTTTGAAATCAGAATGGCAGAACTTACAGCCTTTGCCTCAACACCCATTGTTAAAAGCCTGGACTGGGATAAAATTGAGCCTTTCCTTAAGCAGGAGTATGAAAAAAGAAAGGATTTTTATGACATATTATTTGTAGCTGACAGCAGTGGCGATTACAATACAGTACTTAAAAGGAATGCAGGCAACCTGCAGGACAGGGCTTATTGGAAACCCGTCATGGAGGGTAACTCTGTCGTTTCCGATCCTGTAATATCAAAATCCACAGGTAACCTGGTATCTGTAATTTCAGTTCCAATTAAGGATGACAACGGGAAAGTAATTGGTCTTATTGCGGGAAACTTAAAAATGAGCGATTTCTATGACAAAATCAAAGATAACACAGTATCTCATAAGGATTCATACTGTTATGTTATTGATGAAAGCGGCAAATTTATTGCTTATTCCGATAAAGATTATATATTGACAGAAAGCATCGCTGTCAAAAGTGAAAATATACCCGATACATTTGTCGAAGCATCAAAAAGCATTTTGGCAAATGAAAAAGGATCTGTTCGGTTTAATTTTAAGAACTCCGATCAATATGTTTTTTACTCATCAATACCGGGATTAAACGGATGGAAGTTCTGTTTAAGTGTACCCATGAGCTACATTAATGAGCCTGTTAAAGATATTTTAATTGTATTACAGATACTCTCAGCCATTTTTATTATTATAATATCGATTGCTGCATTATTTATAGGTAGTTTGATAGCACACCCGATATCAGCCGTTACTGATTTTATACATAATATGTCATCAGGAAACTTTACCGGAAGCATAAAGAAGTCATATATTCAAAGAAAAGACGAAATCGGTATTCTATCAAGAGCAGCACTAAAAATGAAGGAAAATATGACGGAAATCATAGATAAAATAAGTGACAATGCAAAAAACCTAATTGAATCAAGTGATACCCTCTACACTACAGCGGAAGAAATGTCAAAAGAGCTTGAAGCAATAGACAAGTCGGTTAATGAAATAAACTACGGAATAACTAACACAAGTGCTTCTACGCAAGAAGTTTCTGCGTCTACCCAAGAAGTAAGCGATAGTATACAATACATTTCAAAAAAAGCTCTTGAAAGTAATATGAATGCAAATGCCATAAAAGAAAGAGCTTATGTTGTTCAAAATGATGCTAATAACACTTATATGGAAATTGACAGAACATATAAAGAGAAGGCTGAAAATATAATAAAAGCAATTGAAAAAGCAAAGGTTTTCGATGAAGTAAAAGTTCTGGCTGATACAATAACCGGTATTGCCGAACAGACCAACCTTTTAGCCTTAAACGCCGCCATTGAGGCAGCAAGAGCGGGTGAACAGGGAAAAGGCTTCGCAGTAGTTTCTGAGGAAATAAGAAAATTAGCAACAGAAGCATCAATCGCAGCTTCAAATGTCAAATCTACAATTAAAAGTGTGCAAGATGCTTATACCAGTCTATCACAAGAAAGCAACAATATATTGGAATTTATGCAAAACTCAGTAAAATCCAAATTTATAAAATTTAAAGATGTTGGCGAACAGTATTATAGCGACTCAGAACAAATTACAATATTCTCAAATGAGCTTGCAACAATGACCCAAAATATAACCAACACTTTAGAAATGGTTAACCAAGCTGTTCAAAATGTTGCCGAAAACTCAAGCAAAGGTGCTGAGGATGCTTCTTCCATAGTAAACTCAGTGTCACAATCAGTTAATGACATGGATAAAATCTATTCAGTCATAAAAAAACAGGTTGAGCTTTCAAACTCTCTAAACCAGCTTATTAAAAAGTTTATTATTTAAACATATATTAAATACGTTATTAATTCTTTAGTTAATAAGATCATTATTCTTCTTTTGTCTTAATTGTTTTCTGTTTCCGTTTTTATCTATTACGGTAACTGAATCAAGTGTTTTCTTCAAATTGTTTCGGAAGGCGTCAATATACTCCCTCCGAAGTGTTTGCTGTTCTATTTTTTCCGTATCCGAAAGTCCTGAAGTCTTAGACTTTTTAGCAAGTTGATTAATCCTATTTATTAATTCATCAAGTTTATCTCTCTCCATTCAACCTCTACTACCTTTCCAATTATTAATCATTGTTGGGAATCTACATCTCCAAAGATGGCATTTAAAATTTTATAATAAAACCGGAACATTATCAAGTTTGTTTAGTATTTTGCATCATATATCTTAACTTCCACATAACATGCTTTATTCCATCAGAGATGATATCCGCCATATCCATAACCATACAAAGTCTTGTATTCTGCAAAACCAGAAAATCCATAAATCCGCCGTAATTCACTATACCTGTAATGAACATATTTCCAACAGGTGGCAGCTCCTTATTTACACCGGCCCCAGGCTTAATTGATCCTTCACCTATGGATATATAACCCACATGATCTGTCTGTCCAAGGCAGGCATCAATTGCCACAACATACGGTTTCTCGTACTTTGTTTCTATAAGTTTTAATGTAACTGCGAGGTTTTTTGCATGTACAGGATTTTTAAGAGTTCCGTGAAAATAGAAATTATTGCATGAATTATTCTGCAGCTTATATCCTACTAAAGGTCCAAGGCTATCACCCGTTGAACGGTCTGTTCCTATACATACAAATACCACTGACTTATAGCCTTTATCAAGCCCTTTTTTTATAAATGTTAAAAGAATTTCGCTGAAAAATTGGAGTGCTTTATTGCTTTTTATGTCTACAAACTGTTGTTTTAACATTGTTTCTACCGGCATTTTATACTCCCTATATTCATAATTTTTTACTGAATAATAGTATTATTACCAGAATCTAATAAAGTATTACAAATAATGTGTTGTCTAAAATATAACTGGTTATGCAATTATTATTTGCTAATGCAATAATGTTTTGTTATTATATATTAAATACGATTAATCTATTACATTTCACACAATATATTTAAAAATATGAGGTTAAAATGGATAAGAGTGAAGAAAAACGCAGACTGATTGAAGATATAATAAACGGAATGATGGACTGGGTCCGTGTAATAGACAAAGAAAACAAAATAATTTTTATAAACAAGGCTATGGCAGAGGGACTAAAGAATTCCAAAACCGGCGAATATTGCTACAAGATTTTGGGACGTGATGAACCCTGTGAAAATTGTATCTCAAGGGAATCCATATTTAAAGGCTATTCCCATAGCAAACAGGAAATAATTAATGGCCGCATATTTTCGGTTATGAGTTCACCTGTTAAAAATAAGGATGGCGAGATTATTGCAGCAGTGGAAGTATTAAGAGACATTACAGAGTTTCAGAAACTGCAGGAAAAGGTAATTCTACAAAACAAGAAATTAATGGATGACCTTTCTTTAGCCAAAAAGCTTCAGTGCAATCTATTGCCGAAAGCAAATCCCGATAGCAGGCTTAAGTTCGCCTTTGTCTATCAACCCTGTGAGGACCTAGGCGGCGATTTTCTCGACATATTTGAAGTGGATAATGACCATACGGGCATTTATATCGCTGATGTATCAGGTCATGGATTATCGGCTTCAATGCTTACCGTTTTCCTTCGCTCAGCAATAGATAAAAAAACATTATCTCCATCTCTGGCATTGTCAAAATTATACGAAGATTTTAACAACAGCAATTTTGGCCAAGAAGCCTATATAACGGTTTTTTATGCAATAATCAACTTGAAGGACCATACCATAAAATACTCAAACGCAGGTCATAATGTCTGCCCGATCATATTTAACCCGGAAGACCCCAATCGCTTTGAACAGTTGATGATTCCCGGCACACCAATAAGTAATTGGTTTGAAAAAACCGATTACAAAGAAAAGGATTTGTCTCTTATGAAGGGAGACAGGTTGTTTTTCTGCACCGATGGAGTTATTGAATTAAAAAATAAGAAAGGCGATCAGTTTGGAGAGGATAGAATCCATAATATACTTTTCACCGATAAATCGGAACCAAGCAGCACATTAAACCGCATTATAGAAGAGGCAATGAATTTTGCACAAATTAATGATTTTGCCAAGATATCGGATGATATTACAATGGCTCTCATTGATATTGTTTAGCAGAAAACAGAAAACAGAACTCAGAGACTAGAATTCAGAATATTAATATAACTCATATAACTCTAAACCTAAATCTCAAATTCTGTTTTCCATAACCCAAATTCAGAATCCTGAATTTTCCTACTCAACTTCCATACTCTCAATATAAAACTCCTTGCCTGAGTCAGTCAGTACCCCCATTTTACCGCATTTAGGACAATCAAATCCTGTCTTTGGCTTATCAAACTCAATATCACAGTCCTTACAGCGGAATCTGGCAGGAACTCTTCTAAACTCAAGCTTTGCACCATGAGCAATTGTCCCTTCGCTTAGCATATCAAAATACATCTGCACCGAATCATCAATTATTGTGGATAAATCCCCAATTACAAGCTTAATGAGAGTAATTTTTGAGGCTCCTGCTCTTCGTGCCTCTTCAACAGCAGTAGCTATCAAGCCCTTAGTCACTGCATACTCATGCATGAAATAATACCTCTTCCGTAAGAATGCCTATCATGCCTCTTTAGCTGCCTGAGGCTCCGTAGCGGTTTTTTGGACAGCTTTATAAGTTTCCTTGGTATATGCCGATGTTTTATATTCATCATCCATTTTTATGCATTTCTTAGGACATACTTCAACGCATGCACCACATATAACACATCTGAACTGGTCTATTTCCCATGACTTTTCTGCCTTGGTTACTTTTAGCGCGTCTGCCGGACATTTCCTCTGACATATTCCGCAGAAAATACACTGATCTATATCAATACCGCTTATCTGCCCTCTTGCGTTTTTAAACGCAGGCCTTTTCTCAAAAGGATATTTTCTTGTAGCAGGTTTTGAGCTTAGATTTCTAAATATACTGCCTATCATATCAAACATGTTTTACACCTTACCTTTCCGTACAGCTAATGCAAGGATCTATTGTCAAAATCAATATAGGAACATCTGCAAGTTCACTTCCGGGAAGCATTTTAAGCAGTGTAGGTATATTAGCAAATGTTGGAGTCCTAATCCTGAGCCTTTCGAGATTTTTTGTGCCGTTAGCCTTAAGGTAATACAAAACTTCTCCTCTTGGCTGCTCAACTCTCGAAATAACCTCTCCATTTGGCATACCTTTTACAGGAACACTTATTTCACCGTCAGGTATTTTATCAATTGCCTGCTTAATAAGGTCCACAGACTGATAAACCTCTCTTAGCCTAACCATTGTTCTCGCATAACTGTCGCATCCTGTCTCAATAACAGGCTCAAAATCCAATTCTCCATAGGCAGCATAGCCTGTAGTTCTTAAATCCTGCTTTATTCCGCTCGCTCTTGCCATAGGCCCTACTGCACCAAATTCATAAGCAAGATCAGGCTCTAACACACCGACTCCAACAAGCCTGTGTTTTACCGTATAATCGGCCATAAAAACCTTTTCAAGCTGCTTCATATCTTCTTTTATTTCATCTGCAATAACAGCTACTTTTCTTAATGCCTCAGGAGACATATCTCTTCTGGTGCCTCCAATAGTATTAACAGATATTATAACTCTGCCTCCAGCAGTCTCTTCCATAATATCCATAACCTTTTCCCTGTTTCTCCAAACCTGCATGAAAAGGCTTTCAAAACCAAAAGCATCAGCCAAAAGTCCAAGCCACAAGAGATGGCTGTGAATTCTGTGAAGCTCTGCCCAAATAACACGCAAATACTTAGCCCTGTCAGGTATTTGAATATTCATAAGGGTTTCTATCCCCTGACAATAAGCTTGGGCATGCATAACGCTGCAAATTCCGCATATTCTTTCCACAATAAAAACATTCTGTGTAAATTCTTTTATCTCAGTAAGCTTTTCAAGCCCTCTATGAACATATCCTATAGCCGGAATAGCCTCTACTATTATTTCATCCTCCATAACCAGCTTTAAATGAAGCGGCTCCGGAAGAACAGGATGCTGAGGTCCAAAGGGAATTACTGTTTTAGCCGATTTGTTTTGTTTTCCTGATTTACCCATTTTATTTATCCCCCTTCCTCTGCTCTATTACAATCTGCTGCTTGGCCATTGGCGCATCAAGCTCTTCATCTGAAAGAAGCATATGTCCGCCATAGTCAATTGCTATATTCTTAATGTTTAATCCAAACAACTCTTTCATTTCATTTTCCACAAGAATTGCAGAAAAATAAATGTTTGATATACTGGGAAGCTCGTCTTCCTTTTTTACATTTACCCTTAAATTTTTCAATTCCAAATCCTTGTCGAAATGGTAAATAACATCAAACGTCCCATCACCCAAATCAACACAGGTAGCGGTTACAAATCTGTAACCATTAATTTTAGAGTCCTCCACTTCTACATGAAGAAGCTCTTTTGATATATCAAAAGCATTTTCAATCATAAAATCCTCCAAAGGCCTATTTATTTCTTCGCTTTTTCATTTATTTTTTCCAGCGCCATAACAATGCCATCCATTATTGCTTCCGGTCTTGGACAACATCCAGGCACATAAACATCAACAGGCAAAACGTTCTCTACCCCGCCTATAATGTTATAGCATTCCTTAAAAAGCCCGCCTGTACACGCACATGCACCTACAGCTACTACAGCCTTGGGGTCAGGCATCTGATCATATATATTTCTTAAAACACGAACATTCCTTTTATTGACAGACCCTGTAACAACAAGAACATCAGCATGCTTTGGATTGCCCACATTAACTATCCCAAAACGTTCAACATCGTACAGCGGTGTAAGGCACGCAAGTGTCTCTATATCACATCCGTTGCAGCTTGTGCAATCGTAATGAATAATCCAAGGTGATTTTTTACGCGATTTTTCTATTATTCCCATCATTCCACTCCTCTAATGGATACTTTCTTTTATTTTAAATAAAGCCATATAATGTTTGTCATTGCCGCACCTACTCCTACGATTCCTGTAAGCTTGATCATAAATCTCCATGTAAGCCTTGCACTGACATTATCTATAAGCATCTCAAGGAAAAAGCTCACAAGTGCTATAATTATACCTACCCATAAAGGCTTCGCAAAAAACAGAGCAATTAATGAAAGCAGCAATACTAAATCATACCAATGTGCCAATTCTATTATTGCCAATTGAGGTCCTGAAAATTCTGTTGTAAGACCCTTTATAAGTTCCTGATGACCGTGATGCGAGGTAGAAAAGTCAAATGGCGACTTTCTTAGCTTTATTGTCAGAACGTATAAAAATGCCAGAAAAACAAGGGGCAAATTAAATAATAAAGGCTTATCATTTTCCAATATATTGGATATCATAAAACTCTTATTTGTAAGATATATACCGACAACCATAAGAAGCAGTACAGGTTCATAAGCCATCATTTGCATTAGCTCCCTCTGTGCCCCGATCTTACTGTAAGGAGAACGAACGCTCATTGCACCCATAATAAGGGACACGCTTGAAAAAGCAAGTACAAACATAATCATGAGAAGATCCTGCTTTAATACCAGCATTATGATACATACTATGGAAAAGAACAGGTGCCCGAGAACATAAACCATCTGAGTCTGGTTAACAGTTATCCTCTCTTTTCCTATGAGCTTGAAAAAGTCATAAAAAGGCTGCAGCAAAGGCGGACCGTACCTATTCTGCATTCTGGCACTAATTTTTCTGTCTATACCTGTTAGTAAACCGCCAATTATTGGTGCCCCAATTAAGGCCACTATAATCGCTATAATATTTTGTATAGTAAATGTTTCACTCATTTTAAATTACCACCCCGAACATAATCAAAATAATAGCTCCTGCAACAAGATTGAACCATAATGTTAGATTCTTTTCACCGAACAAACCACTTAAATAGTAGTTATGAACAATAACCTGATCAATTTTATCTCCAGGGCTCATAAAGTCGATACCTCTTGTATCAGTCGTGTTTTCACCGCAAAGGTAAGGGGTTTTCATGGTTTCAGGCTTTGCTCTTCTCATAAATATAGGCACGAGGAACATGACAAGAAGCACTACAATAAAGAAATATACAATTCCGAAACCTCCGATAGATCCTCCATTTAACCATAATCCGCCATCAATACCCAATATATAGTTGCCTCCTATATGGAAGTTTACAAGCTGTGGCAGAATTAGATTATTGTAAATAGGAGCTATTCCTATGCTGCATGCCAACACTCCCACAAAAAGAACGGACAGTGCACTCCTTACAGAAAGCGCCAATTTTTCACCGTACAACTTTGTCTTATATGACATTGTGAGAACTATTCCTATCCATTTTGCCCAAAATACTACTGTAAAAGCACTTCCAAAAACCACAAGGATCAATACAATCGGTGATTTATCAACTGAAGCTTCTATTGTCAGCCACTTTGATACAAGCACTCCAAAGGGAGGCAGCAGCATGGATATCATACCTATAACAGTAATAACAGCAGTAAACGGCATGAGCTTCATAAGCCCCTGCATGTCCTCTATATCTCTGCTTCCTATACCCTGCTCAATAGTACCTATGCAGAGGAACAGCAAACCTTTAGATACGGCATGGAATATTATTAGAAGCATTGCAGCACCTAAAGCTACCGGATTGCCAAGTCCGGCACAGCAAACTATAAGCCCTAGATTGGCAATAGTTGAATATGCAAGAACTCTTTTACCGTTACTCTGGCTTATGGCGATGGCAGATCCTGCAACAAATGTAAATCCTCCTACAACAGCCAATACCTTTGCCAGATTTGTACCGTAATAAGCAGGTGCCAACCTTACTATCAAATAAACTCCGGCTTTAACCATTGTACTGGAGTGCAGCATTGCAGATACCGGTGTTGGAGCAACCATAGCTCCTAAAAGCCAGCTCTGGAACGGAAATTGTGCTGATTTTGTAAAACCTGCCAGACACAAAAGTCCAAGTCCTAATGGAAGTAAGGTTCCAATGTCAGCCAATGACTCAACAGTTGCAATTTCATCAATCGCAAGGGTTTTTTTCACTTGGTATATTACAATTATTCCAAAAATAAATGCAACTCCGCCAGCCATATTTATTAGCAGTGCTCGTGTTGCATTCTTAATTGACTGTTCGTTATTATCATGTGATATAAGTAAAAATGAACAAAGGGTCGTTACCTCCCAGAAAAAGTAAAGCCACATGATATTGTTTGTCATTACAAGGCCATTCATGGCTCCAAGGAATATAAAAAGTATTACAAAAAATCTTGGTTGTCTTGATTTCTTAAGATTCAAATGATGTTCGTGTTCCTTCATATAACCTATGGCAAATATAGTAATAATAGGTCCTATTATGGATACCAGCAATATCATTATAAGTGAAAGATAATCAATAACAAATGCCCTCTCAAGTTCATTTGGACGCACAACAAACTCAAAAATAAGAACAGGAATAAGCTGTAGAAATGTTAGTCCAACAATTAAGGGCTTTTTTAGCTTAACACCAATAAACATCAAGTAAATGAAAAGAAATAAATCAAGCAGTTTTATAGCCAGCTCGGCAGTCATTGCCGCAGCATTATGCAGTTCAATTGTTATCCTTCCACCATTATCAAACAATAATTTGACAAATCCCCCTGCAACAGCAAACATAATTAAGGCAGTAACAACTACTATTACATTTCTAATTGACGCCTTCCGAAAAATATAACATAGCATGGCGCTGACGGCAGGTAATAATATTGCCACAGCAAGCAGTTGAAGTTCCACTGCATCCACTCCTTTCAAATTTATGACAAAAAATAATATATGTTTAACAAAATAACCATGCAAACATTAAGCGAATAAAATATTTATACATTGTTATACTATTTTATAGGCTTTAATTATCGGTAACATTTTACATAGCCGGTTCAGGCAAAAGCATTATGACAGCCCCATCGCATGACAATCCCTTTTTGCCAACCCCATCGTCGGTAAATTTACCAGAATCAAGCAAAGACTTAATTATTGTGATATTTACCTAATCGCACAGCTAATTTTGATATAAAGTTATGAAGCTTTTTTCCACAGCTTAAAAACCCCAAACTTCATTATAATTACTAGCATGTACTAAGTCAATTATAGTTTTTGTATTTTAAAAGGATATTTCTCTGTTTATATTCAAATTAATGATTGCCTCTTAAAGTATCTCATCTTAGTAATATTGTTTAAAGTTCATAGTGTAATGGATTTACAAATGTGGTACAGTATTGTTAGTGTACTTTTACTGCAACAAAATCGGTATATATTGAGGATTTATATATATGAAGAAAAAAGATATTGCTTTGGAAAATGCAATTCATGAAAAATTCATGATGATGGCATATAAGGAAGCCCTTAAAGCGTATAGCAAGCTTGAAACCCCAGTTGGAGCAGTTATTGTTTTTGATGGAAAAATAATAGCAAGAGGCCATAATTTAAGAGAGCAAAAGCAAGATCCAACCCAGCATGCAGAAATTATTGCTATTAAAAAAGCGGCAAAAAAATTGGGCACATGGAGGCTGACAGATTGCGACCTCTATGTTACCCTCGAGCCTTGCCCCATGTGTGCAGGACTCCTCATTCAGTCCCGCATCAGGAATCTGTATTTTGGTGCAAAAGATCCCAAAGCCGGGGCAGTTGGTTCGGTTCTTGACATATTGGCTATTGAAAAATTCAATCACAAGGTTAATGTATTTAGCGGTATTATGGAAAAGGAGTGCTCATCTGTTTTAAAAGAGTTCTTTAGAGAACTTCGAAAATCTAAGAGCAAGAAACTTTGACAAAACTAACACCAAGCATTTTAGAAGCCAGGAGTGCTTCTCGAACATCTGAATCCACAATTATATAGTCTTCATCAAGGCCCTTTACCTTAAATACTTTTAAGTATCCAACTCTTTTTTCATCAATTACAAGCTTTTTTACTGAGCCGATCTTATCAAATTCACTTAAACTTGACAGGCAGTCAATTATCTCAGGTATTACAAGCCAATACAATACCTGTTTCATTCTTTTGATGTCAGCTAAAACAATTGGCTTGAAAAATATGTATTTTTGAAGCCTGTCCAGCTCTTGCTTAAACCCGTCAGATACTAAATGAAACGGATTTTGTATATAATCAGGATAGACATTATCACTTTTGTCTTTGACATAAAATTGCATAGGTTCTTTATCCATATATTGAAATTTACCGTTTTTAACATACTCCTTATTAATAGCCTTTGTCATTTCCTGAGGCTCAACAATATTTGATACATTTTTATCCTGTGTTAAATAAAAATATTCCATAGCATTCACCTTATCTCTCATAAGAAGTTGTCTCAACTATTTTTGCACCTTTTATGCCCATATTTTCAAGTGCTTCTTTTAATTCCTGATTTATCACCCAAATCTCGCTCAATGCATCTTCTATCTTAAATATTTTATAATTGCCTACCTTTTGGTCATCAATTTCAAAAGCACCTTCAATGTCTTTTAGACCGCCTGTTTTCTCTCTATATTCGCTTTTTTCCCATTTAACACAGTCAATTACCCTCACAAACGGAATATAATACTCAAAATAACTATCCTTATTTTCCACCAAAAGAATGGGTTTATAATAAACATTGTCCACTCCTATGTCATCAAACACTTCTTTCATCCTATGGGAAATCAACGGAAGGTCGTAGTTATAAATGTCAGGCAATTCTTCATTCCTTTTAACCAGTACAAGAACTTCCTGCCTAAGATCAATATATTGCATTTCTCCAAAATATAAGGCCCTTCTATCAAGATTAAAATCAGCCGGAATCCCAATTCTCATTATATGATCATAATCATATGGATTAGAATCCAATACATAGTATTTTTTCATAATATTTTTTCCCTTTCTATTATTTATATTTTGCCAAAATCATTCCATAGTAATGTCCAAGGAATAACTTGCAAATCTTGTTATTTGCCATCAATTTTAACAATATATTTATTAGCCTGCTCATTCAATATATACTCTCGCTCCCCTGGTTCTTGCCCTTCTCTTACATTCATATCTGTTCTGATTTTCTTAATTTTTTCTTCCATTTCATTTCTCAACTTCTCTAATTCCTTTTTTCGGTCCTCCGGAGCAAAATTCTTCCCGCACAGTTCTAATTTCATCATTTGCTTTTCCATTTCAGCAAGAGCCTTTACAATTTGAAGCTCATAAGCATCTTTTCCCGGAGGCTCAAATGTATGTGGCCCAAGATGCCATTGGAGACCTGTTGCCATCATTGCTGTCTCAGTAATTTTATCCCTTTGTTCAGTAGAAATACTTTCTTTTCCTTTTGGTGCTTTTTTACCAAAAGATTTACCGGGGTTTTTTGCTGCAAACTTTTTTGCATCGATAGATGGAAGTGCTATGCAATTGGCCTCAGAATTAATATTAAAACCAATCAGGTTTAACATCCTTGCAGTACGCATTGTTAAGGAATAGGGTGCTACCGAAATAAGATGGTGAGATTGAAAATTAAACATGTCTATATCCAAATTCAGCCCTGTTTCCTCGGATAGCTTTTTTACATCAAGGTTATTTCACAGATCATTCATTAATTCCTCGGCATTAGCTGCATTATCTTTATATTCTTTTTCTCTTTTGGGAATGTCGTTCATCTTCTGAATATCTTCATCATTTGTTTTATCTGTTTTTGGACCTCAGGATCGTTTTCATCTTCAATTTGTAAATCATCCAAAGCTCTCTGAAGCTCTATCTTTTCATTTCTATCACTTTTAATTAATGCTTCCATTTCCTTTTTCCATGCATCTATCCTTGTTTCTCGCTCTTCTCTCACACATTCAAATCTTTTCACTGGGTCTTCCCAAATTTTCGTAAGATCTTGAGCACTTCTTGCATTAGTTGTAGAAGTTTTCAACTGTTATACCCCCTAATCTTCAAGTATAATAGCTGTCTTTTGTTCTTCACTTAATTCTAAAAAGGACAGATCACTTTTTAATAGTTTGGTATTTTTTAGTACTGCATTTTTTAAGTTTATACCTTTCAACTTTGCTCCCCTCATATCGGAATGTCTAAGATCTGAACCCTCAAAATTACAATTCTCAAGGTTCGCTCCTTCAAAACACACTCCTTTCAATGCTGCTTTTGTACATACTGCATTGCTTAGGTTCACATTTCTCATATCACTATAGATTAATAAAGCTTCCACTAAGTTAACATTCTCCATGTTAGCATCTTGGAAATTTATACGTGATCCCTTTACGCCTTTCATATTAGCATCTTTTAATTCTGATTTTGTAAAATCGGCATGGTCAAGCGTAGCACCTTCCAGATCGGCACCTGTGAGTATTGTTTGAATAAATTTTGTTCCGATAAAAGAGCCATTTTTTAGTTTGCATTCTTTCATATTGCTTTTACTTAAATCTCCATATTGAATATCTATTCCTTCATAATCACCATTGGATAAATCCAAATCCTTTAAAATCTCATAGTCATATGTGCCTTCTTTACTTTCAAGCCATACTTTAATCTCGGAAGAGTTTTTTATTCGATTGTCTTCCTTGTACATTAACTCACTCGCACCTTTATAGGGCCCCGCTCTGACCTCTAATACATCCGCCTTTTCTATTTGCTTATATTCCTCTATTTCTACAGCATAAGGCATTGCATACCTTATAAAATCCTTTATAACTGCATTATAGATACCAAATTCCTCTAATCTAAATTGTTCCATATCTGCCTTTGTGATCTTATCCATGTAAAGCTTTCTTTGAGGCTCAAGCTCTTCTTCAAATTCATCTAAAAACCGGAAGGCCCAGCTTACATCATAGCTATCACAGCACTCTACCTCATCATAAAACCATTCCGTATTATATGCATCAATGACATATATATAGTTTCTCTCGGCTATATTACTTGCCATTGCCGAATATGTTATGTATCCTATCTTATCTTTCTCTCCCCTAGCCTGCATTTCAGCTATCTTGACACATATCCTCCTAAAGGACTCTACAAAATCAGGTACCAATTCTTTCTTATGTATTTTAAAATATTCATTAAGCTGGTCCATTTTTTCTATTCCCTTTTCTTTCAAAGGACCAGATTTAAAATGTTCTAATGCTTGTTTCCTATTCATAAATATATAATCCTCCTATTTAAGATCATTAACCTTCAAGTAAAATAACTGCCTTTTCTCCTATTCATAAATGCTTCTTCCCATATTTTAGGATAGATGTGTACAATAAGATTCTATCATAAATTTACTTATTTGTTAAATACAAAGTTCATTTTCCTATTTAGCTTCATCGATCCGCAATCCTGCTTAAAAGCACTGCAGCTTCCGCTCTTGTAGTATAATCCTTTGGTGCAAGAATATTTGATTCTTTTCCTGTGATAATCTTTTCACTATACATGGAGGCAACGCTTAAAACTGCATAGTCCGATATCTGAGATACATCCTTAAATACATTTAAAACTTCAGGTTTACTGCTTTTCAGGGGTTTACCCAGTGCCATAAGTGCTCTGGTTATTATGACTGCAGCATCTTCTCTGGTAATGGGCTTATTGGGATAGAAATAGTTACCGGGAGCTCCCGATATAATTCCAAGATTTTTAGCAGTCATAACCTCCCTATAAAACCAATCACTACCTTTTACATCGACAAATGAGCCTGCAACAACCTCATCGGGCTTAAACATCCTGATTAAAATGGCAACAAATTCTGCTCGAGTTATTTTATCATTGGGATAAAACATATTTTTAGCTTTTCCCTTTATTACTCCTCTTTCGGTAAGGCTTTCTATGGCAGATATTGCCCACCTTACATTACCAATGTCATTGTATATTGTACGGCTTTTAGTTAATGCGGATTTGGCACTGCTGTAGCTGCTGTAGCCATTTTCGTTATAAGAACGTATCCTGTAGAAATACTGCTGATTGGGACTTAGTCCTTTATCAACATAGCTTGTTGTATTGGAAGGCACCTTTGCTATTTCAACATACTGACCGCCATTCTTTTTTCTTTCCACGGCAAATCCCATTTCATTTTCAGAGTTGTCGCTCCAATCTATCCTGATTTCCGTTGCCGAAAGTACCGTAACAACAATATCCGATGGAACCTCGGGTCTTTTCAAAGAGACGGTTATTTCCGAACTGTAGGAATAGCTGTTGTTAGTGGAATTAAAAGCCTTTATCCGGTATGTATATGAAGTACTTATGCTTAAATTGTCTATTATATAGTTTGTAACATTCTGTGAAAGCGAAGCAATCTCAATCCACTTTCCGGTCGAATTGTCCAATCTTTCCACCTTAAATCCATCCTCATTATTTGAGTTGTCCCTCCATGTCAGTTTGACGGAATTGGCATTTACAGCCGAATATGTCAAGTTGTCTGGAGGTGCAGGTATGGTAGCTACAACTGATACCACGGAGGAATACGGGGAATAGATCCCATCATCTCCAAGAAATGCTCTGACCATATATGAATATTTTTTACCTTCTTTTATTTCCATATCGGTAAAACTTCTCGTATTACTTTCAACTATAGCAAGAAGCTCCCACTGCATATTGTCGACAAGTCTCCAAATCTCAAATCCCGATTCATTTAATGTGTTATCAACCCAGCGTAATTCAATGCCCTCAGAGCCTCCAGCATAAGCTGTAAGTCCTGTAGGTGCCGCTAAATTGGTACACATTATACTTGTTACCGTAGAATAATCGGATTCATTATACACAGTTTTAGCCTTTATCCTGTATGTGTACATTAAATTGGGAATAAGATTTATGTCAGACCATGACGTAACATTAATGTCGGTTTTTCCAACTTCAGAATAGCTTCCGTCCTTTGTTTTTCTTTCAATAATGAAGTAGGAGTCCACTGAATTGGAATACCAGGAAAGGTTGATCTGCGTTGATGAAACCGCAATTCCAGTAAGATTTGAAGGTGCAACAATTTTTGTATATTTGCCGATGCCAATATCATCATTTGGATAGGCTTGAGAATATACATTAGATGAATAATACACCTTAATCCTGTAAAAATACTGGGTATTGCTGCTAAGTCCAGTATCCTCATAACTCATCCTGCCTTCGATTGCAGCAATTTCTGCCCAAGTTCCGGCATTTCCGGTCTTTCTCTCTATAACAGTTCTGTAACTTCCAGGTGCTGAAAGGGACCACGCAAGATTAATCTGATAGGGCGAAATCACATCAACATCCAGCGAAATTGGCTTAACTATAGTATTTATCGATGCGGAAACCTCATTTGTATAAACTGTTGAATTCGTTGCTGAATTCATAAGAAGAATTCTATATGTATATACATAGCCACTTGTAACAGTATAATCCGAATAACCTGTCTTATTGGGTTCAACAACACTTATCCTTTCAAAGCTTCCTGATCCTGTCTTTCTCTCAACAGCAAAGCCTGCCTCTCCCGTTGCGTTATCTGTCCATGAAAGATCTATTCTGCCTGAATTAATGATGCTTAATTTCAAGGTAGAAAATACTGTGTAGACCTCCATTCCTGCATTATTGGGATACGCAGCGGAATAAACGTACCCTCCCGGCTTTGCCTTGATTCTGTAGAAATAGAGAGTATTGGACTGTACTGTGTTGTCGTTGTAGCTAAGAACTCCGGAAGCCGCTTCATATAATTTTGTCCATGTTCCGGTTTCACCTGTCTTTCGTTCTATAACAGTAGTATAGGCATTCGATGCCGGATAGGTCCATGTAAGTCTAACTGTATTGCCGGAAACAACCACAGCATCAAGAGAATTAGGCGACTTTACCGTATTCAGAGTAATTGCTACTTCATTGGAAGAGGCTGTGGAATTTCCAAAATAGCTGTTAGCCCATACTCTGTAGGTGTAAGTATAATCGCTTGATACGGTATTGTCCTCAAAGGAGGTAACATTCTCATCAACAGTCCCTAATAAAACATAGCTTCCTGTACCTGTCTTCCTTTCTATACTGAATCCCGTCTCATTAGTTGATTTATCAATCCAGCTTAGTATAATTTTCGTATTGGACTCAAGAGATAGTGAAAGTGAAGCGGGTGCCTGGGGCAGTACAGCAGCTATAGAGCATTCGGCACTAACATCCTTGTTGTTTTCCGAATCAAACGCAATAATTCTATAGTAATATGTCTCATTGGAAGCAACAATAAAATTGTCTATATAAGATGTTGAATCTTTTGAAAGCACTGCAATCTCCGAGTAGCTTCCGTTTCCTATCTTTTTTTCTAACTTCAACTGGGTATCATTTCCTTCTATATTTGTCCAGCTTATGCTGATACTACTATTACTGGAGAACTGTGCCGTCAGATTTCTAGGTGCAGCAGGTTTTGTTACTGATTCTGTTATGTTGCTGTACCCGGTATATGAGCCTGTGCTCTTTGTTGCCAGTCTATACCTGTAAACTCCTGCTGTCGGAAGTACATCCTCCATAGATGTATTTCCGGCAGCAAGCTGTGTTGAAAGCGTCTGCCAGTCTTCCCATGAAGTTGTATACTTAGACCTCTGTAATTCAAAATTGGATATGTGTTCATAGCTTCCCCATGAAATTGTCGCTGTTCCATTATTTACAGAAACAGTTATAACAGGGGGATCAATTGGAAATATGCTCACAGCATCTCCTTCTTCTGAACTGTGGCCATTTGAATCTGTTGAAACTACTGTATATTGATTTTGCTGGTCCTTAATAAGATCGGGATCAGTGAAAGTAATTGTAGATTCGGGACCTGTGACAGTAGCCAATATTCCTGTTCCGCCAATCCTTTTTATAACGCTTCCTGTAAGAGCTTTTGAGTTATTTTTCCATGTAAGAGTAACCTGATTTGTATTTATATTATATTTTGCAACAATATTGCTGGGCTTAAGCATCTTGTCCGTTGTAACGGTAGTGCCAGCAGATGCAAGTTCATTAGTCATTTCCTGGTCTGAATAAGCCTTTACAGTATAAATATAACTGGTCTCAGGGACAAGACCGACTTCATCAGTCCCCTTATCAGAATAACTGGTAAAATACCTGTCGATGTTAATATCTATAGTTTTTATTAACACATCTCCACTACCGCTGTTCCTGAATATCTTATAATAGTTGGCTCCATTGACCGGATCCCAGTTCAAATCGATCTCAGTATCAGGGTTAACCGCTGATACCGATGCTCTTACAATAAAATCTGCATATGTTACAATACCAGTCAAAAATAAAATTGATGCTGTGCATGCAAACAGCAAACCCAACTTTATAATATATTTAATGAAATTATTCATGATAGTATACCTCCAAATACGCGTATATATAATTATTTCGGCTTAATATGCTTATTTGATTACGGTTATTGTTAAGTTATTTTTCTATAATGTTTTGCCTTCATGTATTCGCTTTAATAGGGGTACAATTATTAAGAAATATATGATACTATAATATAGAAAACATTAATTCTGATTTTAATAAGCACACATCTTATTTAGAGCATGTCAAAAAATACCTAATTCAAGGGAGGCTTTTCCGAATGAATTTTTTGAAAAAGGCAGTTGCGGTTTTTATGCTATTATTACTAACGCTTTCTTTTAACTCTTGCAGCAACAATTCAGAGGCACCTGAGAGCACTGCATCCATATCTCAATCTAATACACAGGAGCCGGCTAATACCGACAAAAACAGTGAATCACCAGATATTGAAAAACCAAAAGCACTTGAGCCGAACAAGCCATTATTTACAGACATTTTCTTTGCCGATCCATCCGCTCATGTATTTAACGATAAGCTCTACATTTATCCGTCCCATGATATAGACAGCGGAATACAGCCAAATAATGACGGTGACCAATATGCAATGGAGGACTACCATGTACTTTCAATTGATGATTTTAATTCAGCTTGCATCGACAATGGTCAGGCACTTCATTTAAAAGACGTTCCATGGGCAAAAAGACAAATGTGGGCTCCGGATGCCGCGTATAAGAATAATATGTATTATTTGTATTTTCCTGCAAAGGACAAGGATGACATTTTCCGAATCGGAGTAGCCACCAGTACAAGTCCAATCGGTCCTTTCACCCCTGAAAAAAACTATATTCAGGGAAGCTTCAGCATGGATCCAGCTGTGTTTACCGACGATGACAATAAATCATACATGTACTTCGGCGGTTTATGGGGCGGTCAATTGGAAAAATGGAAAACAGGCACATATGACAGTAACGGAACGGCACCCCAAGGCTCAGAGCCTGCCCTTGGGCCAATGGTAGCTTTAATGAGCGATGACATGCTGTCCTTTAAAGAAGCACCCCAAGAGGTTTCGATAGTTGATGAAAATGGAAATCCCATACTTGCAAGCGATGAGGACAGGAGGTTTTTTGAAGGTGCCTGGGTTCATAAATACAATGACAACTACTATCTCTCATATTCAACAGGAACTACTCATTACATAGTTTATGCCATGAGCAAAAACCCCAAAGGACCTTTCACATATAAGGGCAGGATTTTAAACCCGGTCACGGGCTGGACTACTCACCATTCAATCGTTGAATTCAAGGGCAAGTGGTATTTGTTCTATCATGATGCTTCTTTATCGGGAGTTGACCATAAAAGATCCGTTATGTATACAGAATTGTCATATAACAGCGATGGTACTATTATACCTGTAAATTAGGAATGTTCCATATGAAAAGGCTAAGCTTCAGTCATCCCCAAATGTATTGAAAGGAGAAGGAAATGAAAAACGTTACTATATATTCTGCATCTAAAAATGTTACTAAAATCGTTAATAATGTAATAGAATCTTTTAAAGATAAAAAACTGGAACTATTCGAAAACCCTCTAAAAATAAAAATTACATATAAAAACCTGTTTTCAGGATTTAGCATCAATTTTAACTTCATGTCCAGAGACACTGAAAAATCAAAATTTGAGGACATGCTAAAGGGAATGTTTGGCTTTTACCAAAGGGTCTCAACACAACATGAACAAATTAAATCTATGCTTTTAACGCAAATACAGTTTTTCAACACATGTGTAGGAATAGTGTGTGAGAAGGATATAAATGACGATATCTTCCGGAGAATTTTGAATACACTAGACAGCGATGATATGGTATTCCTCCCATCAGGCGATATGTTGAACCGGGACGGAAAGATTATATTTAACCTGAATGGTGAGTCGGATGTAAAAGAATTAAGGGTAACTGCAAGTACAGATATATTGGATTCAAATATCAAGGAAACTCAATCGGCACTTGATAGAAAATCAAGATCACTAGAAATTCTAAAACAAAGAAATATACCGTTTATAACCCGTCTTCCAGTAATTGTATCCGATGAGGATGTACAAATACGTCCAAAAGAAGAAGTGGCAAAAAGAGCAATTGCGTTAGCTATTATATCTACATATGCAGCAGATCTAGCAAATAAAACCCCTAGAAACGAATGTAAAGAGCTTCTTGACTCTTTAACCGACAGATTTTCTGCTTGGGGCTTTTTTACAGAAGAAGAAAGAAATTTTATCAATGGCGATCCGGATGAAATCACCATAATACAATTTGCATGGAAATATGAGTGTCTATGGGTGTTTCTATGGGCTTTAGGATTTATAAAAGACCTCGATTATCCTGATAAAATATGTGATGTATCTGAGGCAATAAGCTATTTAAAAGACGAACATAGTTTTGAATCATTTTTAAACAAGTCAAGTTTAATACCTCCAAGCCAGATCTTGGACCAAGCAGATTTAATATATAGATATGACTGGGCATGTGTAGATGCAAGGTTAAAAAACTCATCACCTCCCGGCGGGTTGGATAGCGGAGTAGTTCTTGAGCGTCATAGAGCTCTTAACTGGCTAATTTCTTATATGAATTTTGATTGGGACAATGTAAGAACCGACACATAGGAAAGTCTCAACAAACATAATTTACTATATTGACATAGCATGGGTGATATTGTAACATATAATAATGTACGATTTAACTTTATGCTATGGAGAGATGGTTGAGCTGGTCGAAGGCACCTGACTCGAAATCAGGAGAACGTGCAAGCGTTCCGTGGGTTCGAATCCCACTCTCTCCGCCAATTAAAAAGAGGAGTACCAAATTGTGTTTTATGCTGATTTGGTACTCCTTTTTATGCGGATGTAAAGTTTGAACTCATCAGATTTTCTTCAAAATTCGGTTATTCGCTTTCTAAATAGCATTTCACATCTTTTTCGTTTTTTAGTAAAAAATATACAAAAATTATGTTACTTGTTATATAATTTAAATAAAAAAATACTTTTTTAAGGGGAGGTTAAATTATGTGTGGGATTTTGGATCTTTCCAGGGTGCTCTGCTTCAAATAGAAAAAGGAAAAGTTTACGAGCTTTGTAAATCCCCTCAAATACGTTATATTCAAAGGAATTATGAGTATACCTTGGCTACAGGTATATAGTATAAATATAATAATCGATTTTAATATATTAAATTGCAATGCGGGTCCACTAGGGCCCGCATTTGTTTTATAATTTACCCATTACAATGATTCACAACACATTGCAACAATCTATAATATTTTACAATAATTGCAACACATCTACATCATATCAAAGAAACTCAATTGGTTACTTTTTGGTATGCCTTTCAAGCATCCAAACTTCTCAAGCGATTCTATTGTAGAATTACCTATCTTAGCACGTATCTTTAAATCATCTACAGAAATGAAAGGTCCCCCTTCTTTGGCAGCCGTATATATTCCTTCTGCCGCAACATTTCCCATACCCGATATGCTGTTTAAAGGCGGTCTTAAACTGCCGTCCTCTATAAGAAAATTGGTAGCATGGGATTTATACAAATCAATTGGAAGAAATTTAAAGCCTCTTTCGTACATTTCCAAAACCAATTCCAAATCTTCGTACATGTCCTTGTCCTTATTGGAAGCCTGATTACCCTGCATTTCAATTTCCTTCATCTTCTGCTTAACAACTTCTTTTCCATTTATCATAAACTCCGCATCAAAGGCTTTTGCTCTAATGGAAAAATACGCAGCATAATAAGCTAAAGGTATATGCACCTTAAACCAGGCTATTCTGAATGCCATCATAATATAAGCTGCAGCATGAGCCTTAGGGAACATATACTTAATTTTTTTACAGGATTCTATATACCATTCAGGAACTTCATGCTCTCTCATTAACTTCTCATATTCAGGCCACTTTGGATCCTTCAATGCCTTTCCTTTTCGAACAGTTTCCATTATTTTGAAGGCAGCACTTGGCGGTAATCCTTTTTTCATGAGGTAAACCATAATATCATCTCTCGTACACACTGCCTCACTTAATGTAACTGTACCGGAATCAATCAAGTCCTTGGCATTTCCCAGCCACACATCGGTACCGTGAGAAAGACCCGATATGCAAATAAGGTCTGCAAATTGCTTGGGTAATGTATCTAAAAGCATTCCTCTTACAAACTTGGTACCAAACTCAGGAACTCCAAAAGTTCCTACCTTGGAATTTATCTGTTCGGGAGTTACACCCAAAGCCTCCGTAGATGAAAATAATGACATGGTCTTCTTATCATCCATAGGTATTGTTTTAGGATCCACACCGGTAATATCCTGAAGCATCCTTATCATTGTCGGATCATCATGCCCAAGTATATCAAGTTTTAGTAGATTCTGGTCTATCGAGTGATAGTCAAAATGTGTTGTAATAATATCTGAATCGGGATCATCTGCGGGATGCTGCACCGGGCAGAACTCATATATTTCTCTCCCTTTAGGCACAACTATAATTCCTCCCGGGTGCTGTCCTGTTGTTCTTTTTATGCCCGTACAGCCTTTTGCAATTCTCTCGATTTCAGCCCTATTCACATGGATATTTCGTTCCTCAAAATACTTCTTAACAAAGCCATAGGCTGTTTTATCCGCAACAGTACCTACGGTACCGGCTTTAAAAGTTGTACCCTTTCCAAATATTACTTCCGTATATTTATGGGCTCTTGCCTGATATTCTCCTGAAAAGTTCAAGTCTATATCAGGCTCTTTATCTCCATCAAAACCTAAAAATGTTTCAAAAGGTATATCTATTCCATCCTTGGCAAGCTTCTCTCCGCAAACCGGGCAAGGCTTGTCCGGTAAGTCGAAACCGTTTTTATAACCGTAATCCGTGAAGTCGGAATATTTGCAGTTTGGGCATCTATAATGGGGCGGCAATGCATTTACTTCCGTAATACCGGTCATATATGCTACTACTGAAGACCCGACAGAACCTCTTGAACCAACCAGATAGCCATCCTCATTTGATTTCCACACCAGTTTTTGTGCGATTATATACATAACCGAGAATCCATTTTTTATGATAGAATCCAGTTCCCTATCAAGCCTTACCTGAACAATTTCAGGCAACGGATCTCCATACAGCTCATGAGCTTTCCCATATGTAATATCCTTTATAGTCTGCTCGCAGCCCTCAATATGCGGAGGACATTTCTCAGGGGAAATAGGGCTTATCTGCTCGCACATATCAGCTATCTTATTGGTGTTTGTAACTACTACCTCATAGGCCTTTTCTTCTCCCAAATAAGAAAACTCTTCCAGCATTTCTTCTGTAGTTCTTAAATATAATGGAGCCTGTTTATCTGCATCCTCATAGCCCTGACAAGCCTCAATTATGCGTCTGTATATCTCGTCTTCAGGATCTAAAAAGTGAACATCACCGGTAGCTACTACAGGCTTGTTTAATTTTTCACCGAGAGCCACAATTTTTCTGTTGATTTCCTTTAGGTATTCCTTGTCAGGAACCTCTTCTTTTCTTACCAAATACTCATTATTATCTATGGGCTGGATTTCCAGATAATCATAATCCTGGGCAATAGATTCAATTTCTTCATCTGATTTTCCAAGCAATATTGCCTGATAAAGCTCACCTTCACTGCAGGCACTTCCCAAAATTAGACCTTCCGAATATTTTTTGTACAGGCTCTTTAATATTCGCGGTTTTTTATAAAAGTAATCCAAATGAGAAAAAGATACCAACCTATACAAATTCTTCAATCCCACATAATCCTTTGCGAGAATTATAGCATGATATGTTTTAACTTTTTTATACTCATCTTTCTTTGATTTTTCGTCAGAGCTATATGCATCTATATCTTCAAGAGTTTTAACTCCTCTTTCCTTCAGTTTCTCAAGCATTACATTAAATACCTTAACGGTAGTATCCACATCATCTAAAGCTCTGTGAGCAACCTCAACCTTTATACCCAGGTTCTTTGCAATTCTTCCTAATTTATATGTTTTATAATCAGGAAACAGGTCTCTGGCTAAGGATAAAGTATCCACATATGTAAAATCGAAATCATAGCCCAAAACATTGGCATTATACTTCAAGAATCCAATGTCAAAATCAGCATTATGAGCTACCAAAATGCTTCCTTTAATAAATTCCAAAATTTTTGGAAAAATCTTATCTATCGTTTCTGCATCCTGAACCATGTAATCGGTTATACCGGTAACCTCTACGACCCTAGCAGGTATAGGCTTTTCCGGATTAACAAAGCAACTGAATTCATCAATTACCTTTCCATCCTTAAGCTTCATGATACCTATTTCGGTTATTTTTTCTGTTTTTGGTGAAAAACCGGTAGTCTCAAGGTCAAGTACACAATATGTATCATCTATGCTCTGTCCTTTAGGGTTTGTAACACAAGGCTTTTTATCCGGTGCCAAATAGGCCTCTACCCCGTATATAACCTTCATATCGGGATTATTCCTTCCTAAAAGTTTATGTGCTTCAGGAAAGGATTGCACCACTCCATGGTCAGTGATAGCAATTGATTTCATTCCCCAACTCATTGCCCTTTTAATTAAACTGCTCGCACTTGCCATACCGTCCATTTGACTCATCTGTGTATGCATGTGCAGTTCTACTCTCTTAACCTTAGCATTATCCTCTCTCTTAGCCTTCTTTAAACCGTCGGTTTCTATTATGGTATTGGCAATAAACTCAATCTCTCCGGAAAATGTACTATGACTTGCATTTCCGGCAAGTTTAACTCCCTTGGCCTTTTTGAGTCTGGATAAAACCTCTCCTTCTTCACCCTGCTTTATGAATGCCTTACAAGTTATGGAGGTAGAACCGTCATATAAGTCAAAAGAAACTAATGTTTTTCCGCTTCTTAATTCCTTTGAATCAATATTTGATATTTCACCTGATATGGCTACCCTTCCCTCTTCAGGTACAATTTCGGTAATTTTAATTACAGGCTCTTTTATTTTGTCATTTCTTCCTAATATTAGAGGTGTGTTTTCTTTCTTTTCGTCGTTTTCTTTGCTTTTTTCCTGATTTGTTTGTGAAGGCTCTTTAGGTAATTGCTGTTCATTATTGCTAGGTGCGGCATTTTCCTGTTCCTTTAAAAGCATGTCCTTCTCATGCATATCCTCTTTAACCTTTTTTAGTTCTTCACTGCTTACTTTATCAACAAAATTTATTTTATATTCCGTGCCATACAGGCTTTTTATAGCCCTACTGATTTTTTTATCACATCCCATAGATTTTAAAAGGTCAGACACAGCAATATTAAAATTGAAATTTATTGTATCATTTTTTACTTCAAATTCAGTATCCTTTATAATTCCTTTTAAAACCGGGTGTTTGTTTGAAATTGAAAGTACTATATTCCTTAATTCCATCTCAATAGGCTTTTTATTTGTTCCCGAAACATATTCTACGCTAGTTTCGGAATCATTTAAAAAAAACCTTTTCTTAATAAATGCATTAAATCTTTCAATCTCTTTTACATCTATATATTTATCAGAAGAGAGTTTAATCTCCATTATCTTGCTTTTTTTCTTCAAGACGGCAGCTTCTACAATTGCTGTCCCTATATTGCCCTCTGATTTATAGTCACTAAAAATTTCACTTATTCTTTTCATGCTGCTTCCCAAAGTTCTTCCTCCAAATTTTTATATTAAATACAATTAATCTTTTACATTCATTTTCTGCTAAATGTAAGATTAATAATGTATTTAATGAAGTATACTATAATGATATCAGAAATTTAGACAGACAAATAGCTAAATAAGTAATATCTAAAGCTTAAGTCTCGCAGAAATAATGCATTGCTTTTATGAATTTATTTTTACAACTTCTCCTTGCTTTTTATATATTGAGTTTTCGGGAACATACCCTCTAACCATAGATAGCGGATAAACAATACAATTTCTTCCTAAAACAGTGCCGGGATTCATAACAGTATTACACCCAACTTCTACATTGTCCCCAATAATTGCACCGAATTTCTTTAATCCTGTTTCAATTTTGCCATCCGCCGTTGATATTGTGACCAATGTCTTGTTTGATTTTACATTAGATGTAATTGCACCGGCTCCTGTATGAGCTTTATAGCCTAAAATTGAATCACCTACATAATTGTAATGAGGAACCTGTACTTTATTAAAAAGAATTACATTTTTTAGTTCAGTAGAATTTCCTACAACTGCGTTCTCTCCCACAATGGCATTTCCTCTGATAAATGCACAATGCCTGATTTCAGCTCCCTTACATATTATTGCCGGCCCGTTAATAAAAGCACTTGGTGCTATTTTTGCATCTTTTGATACCCAAACATCCTCTGCTATTTTATCAAACTCATCAGGAGATAAACTTTTCCCCAGTTCTATTATAAATTCACCTATTTTAGGCAAAACTTCCCATGGATATTCAACTCCATTAAAAATATCCTTTGCAATTGTTTCCGACAGATTAAGTAAATCTTCCACTTTTAACATAAAAAACATTCTCCTTCAAAGTCCAAAAATATATTGAGCCTATATAACTTTTAAATATGAATTTATTAACAAAATCAATTTTATTATATGCCAATTTAAAATACAATATTTTATTTAATCCAATACCTAATTTCATTCTCAGGTTAAAATATTTCTTCATATTCCTCTGTTGTATAAAAGTATTTTGTGAACTCTTTTTCAAGTGGTTCATTTTTATTTTCAAGCAAATATTTGAAAGCTTCTTTACTGTTTGCAATTGCCTGTTTTTCAAGATTTGTGAGTTTTTCATGTACTTTTTTTTCTATAAGTGCATTTTTTATTGATTTGAAAATTTCGTCACTGCCGTAGAGAAAAACTCCTTCGTGAAGTATCTTTGAAGCTACCATTGACTTAAAATCATTAAACTCCATTTGTTTGTATGCTTTAGATATGTCTTTTATAACATAATCGATTTCTTCCATATATTCCGGGCTTTTCAGAAGAAAGGCTTTTTCCTTATAAATCAAAAGGTCAATTACTTCCATCTGAGCTTCAGATAAGCCTCTTGAAATTATTATTATGTCAAGGTCTGATCCTTTAACCAACTTCCCTGTTGATGATTCCGGCCTAAGTTCAGAATGGGCCATATCATAAACCACATCACCTGCGATTATAAAGCAAACATTCTTTTTGAGATTATCAGAGTCTTCCAAAGGTTCAATAACCTTTGATACAGTATTATAAGCCAGCTCATATTTTTTTTTGCTTATGAGTTTTACCCTATCATAAAGCTCCTGGGCTTTACGATGAATTTCAGCGACATCCTTACGAAGTCCTATTACCGTATAAGTAAGAAATTCTCTCATTATTGAAGGTGAAAGCCTGGCATAGCCTTCAATCTTTTTATCAAGCCTCAAATATTTTCTTCCAAATACTTCTGTAACAATATCATCGCATTTATAACAAGCCCGCCACAAAGACAATTCATCAATGCCGGTTTTTTCCCTCAATTCCTTTCCTGTTAAAGGGCCTTCGTTTTCAATAATTTTAATAATTTTTTCCATAATCGCTCTCACCATTCATCTGAATTTTAACCCATGCACTATATTTCCCAATTTAAATTATAGACGGACATATTAAACAACTCAAGAAAATTTATAAATAAATATAAGAGATTATCCAATAGGAAATTTGAGTCTTAAAGCTATGAGAATAAGTAGCAATGAAAAAATTAGAAAAGAATTGGAAACTTTCTATTTAGTTTAGCAATTATTTGTACGATATATAAATTCGTAAAGATATTTATGCTATAAATAATTTTACAATACAGGAGGCAAATTTTATGTCATTTATTAAGAATATGAAAATAGGGAAAAAAATTACTATTGCAGTAACGTTTATTATGCTGGTTACTTTTATCACTATTGGACTTTTATCGTATTCAAGTTCTTCACAAAGCCTGCACCATACTTTAGAAACCAGTCTTATGAATATTGCATCATATGGAGCGGAAATTGTAGCATCTGAGGTTAAGACATTATTAAAAGATATTGAAAGCATTACATACCAGACTGAAATAAAATCCATGAATTGGGCAGTTCAAAAAGATATACTCATAGAGGAAGCAAAAAAACTAGGCTGCATAAGAATGGGTGTAACCGATTTAACCGGAAAAGGCAACTTCACAGATGGAAGTACTCCCGATCTATCAGATATGAACTATATGAAGCAGGCTTTACAAGGTATAACAAATATTACAGATCCATTACAGAGTAAAATTGATAATAAGATGGTTATTGTTATAGCTTCACCTATAAAGGATGTAAACGGCAAAATTGTTGGCGTACTTGTTGCAACCCATGAAAACACAGTATTTAGTAAAATAATAGATGGGATCAAAATGGGAAGCGAAGGTTACTCATTTGTAATAAACAAACAGGGCACAACAATAGCCCATCCTAAAAAAGAGCTTGTAGAAAGTCAGGATAATATTTTCGAAAATGCAAAGAAAGATCCGGATCTTCAACCTCTTGCAGACATTGAAAGAAAAATGGTTAACGGTGAAAAAGGTTTCGGTGAATATTCTTACGGTGGTGTTAATAAATTTATGTCTTTTGCACCTATACCAAACTCAGAGTGGTCAATAGGTTTAACCGTTTCAAGGGATGAGTTCTATACAGGTCTAAATAGTTTAAAAGCAAAGGTTGCAGCAATAACAGTATTTTTTATACTGCTTGGAATCGCTGCAAGTATGATTATTTCATGGCTCCTTGTGACTAAACCTATTCAAAAACTTGTACATATTTCTGATAGATTGGCTGTAGGTGATACCGATATTTCCATAGAATCTGACAGCAAGGATGAAATCGGAACCCTTATGGCTTCCTTCTCCAATATTATAGAAAACACAAAAGAACAGTCCGATAATGCACGTAAAATAGCTTCAGGAAATCTTGACATAGTAATAAACGAGAGATCGGAAAAGGATATTCTTGCAGCAAGTATGAAGCAGGTTGTACATAGCTTAAAAGATCTTATAAATGAAACTAGTATCCTATCTACTGCAGCTTCTAAAGGTGAATTGTCTGTTAGAGGCAATGTCCATAAGCTCCAGGGAGGGTATGCAGAAATTGTTAAGGGCATAAACAATACATTAGATGCTGTTATCGAGCCAATAAACGAAGCAACAAAAGTTTTAAGCAGCATGGCTGTAAATGATTATTCCATTGAAATGACCGGTAATTATCAAGGTATGCTTAAGGATCTATCCGACAAAATAAGCATGGTGAAAACCCGTCTTTTAAGTTTACAGGATATTGCTATTCGCGTATCAAAAGGAGACATAAGCAGGCTTGATGAATTAACAACGGTTGGAAAACGATCTGATAACGATAAACTTGTGCCGTCTTTCAGAGATATGATGCAAACAATACAGGATCTTATGAATGAAGTTGAACATATAACAAATGAAGCTTCAAATGGCAATCTTGAAGTTCGCGGCGATATATCAAAGTTTGAAGGCGGATATAAAAGCATAATTATGGGTGTTAACAATACCCTTGACGCTATTGCAAATCCTATTAATGCTTCTCTTGATGTCCTTACAAAAATGGCTCAAAATGACTATACCCATGAAATTTCCGGAAACTACAAAGGTTCATTCAATGAACTTGTCAGTGCAATAAATTATGTTCAGCTTACTTTAAACAATGTTTTAAATGAAATAAATGTCGCTGCAAAACAGGTATCATCCGGTTCAAAACAAGTGTCCGACTCTGCACAGTCATTGTCCCAGGGCTCTACTGAACAAGCCAGCTCTATTCAGGAGCTTACCGCTTCTCTAGAAGAAATATCATCCCAGACAAAACAAAATGCAGTAAATGCAAATGAAGCAAGTGAGTTGGCATTGGTAGTAAAAGAAAATGCAATCAAGGGAAATAACCAAATGAGAGAAATGGTCCAAGCTATGAATGGTATCAATGAAGCATCCAGTAACATTTCAAAAATTATTAAAGTAATTGATGAAATTGCATTTCAGACTAATATACTTGCATTAAATGCAGCCGTAGAGGCTGCAAGGGCAGGACAACACGGAAAAGGTTTTGCCGTAGTAGCCGAAGAGGTTAGAAACTTAGCCGGAAGATCTGCAAATGCAGCAAAAGAAACAACCGTTCTTATTGAAGGAACTATTAAAAGAGTTGAAGATGGCTCTAAAATTGCAAATGCTACTGCCGATGCATTAAATAATATAGTAGAAGGTGTAACCAAAGCTACCGATCTGGTGGGCCAAATTGCTAAAGCCTCAAATGACCAAGCTACAGCTATCACACAGATTAATAACGGCATATCGCAAGTATCTAAGGTTATACAGATTAATTCAGCTACCTCTGAAGAAAGTGCAGCAGCAAGTGAGGAATTATCAAGCCAGGCTGAATCTCTTAAGGAAATGGTGGAAAAATTTAAATTGATTAAAGTAGAAAATTATTCTAGTGACATTTTTAATCGAAATCATGATACTCTTGAATTTTCAGATAATAATTCATCAAAAAAAGCAGTAAAAGGCAGAACACAAAATCATTCTAAAAGCAAAGCCTCAGACTCCGGTGCAAAAACAAAAATTACATTAAATGACACTGAGTTTGGCAAATATTAGTACAATATTTATATTCACTGAAGATTAACAATATTAATATATTAACTTTATTGGGAAACATAGTACCTTTTGGGTATTTTAACCTTAAAGGTACTATGTTTTTTTATAACTTTATATTTTTTATTTGACAACCGAACACGTGTTTGGTATAATAAAAATGTAATATTTACGAAAGTAGGTTGGTTTTATGAACAAAGTAGTGCTTTTAGGCAGATTGACAAATGACCCGGAGATGAGATTCACTCCATCAAACAAATCCGTTTGCAACTTCAAACTTGCTGTAAACAGAAGGTTTGTAAGGCAAGGAGAAGAACAGCATGCTGACTTTTTCCCAATAGTGTGCTGGGAAAAAACAGCTGAGTTTTGTAATAATTATTTCAAAAAGGGACAACAAGTTGCTTTAATAGGAAGATTGCAGACAAGGACATGGGACGATGCTGACGGGAAAAGGCATTACATCACTGAAGTAGTAGCAGACGAAGTATTTTTTGCAGACAGCAAAAAAGATTCAAATACAATTGTTAGTACCGTTTATGATAATCCTTCGGATCAGTTAAACAATGTTGACAGCTTCTATTCCGTATCTGAGGACTTTGATTTACCTTTTTAGAGACTTTAAATTTGCAATAATCATTTAACTTTCGATACAGCAGTATGCACTAACCCGACAAACTTTGCACTAGTTTTAAAATCATTTTATTTGCTTTAATAAATTGCATTTATAGCGACTGCTAAGCCCCTTAATGCAATTTATACTCAGTCAACATCCCAAAAAATATATACGCTTTTGTAATTAATTTATCCTCCAATTTAGGATGTTGACTGTACTACCTTTTTTCTCAAATTCTTTCAAACCCTTCTTTTATCCTACCGAATTAAAATTAATAATACTTTTCATTTATGTAGCATATTTTTTTATTCCCGGAATAAAATAGTATCAGTGGACAACATCCATATGGGATGCGGGAGGTGCCTTCTTTGCCGTTAAGTTACGAAATAATTTTAGCTTATATAGTAGGTATAATATTTTTATTTTTTATAGGAAGGCTTTTTTTAGTTCCATTAAAAATAATTTTAAAGCTGCTATACAATTGTATAATAGGAGCAATATTACTTATTGTCGTTAATTTTGTGGGAAAGACTTTCGGTTTTTTTATACCTTTAAATATTTTTTCTGCTTTACTTGTGGGGTTTCTTGGTATACCCGGTTTGCTTCTTCTAGTAGTTTTAAAGGTACTTTATTTTTAATATCTTTCTATTTTTGTTAATTTTGATTTATATGATTATATACATGTATTACATTTCCACATGTTGACATGTTATAAAATGTATATTAACATAGTCTATGAATTAAGGATTGGCTAAATAATAATTAATTTTTATAATGCAGTATACTGTACAAATGATAAATATGTTAAAGACAGACCTATTCATAGGCAAATCAACAATTTATCGAAGTCAATTAAAAGTTTTTCTTTAACATAAATTATAAAAGGATGGTCGATATGGATAACTTAAGCATAACCATTTTAAGAGAAGCAGTATATTTCCTGGAAATATGTCAGGAACAGGTATTCAATGGAAAAATTCCAACTGACACCTATTTTTCTCTCTCTGATTTTAAGCTTAAATTTATTAAAAACATCCTGGATAAAACATTTAATTTTGATCTTATTGACAACGAGCTTAATTCAAGACTTCAACATGTATTTCAGAATGACATTTATATCCGCAACCGTGTAATAGCAGATAATATTCCTTACACACCAACAAATTTGTATATGGCTTGAATAATTTTTCTAAATTCATCAAACCCTATATAGTGACTAAGGAATGATTAAAGAGTTGCTTCCCTTTATTGGGGGAAGTTATTCTTTCAAATGACTAATGGGGTATTGCTAATGAAGGCAGATAAATTATTTTCTAAGCATTGGATGTGGCTGCTGCTTATCATATTTGTATCATTTATATTAAAACTTTTTCTTATATTTATTTATAAAAACCGTTTAAATTTATCAAGTGACGATTTAAATTATATAAAAAGTGCTGTATCTTTTATAAAAACAGGTATTTTTACATTTCACAATTACAATGAGCCAACAGTATTTGTGATGCCCCTTTATCCCCTTTTTCTTGCTGTCTTTTTCAAAATCTTCGGTTTTGACATATTAGGGCTTCAGGCAGTAAGAGTTGTTCAAGCAATCATTAGCTGTGCTTCCATACTAATAGTTTTCCTTATTGCCAAGAAACTTTTTAACATAAAAACTGCTTATACCGCAGCAATTTTTTATGCTTTTTATATACCGAACATAGTTACTCCAGGTTATTTCCTTACTGAAACACTTTTTACGTTTTTATTGATATATATTATTTATCTCTCACTTGTGTTTGTTGAATCACCCAGCAAGATTAAATTTGCAATTTTAGGGCTATTATATACAGCGGCAGTATTATGCAGGCCAACTATAGCTCTATTTCCTGCATTTCTGCTATTATACTGCCTTTTAAGAAAAATAAAGTATACGGATCTTATAGCTCCATTTATAGCTTTTTCGTTAGTCTTTATTATTATCATGGCTCCCTGGTGGATAAGAAATTATAAGGAGTACGGAGAATTTATACCACTGTCTGCTGCAAGCGGAAATCCCATGCTTCAAGGTACATATGTAGATTACAAGCAAACCCCGGAAAACACCGTTTATTATAAACTTGGCAAAAATGCATTCGAAACTAATAAAATAGAAGTTAACGTGGCAAAAACACGAATGAAATCCGAGTTTAAAAAAGATTTCTGGGGATATTTGAACTGGTATACCGTAAAGAAAACAATTTATTTTTGGTACAGTGCCTTCTATTGGAAGCACTTTTTCGGCATCGGCAGCATCACAGTTCTAGGCATGCACTACATCCTTCTATTAGGTATACCAGTTTTAATTTATTGCATGTTTAAAAATTTACGTTATCATATTTTACCCGCATCAATTATAATCTATTTTAATATTGCACATTGCTATTATATGACATTTGACAGGTATGCCTTTCCTCTTATGGCCATACTGACGGTTTATTCTGCTTATCTATTTTCAGTAATCTTTTCTAAAGTTTCAAAACTCCGAATACGTATTTCCTGAAATTTTATTTATCCTTCTTGAAAAAATTATAAAAATCCATTCTACCTCTGTTTCTTTATGCATATACTTTAGATGATAGTCCAAAAAATTGCCATTTTTTTGACTGTCAAACCGGCAACTTAATGCATAACTGCTAGAACCGCTTATATTTTAAGCAATAATCTTTTCCAAGGAGGCTGTAAACAAAATGCTTGATACTGAGATAGAAAAGGAAATAGCTTCTAATTACAAACTTACAGTTAAAAATATAGCACCTTTAAGAGATGCTCATATATTAAATACATCAAAGGGCAAAAAACTAATAAAAAAAACAAAACTACCCCCGGAAAGGATTATTTTCATTCATGCTGCAAAAGAGTATCTGTACAACAACAACTTTACAAACCTTGACAGGTATGTTTGCACAATAAATAATTTACCTTACTTCATATTTGATAATAATGTCTACACTATAACCGACTTATTTGATGGCAGGGAATGTAATTTTGATGATTCGAGGGATGTAGCTAATGCTGCTATATTATTAGCTTCAATGCATAAAGCTTCAAAAGGTTTTTCCAAACCTCCGAACTGTACACCGAGAGATGAGCTTGGCAAGCTTCCTGTTTATTTTAAAAAACGCCTCGATGATATAAAGAGGCTTCGAAATATTGCAAAAAAGGAGGGCAGCAAATTTGACTATCTGTACCTAAAGCACTTTGACTTTTTCTTCAGTTTAGGTCAAAGCGGCTTAGAGCAAATTCAGTCTTCCAAATACAATGAATTGGTCGAAAAAGCAAGAAACGAAGGCTCCCTCTGCCATCATGACTTTACATACCACAATATAATCTGCAGTGAAAATAAAACATATGCAATAAACTTTGATTACTGCTGTTTTGAACTTTGCATATATGATCTTGCCAATTTTTTAAGAAGAAAAATGCGAAAATGCAAATGGAATCATGATGAAGCTAAAATCATACTGGATAAATATCGCTCAGTAAATGATTTAAGTAAATCTGAATTCGAAGTTTTAAAAATAATTTTGCAGTTTCCGCAAAAATTCTGGAGGGTCGCAAATAAATACTACAACAGTAAACGCAGCTGGTCTGAAAAAAGCTATCTTTCAAAGCTGCAAGAAGTTATTGATGAAATGGAATATCATAAAAAGTTTATTGATAAATTCGATTCATTCTATTAATTTTTTTATATAATCAACCATACCTTATTTATGCATGTTAAAGAAATAACTTCCTCTGTATGCTGTGAATTCAATATTGCGAACTCACACCTGCGAGAGGAAGTTATTCTTTATAAGTAATAACTTATTTAATATGGTACAGGATAATTTATTAGAAAAGACCGATTATTTTACCGCTTTCATCTATATCAATCTTCTCAGCTGCAGGCAATTTGGGAAGCCCCGGCATAGTCATTATTTCCCCGGTAATGGCGACAATAAATCCGGCTCCTGCAGATATCCTTACTTCTCTGACTGTTATGTCAAATCCTTGAGGCCTTCCTAAAAGGGCAGGGTTATCCGATAATGAATATTGTGTTTTTGCAACACATATGGGAAGTTTATCAAGACCCATTTTCTCTATATTTTTTATTGACTTTTCCGCCGCCTGGGTATAAACAACTCCCTCTCCTCCATATATTTCTTTAACGATTATATCCATTTTTTCCTTTATTGGGAGATTTTCGTCGTATAAGGGTTTAAAATTTGATGTGGTGCTATCTATCATTTTAACCAGCTTTTCAGCCATCTCCACACCGCCTTCGCCGCCTTTTGAAAACACCTGAGAAAAAGCAACCTCAACACCTAACTTGAGGCATTGACTCCTTACAAACTCAACTTCCCTTTCAGAATCGGTATCAAAATGGTTAATGGCTACCATAACAGGCACATTAAACTTTCTAATATTTTCAATATGTTTTTCCAGGTTAACAAATCCTTTTTCAAGTGCTTCAATATTTTCTTCCTTGAGTTGATCCTTATTTACACCACCGTTGTACTTCAATGCTCTTATGGTAGCAACCAAAACAACCGCATCAGGCTTTAAACCTGCATATCTGCACTTTATGTCAAGAAACTTTTCAGCACCCAAATCGGCACCAAATCCGGCTTCGGTTATAACATAGTCTCCAAGCTTCAATGCCAGCTTCGTTGCCATAACACTATTACACCCATGTGCAATATTGGCAAACGGTCCTCCATGCATAAGACACGGTGTATTTTCCAATGTCTGTACCAGATTGGGCTTTATAGCATCCTTCAAGAGAAGAGTCATTGCACCGTCTACTTTTAGATCTTTTGCTGTTACAGGCTGTCCGCCGTAGTTATAGCCTATAATAATTCTTCCAAGACGTTTCTTCAAATCCATTAGATCGGAAGCAAGGCACAGTATTGCCATTATCTCAGATGCAACAGTTATTACAAAGCCGTCTTCCCTTGGGTAGCCATTGGCCTTACCTCCAAGTCCTACCACAACATCCCTAAGTGCCCTGTCATTCATATCCAGAGCTCTCTTCCAAACGATTTGCCTTATATCTATTCCAAGGGAATTGCCTTGATGTATGTGATTGTCTATTGCAGCTGATAAAAGATTGTTTGCAGTTGTAATAGCATGCATATCGCCTGTAAAATGAAGGTTTATATCTTCCATTGGTACTACCTGTGAATAACCCCCTCCTGCTGCTCCGCCTTTTACACCCATAACCGGTCCTAGAGACGGTTCTCTCAGTGCAATTATTGCCTTCTTACCTATCTTTTTCATAGCTTGCCCGAGCCCAACTGTTGTTGTGGTTTTTCCTTCACCTGCCGGAGTAGGATTAATAGCAGTTACCAGCACAAGCTTTCCATCTTTTTTATCTTTAAGTCTTTCCCATACATTTTCAGTTATTTTAGCTTTATATTTACCATACAGCTCAATTTCTTCAGCTGTTAATCCTATTTCTTCAGCAATCTTTGTTATAGGCAGCATGGAGCATTGCTGTGCTATTTCAATGTCAGTTAACATAAACCTTACCTCCGTTTATATTTATTTTAATGAATTTTAATATTGTTATATAATTATACCTTTATAAATTTAATCATTTCAATATGTTTTCACAATATAAGCAAATTAACCATATTATATTATTGTAAATACTTTTTATAATAAGTGATTCTTATGGCTGGAATAAAGATTGGCGATTTGGTATTAAGAAAGTCTTATGGATGTGATATGCTATTTAGAGTATCTGATAAGTATATGGTTGACGGCAAAGAAATTTTCATACTTAACAGCATCCATTACAGATTACAGGCAGACTCACAGGAAGAAGACCTTGTACTTCACAAAAAAACAAACGACATTGACAAACTCCATATTGCCGTCAATACTTAAACATGTTGGATAAGGGAAATAAATTCCCAATTATTCGTTAAATAATATAAATGGGCCATTTTGGCCCATATTTTTTTATACTTATGCATTAAATCTTTTCTTATTTCTCTCCTCGAGTACAGTATCAAGAGCATCTGCCTCATTTATGACCGTTTCAATCCTCTCAATCATTTCTTCAGACTCTAAGCTCGATATTATCTGCTGCCTGTACATCGCAATCATGCTTTCCATATAATCAAGCTTAGCACTAATTTTCTCCAATTCCATCTTTTCGTTTTTTATTCTTTGAATTATTTTTTCATCCATTTCTATTGCTCGTTTTATATCTTCTGCAGCACTTGGATTTGCATTAAAGCTGAGTTTGCGGTTGTTCGCATTAATCCTGTTAGCTATATCGGATATATCAATATTTGAGAGCTCTCTGCTCCTTTTTGCAAAATTTATCAAAAGCTTTAAATATGATAACAATAGGTTTAATGTTTGCTCTACAATCTTGCCCTTAAGATAACTCTTTTCTCCGTTGAAATACGAATTAAGAATGTCAGTTCTCTGGTCCATAACCTTTTTTAGCCTTACATAATAGGCAGAGTTAATGTACCTCTTTGCTTCATATGCCAGCTGAATGCACTTCTGGTTCAATTCTTTAAGGAGCTTTCTCTTCTCCTTATCACTAACCTTATCGATGAATGTTTTACTGTTTAAACTCTGCAACACCAATGCAATATAAACTACTGCAGAAACACCCAATCCGGCAGGCAAAACAATACCACTGTTATTCAAGCCATCCACATCTAGCCCGACAACTATTGTGGCAGCTGCGAGCAGGGCAGGAATACCTATATTTCTAAAATTTAACAACGCCTTGATAAATAGCTTACGTTTCATAATAATTTTATGCTTATTCTCCTATCACGAAAAATATAACATTTGAACTTATTGTCTGCATAATTCAATATCATGATTTAATTGGATGTTTTATTTTCCTTCTTTTCCTTTACTTCAAATCCTTGATCTCCCGCAAGCATAGCTTCTGCTCTTGCTCTTGCTCTTTCCCTTGCAGAATTCATATCCAATCTTTTTAACTTCATTTCAGTATTGTCTGCATTTAAAGATTCTATAGCATTAGCCCTAGCAGTCTTTTTATTTACAATTTCTCTTGCTCTTTCCATACTGTCATTAATGCTTCCTACTCTATTATTTTTTGAAGAATATTTAGCATTAACCGAATTGATATTTTCACGCAAAGCAGCCATTTTAGCCTGTGACTTCAATGTCTTGAGTTCATTGAGTTTCGCATTCATTTCCGACTCGAATATCTTGAAATCTTCCCTTATACGTGCTACTTCAACCATAGCATTATCATAGGTAGCCTTATGTGTTTCATAAGTAGTCTGAAGCTCTTCCTCCTGAACAAGAAGCTCAACTAAAATGTCCATATCCCCTTGCCTTTGGGCTGCCTCTACCCTTGCCTTAACAGCATTAAGGTTTTTCTCAGCGTTTTTCATTTCAATTTTTATAAGTTCTGCATTAGTCTGTATTTCAACTATCTGGTGTTCAGCTTCTTTTCTTGCCTTTTCTACTTGATTCTTTATATCTTCAAACAGTAGTTCCGGATTTTTTTCTTCCAAGTTCCCGACAAACATCCCAAAAAAACCTCTAATCATAGTCCCAAGCCTACTGAAAAATCCCATATATATTTGCCTCCTTAAAATTCTTATATAATATTAATTTATAACAAATTATATCGATTGTAAACCCTAATTAAAATTACGCATAGCTGAAGCATCAATAATATTTTTTAACTATAATTAAGCCTGATTACCTCGA
>DAOOVO010000030.1:0-40466 GCA_035370245.1 Pseudobacteroides sp.
GTTTTCAAAGAACGATATTACCTGTTTTTAACAGGAGTTATTGCAGTGGAATCAATACATAAATTAACAGAATATTATGTCTTACAAGAAGAAGGAATTAAAGAAAGCATTCATCCTAAGTCTAATTCCTTTTTAGGGGTATTTGACATTGATGATGCCGATATTTCCGAAGAGGAATTATTAGAAGGACTTGGGTATGATGATCTTATTAAATATGCAGAAAACCTTAACAAAAAATATCTTTCAACAAACAATAGATTTACAAAAATAAAGGCTGCAATGTTTTTAAGCCGAATTTATAGCTTTTATCTGCCCGGAACTTTGAATCTGATGGATGGTGGAATTATACCTTATGATGCTATTTGTGCTATTGATAATCAGGATTATGATGAAGCATTAACTATTCTCTCAAAGGAGATGGCAGGCACAAATCATATTTCTGAGGCACTCATGAGGGCTACAGGCTCAGTATATTGGAAAAAAGCTTTTCAACTGATTGAGGAGCAGGTAAGTGTAAGTTTTTCCTTAAGATACCCTGAGCTTTTTGCACAGGATGCATTGAATAAATATAGCCTTAGGCTTCCGGATTACTTTTATAACAATACAGAGGTCGTAAGGATGCCTGTAAGAATTGAGCATACAAGTTGTGTGGGTTCGGACATATTTTTTCTTGCCATGGACAGGCCCCAAAAAGCAAGATGCATAAATATATCTGTTGATATCGCAAAGTCCTGTTCAGATGACATTGAGCCTCCAATAACGGTAGCTTTAAGACCCATAAAAGAGGCAGGTATACGTATTACATCAATAGATCTTGATATATCCAAGCTAATTCAAAGCACTGAAGATTTATTCAACTTTAGAAATGATGATGTCTCTTTGATAAAGGCTGCATTGGCGGTATCGGGAATAGTACCGCCGGCATTAAAAGAGGCATCCGAGCAGGATCTTTTAAAAAAGTTGTTGGATATTTTTATTGAACATCCGGATTTCAAAGGATTTGAAATAATCACACGAGTGAAGGATATCCCGAGAGGCTCCGGACTTGCTGTAAGCACCAGTCTCTTAGCGGCAACCATCCTTGCATTGCTTAGATTTTCAGGACAAGTACCGTATCAGTCATTAGAGATAGATGAAGATGTCAAGATGGATGTGGTGGCCCGCTGCATCTATGGAGAATGGCTTGGTGGCAGTGGTGGCGGTTGGCAGGATGCAGGAGGTTTGTGGGGAGGCTTTAAAAAGATTTGTGCCAAAGAGGCTGACCCGGTTTTGGAGCCTGACAGCAGGGGGGCTTTTTTGCCTGTTTATTCCGAAATGAAGCTTAATAATGATGTTATACGAAGAATTACCGATTCCCTTGTTCTTGTAAATGGCGGCACCGGTCAAGATGTAGGGCCTGTCCTTAGGATGAATACCGAAAAGTATATTTTACGTCAAATGGTATCATGGGAGGCAAGAAAAAATACCGAGAATCGCTTTGATCAAAAAACCGGAGTATAGCTTTATAAGCTACAAAACTCATACTGTTATAACTGCAGGAGATAAGGGACAGATGTTCTTCGGATTAGCCTCCGAAAATGGATTTGATGACACTGTCGAGCTTAAATTGGGGGATATTCCGGAAGGATGGAATATCAGTCTTGATAAAGAACAATACAAGCCTGGAGAACTTGCAATTGTTGATATAAGTGCTCCTGAAGATATTCCGCTCGGTATCTACTCCTTTAAGGTATGCTCAAATGACGGTGCAGAATTAGCTATGCAAATTGAAGTATCAGAATCTTATCCTGATCCGTATATTTCAAGCCTAAGCAGATTGACTGTGCTGGAAGATAGTGTCATAGACATTTTCGGATATGGATTCGGTGAATCAGGCGATGTAATGCTTGGCGACAAAAAAATTGACGTGCTGAGCTATACAAAAGACCGTATAACATTAAAAATACCGATAAATTCAACAAGCGGAGAAATCTACGTCAGAAAAAATGATGTTGAATCAAACAAGGTTATGCTCTATATCTCATCGAAATCTGTGAAGCTGTATTCTCAGGAAAGAATAACCTTAATGCCCGGAGAATCGGATGACATTTATATCTTTGTAAAAGGAACCGATGAGCAAACAAGCATATCGGCACAAAGCTCCAGCGAGTATATAGATGTATTGCTTGACAAAGAAAGCATAATTCCTAATGCTTCAGTAGTTATGTCAATAGCTGTCCGTGCGGATGCACCGAAGGGTATATACAAAGTAACCGTAAAGGCATCAAGTAAAAGCAGTGAAGCGGTAAAAACAATAGAAGTAGCCGTAGGGGGCTTAAGAACTGTAATAGGATCTATTATTCCGGTAAAACCGGACGGTAAGAACGATTACTATGTATCTAACCCTCTTGTAGGACTTTCTGTTGACAACAGATCAAACCCTGAAATTTACTATAACGTAAATGACGGCGAATTCATAAAGTACACCGAACCATTTGAACTTAAGGATGGAATATCAAAAATTCAGGCTTATGCTGTTGATGAAAACGGTGATAAAGGAATCCTTGAGGAAAAGACTTATAAGGTTGACACAACTGCTCCAGTAATTGATATTGCTATGCCTGAGGGCAAACAATACAAGACTTCCGATACCATTAAGCTTAATTTCAATGTATCGGATTATGTATCCGGTTTAAACAGCTTTACTGCCACACTTAACGGTATTCCTGTAGTCAGCGGTCAATCATTAAGCCTTGCGGCCTTTAAGGGAACCAATACCCTGGTGATATCAGCTGAAGATAATGCAGGCAATGTAAGCAGCAAGAGCTATATATTTGATGTAACTGCTATAACAAACGGTAAGATAAAGGTAATGGCAAAAAGTAAAGGAAAAGCCGATTCTGATACAATCTATGCAAACATAAAGGTAGTAAACACCGGTAAAGATGCAATTAATTTAGCAGATGTTAAGGTAAGATATTACTATACCGTTGATAAAGAAATCGATCAGAATTTCTATTGCGATTGGTCATCCATAGGAGCATCAAATGTGACGGCACGATTTGTAAAAATGACGGATCCAAGAGCAACAGCCGACTATTATGTAGAAATAGGCTTTAAATCAACGGCAGGTAAACTGCAGCCCGGTGCTGCTGTAGAAATTAATTCCCGTATAGCACTTAAGGATTGGTCAAAATTTAATCAGTTGAACGATTATTCCTATGTAAATTCCGAAAACTATATTGATGCCATCAATGTACCGGGATACGTAGCAGGAGTAATTCAATATGGTGCAGAGCCAAGCGGTCCTATTGTTGAAAAAGAACTAAAGGTAAGCATTGAAACAAAAAACCAGGGAAATGATAGCTCTGCATCAGCGATCAAACCGGGGATAAAAATCACAAATACAGGAAATACACCCATTGATCTTTCAAAAATGACCATTAAGTACTACTATACAAGTGAAGGCGGAGCTAAAGAAAAATTCTCGTGTGAATATGCAAGTAAAACAGGAGTTAAAGTAAAAGGAAATATTATAAAACTTACAACTCCAACTGCTACTGCCGATACTTGTCTGGAAATTGGGTTTGATGAATCCTCAGGTATACTTGCGGCAGGAGATAACTTGGAATTAAGTCTGAGGCTTCAGAAAGATGACGGTTCTAAGTATACACTTACAAACGATTATTCCTTTAATCCCGAAATCGAATATACTCCTTGGGACAAGGTCGCAGTGTTTTATGAAAATGAGCTCCTGTACGGTAATCAACCGTTCTAAAGTGATTTAAGTATTTTGTACATCAAAAATCATATTATGGCTGTAACCCTCAAATCCTTAAATTTGAAGGTTGCAGCTTTCTTTTTATAAATATTTTCATTTATAGGCTATTAAAAATATAGGCTATTAAAAAATTCATTTTTTATTCATTTTTTTGACTTAAAGTATTTAAATGATTTAAAAATCCACTTATTTTGGGCTTTTTTATGTTTTTTAAAGTTTTTAAACTCTTATTATAAAGTTTTATAAAAACAGTGGATTAATTTATTGATTAATGTTATAATTAATTATAGTTAATAATATGATATTACAAAGTCTTAAAATTCTATTTAATTTTGTAAGGGGAGGGATTATGCTTGTCATTTTTATTGGGAATTGATATCGGTACATCCGGTACAAAGACGGTATTATTTGATGAAATGGGTAATACCATAGCCAGCAGTGTTGGAGAGTATCCTTTATACCAGCCGAACATAGGTTGGGCAGAGCAGGACCCCGAAGACTGGTGGAAAGCCACATGTAATACTATTAAAGAAGTAATTTACAAAAGTGGTGTTGATGCATCTGAAATAAAGGGTGTAGGACTTTCCGGACAAATGCATGGTGCAGTTCTTTTAGATAAGGATTACAACGTTCTCAGAAAATCCATTATATGGTGTGATCAGAGAAGCTCAGCCGAGTGCAATGAAATCACTTCATTAATAGGTAAGGAAAGGCTCATAGAAATAACTGCAAATCCGGCTTTGACCGGTTTTACGGCATCAAAAATCCTTTGGGTAAAAAATAATGAGCCTGACGTCTATTCTAAAGTAGCCAAGATACTTCTTCCCAAAGATTATATAAGATTCAAGCTGACAGGAGAATTTGCAACAGAAGTTTCCGATGCCAGCGGAATGCAGCTTATGGACATACCGGGACGTAAATGGAGCGACGAAGTTTTGGATAAGCTCGGAATAGAAAAGAGCATGCTTGGAAAGCTTTACGAGTCCCAGGAGGTTACCGGTAAGGTAAATAAAGAAGCTTCATCACTTACAGGTCTTAAAGAAGGAACCATAGTGGTAGGCGGAGCAGGTGACCAGGCTGCAGGTGCTATTGGAAACGGAATAGTTAAACCCGGTGTCGTATCTTCTACAATCGGTACGTCCGGTGTTGTTTTTGCATTCTCTGAAAATGTAAGCATAGATCCGAAAGGCAGGGTACATACATTCTGTCATGCGGTTCCAAACACATGGCATATAATGGGTGTAACTCAAGGTGCCGGACTTTCATTAAAGTGGTTCCGTGACAACTTCTGTATAGAAGAAATAAGAACTGCCGAGCTCATGAAAGTGGATCCATACATGCTGATGGATAAGGAAGCAGAAAAAGTTGCTGCAGGATGTAGCGGTTTGATATATTTACCGTACCTTATGGGTGAAAGAACGCCACACCTTGATCCTAATGCAAAAGGTGTATTCTTCGGGTTATCTGCGAAGCATGAAAAGCCTGATATGATAAGAGCTGTAATGGAAGGCGTAGTTTATAGCCTTAAGGACTGCCTGGAAATTATTAAGGAAATGGGAGTAAACGTTTCCGAAGTCAGGGCATCCGGAGGGGGCGGAAAGAGTCCTCTATGGAGACAGATGCAGGCAGATATATTCGGCACTGAGATAACTACCATAAACTCAAGTGAAGGTCCTGCTCTTGGCGTAGCAATTCTTGCAGGCGTCGGTGCAGGTATTTACAGCAGCGTTATGGAAGCTTGCGATAAGGTGATAAGCGTCAAGACCAAGCAGCAGGCAGATATGGCGTTAAACAGCAAATACAATAAATATTATGAAATATACAAACACCTTTACACTTCATTGAAAACGGACTTTGCAGATGTTTCATCAATTCTGTAAAGCTTTGCAAAATGCAAATAACTTTTCAATGATATAAAAAGGAGCAGACAATGACAGGTAAGATAGTGGGTAATAACAGATTTCTCAAGGAGTTTAACCAAACAGTCATCTTGGATACTATAAGGGTTCACAAAGCAATTTCAAGAGCTGAATTGTCTAAACTCACGGGATTATCACCTACGGCAATCGGAAGTATCGTGTCTGAGCTTTTGGAAATGGGATATATTTCCGAAAGCGGAATTGGCGAATCCAAGGGTGGCAGGAGACCGGTTCTATTGGAACTTAAACCGGAGTCCTTATATACCATTGGAGTGGACATGGATGTTAATTATATAAGCCTGGTTTTAATGGATATCACCAGCCGCATCATAGAAGAAAAAATGCTGGCTATGCCTAAAACACTGGTCTTTGAAAATGTTATGAAGGTTATTCAAAAAGAAATCAAAAGAATTTTGAAGGACCACTCCATAAAAACAGAAAGGCTTATGGGGATTGGACTGTCAGTGCCTGGTATGGTAGACAGCTCAGAGTGCAAAGTGATATTTGCTCCCAATATGGGATGGGAAAATGTTGATATAAAAGGTCAGTTCCCAGACCTTAAAGGTGTTAATGTGTATCTTGAAAATGAAGCCATGGCATCAGCAATAAGTGAAAATTGGATAGGCACCTGTCAAGGAATAAGTAACTTCGTTTGTGTAAATATTAAATCAGGTATAGGTTCCGGAATTTTTATTGACGGCAAGCCATATCGCGGAGCAAACGGTATTACGGGAGAAGTCGGACATATTGTTGTCGATTCAAACGGTTTAAAATGCAGGTGCGGAAATTATGGATGCCTTGAAACAATAGCATCAACTGCTCATATGGTGGAGCAGGCAAAACGACTGGTAAAGTCGGGTATTGCTTCAAAGCTTAATGATATAGAGGATGTTGAGGAAATAGATGCAAAATCAATAATAGATTGTGCAAGAGAGGGAGATGACGTATCAAGGAACATTCTCCTTGAATCGGCAAGATTCCTAGGTCTTGCAATATCAAGTATTGTAAATTTATTAAGTCCTCAGAAAATAGTCCTCGGAAAAGATTTTGTAAATTATTCAGATATTGTACTTGATAATTTGAAAGAAATTGTTAAGTGCAAGGCATTAAAGCAAACATCAAAGGATGTTGAAATAACTGAGTCAAAGCTGGGTGAAAGAGCTTCAGTGCTTGGCTCAGCCATAATACCGTTAAAGGTTTTCTTTGGGAAATAAACATTAGTGTTTATTCAATAAATTTAAAGGAGGCAAAAAGATGTCAGAATTTTTTAGTAATGTTAAAAAAATTCAATACGAAGGCAAAGACTCCGATAATCCATTAGCGTTTAAGTACTATAACCCTGATGAAGTTATAGGCGGAAAAACAATGAAGGATCATCTGAGATTTGCAGTTGCATACTGGCATACTTTCCAGGGAACAGGCGGTGATCCCTTCGGACCCGGTACTGCAATAAGACCATGGGACAACATAACTGATCCGATGGAACTTGCTAAAGCAAAAGTTGCTGCAAATTTCGAGTTCTGCGAAAAGTTAGGTGTACCATTCTTCTGTTTTCATGACAGGGATATAGCACCTGAAGCATCAACTCTCAGAGAAACAAATAAGAGACTTGATGAAATAGTTTCTCTTATAAAGGAATATATGAAAACAAGCAATGTAAAGCTTCTCTGGGGAACTACTAATGCTTTCGGCAACCCAAGATTTGTGCATGGAGCATCAACATCTCCAAATGCTGATGTTTTTGCATTTGCAGCAGCTCAGGTTAAAAAGGCAATGGAAATAACTTTAGAGCTCGGTGGACAAAACTACGTATTCTGGGGTGGAAGAGAAGGTTATGAAACACTCTTAAACACAGATATGAAGCTTGAACTTGACAACATGGGAAGATTCTTGAGAATGGCAGTTGATTATGCAAAGGAAATAGGCTTTAAGGGACAGTTCCTCATTGAGCCGAAGCCAAAGGAACCTACAAAACACCAGTATGATTTCGATACTGCAACAGTTTTAGGTTTCCTCAGAGCTCACGGTCTTGAAAACCATTTCAAGATGAACATAGAAGCAAACCATGCTACACTTGCTGCTCATACATTCCAGCATGAATTGTATACCGCAAGGATAAACAATGCATTTGGAAGTATTGATGCAAATCAGGGCGACTTGCTCTTAGGATGGGATACTGACCAATTCCCGACAAATATTTACGATACAACTCTTTGTATGTATGAAGTTCTTAAAGCAGGCGGTTTCACAACCGGTGGATTGAACTTCGACTCAAAGGTAAGAAGAGGTTCATTTGAGCCGGAAGATCTTTTCCATGCTCATATCGCTGGAATGGACGCTTTTGCTAAGGGTCTTAAGATCGCTTACAAAATGGTTTCTGAAGGCAAATTCGATAAAGTCATAGCAGACCGTTACGCAAGCTACAGGAGCGGAATAGGAAGCGATATAGTTAACGGAAAAGTTGGCTTTAAAGAGTTGGAAAAGTATGCATTGGAGAATGACCAGATCAAGAACGTGTCCGGAAGACAGGAAGTTCTCGAAAGCATGCTCAATAAATATATTTTAGAAGACTAATATTTTTAGAAGGTATACCCAATGAGTATTATAAGAGAGAAATTTATTGATGGATTGGATCGGAACGATATAGATATTTTTACCCTGTACAACAAAAATGGCATAAAAGTTAAAATAACCAACCTTGGGGGAATCATAATTTCCATTTTTACACCTGATAAAAATGGAAATTATGAGGATGTTGTACTGGGATATGATAAGCTAAAAGATTATTTAGGGGATGACTTGTATTTTGGTGCTATAATAGGGAGACATGCAAATAGAATAGAGAATGCATGCTTCGAAATCAATGGAGTAGAATATCATGTTGTAAAAAATGATGGAAATAACCATATTCATGGTGGAATCAAGGGATTTGACAAGGTCGTATGGAACGCTGATATTGTGTCGGAAAACAATCAAGAGTGTTTAAAGCTTACATATTTAAGCAAAGACGGTGAGGAAAATTATCCCGGTAACTTAAATGTCACTGTGATTTATTCCCTTACAGATGATAACGCTCTTAAGATTGATTATCATGCAGTTTCGGATAAAGACACTGTAATAAACCTTACAAACCATTCATATTTTAATTTGACAGGACATGATGCAGGGGATATTTTAAAACATAATATAAAGATTTATGCCGATAAGTTTACTCCTATAAATGAAGAGTGTATACCTACCGGCGAAATCATTGAAGTGTTTAATACCCCTATGAATTTTACTTCCATGAAGCCCATTGGTCAAGAAATAAATTCTAATGATCCCCAGATTGTAAATGGCGAAGGGTACGACCATAACTTTGTCTTAAACGAATCAGGGGATAACCTCAAGTTGGCTGCCGAAGTATATGACCCTGCGAGCGGAAGGTTTATGGAAGTATATACCACTAAACCTGGGATTCAATTATACACAGGCAACCATATTAAAGGAAACCATGAAGGAAAAGGTAATGTGCAATACACGAGAAGATACGGATTTTGTCTCGAAACTCAATACTTTCCAAATTCGTTAAAGCACAAGCATTTTCCGTCACCGATATTTAAAGCCGGTGAAGAGTATATACATACTACAGTTTATAAGTTTTCAGTATTATAAGATTATAAACTTATGAACTAAAAATATATAGAGATTTAAAATATATAAATATATAAATATATAAATATAAAAATATAAAATATAAAAAAATATAATTTTAAAATAGATATTTAAAATCATAAATTTAATTTTATTTATTTAATAGATTATAAAATTCTAAGGCGCTTGAGAAAATAGCAGGCTATATACATATACAATAATAGCCTGCTATTTTAATTAAGAGATAATTTTTGCATTAAGACTTATTATCAAATCTACAGCTATATAGGATAACTTCCTGTATTCTTTGAGAAATTCTTTGCAATTATGACTATATCAGCCATATTAATTGTGTTGTCTTTATTCAAATCACACACATCAATGTATTTAGCATCTCCTGATGTAGCATTGAATCCTTTGGCCATTTCTATAACATCTGCCATATTGATGGTGCCATCCTTTGTTATATCTCCGGCAAGCAATATAATAGGGTAATTCATTGAGCCTAGAATTATATCTGTTCCATCGATTTTAACATTTCCAATATCCCTTTGCAAATAGCCTGCCTTGCTGATTCTCACTGTATATCCGGAAGCATTTGCAGGAACATTTGGAAGATAAAAATATCCATTGTTATCAGTCACAGTAGAAAGAGCTGTACCCAAAATCTCCACTTTAAACCCGCTTTTTATTGCAGCTGACGATGATGCAAAATCCTGAGATACATAGCCCGAAAGAACATTTCCATTCGGAGTAGGTGTAGGTGTTGGCTTTACGGAAACAGATGGAATAACCGAATCTAAAGGTTTGAAATATATATGGAACGAGTCTATGGCACCTTTGAATAAAGGCTGGTCGGGAAGTACTCCTCTTCCTATGTAATTGCTGTTGCTTTGTGAATTTACATTAGGAGCGTTGAGATCTTCGGGGTTAATATTGATATTATTTTGAACCGCAACAGGTGTATTATTGATGTATAAAATTCCCGTATCGCCTGTTAAAACAAGTCTTACATCAGCCCAGCTTCCAATAGGCAATGAAGTATCTCCTACCAAAGTTTTAACATTGCTGCCGTTTCTTATTTCGAACTTAACTTTTCCATTTTCGTCAGATGGTGTCAGGTACATATATTTATCCTGTGAAGATCCGAAATTAAAGAGCCTTTGATTAGCGTTACCGCCGTCCCAACGAACTGATGCCCTTATTTCAATATCCTTAAAATCAGATACTGAGTTTTCCAATACCACATATTGGTCGACACCGTTTAATTGCAATATGCCTGATTTGCCGCCTGAAGAAGCAGACCAAACAGGATTGCCTCTTATTATGCCATGTGTCACCCCATATTTATCCCTTGCAAAAACGCTGCTAGAGGTACTAAACTCGTAACCTGCAAAAAGCGATGGGGTATAGGGACGTGAAAAAGCATAATCCTGACCTCTAAGCCATCCGAATGCAACACCTTTGGCTATATTAGTGCTGTCTATATAGTCACCGTCCACCATTCCTTCTCCTGATATAACACCTTCTCCTGCTGCAATTGCCAATCCTTTAGCAATACCGTTATCGGTGATTTTGCTTTTTTCTTTAATGGTCGCACTCTCTAAAACCTTAGCATTTCCTGTAACTTGCGTGTTTCCCATAACAACTGCAAAATCCCTTACCTTTGCATTATCCTTTACTATGGCATTATCCTTTACTATGGCGTGACCGCTGACAATTGCATTGCCCGATACAACCGCACTGCCTTTTATAACGGCATAATCCTCAATTCTGGCATTACCTTGTACCCTGGCATTTCCTAAAACTGCCGCATTAGGTCCTATATATGCAGTTGAATCTACTCTTGCCGTATTTTGCACAAATCCTCCGCCGTTAGGGTGCCTGCTGCCGCTTATACCGGCTGTGATATTTTGTGCCTCAAATGGAACTGCACCTATTATTTGTACTTCATATGGCATTGTTCGCTTTTCGGGTGCAGACATAAATGGTGATTTTGTCTCATCAGCAAAAGCATCCAATGGAATAAGTTTATCGGGCGTAGCAATAACAACTAAAAATACCTTATTTTCGTTACTTGAAAGTGTGACAGAGTTTTCGCCTTTGTTCCATAGGGTTGAGTACCTTGTATTTCCTAAGTCATCCTGAACAACAATACATGCCCGCCAGTCGGTTCCCCTTGACGGCTCCATTAGTCCGTTGAAATTCACTTTTACAATACGCCCGTTTCCTGTTCCGTTAGGTGAAAGGGGTATTATATTAAAGCCGGTTTGCTGGGGAGCTCTTTCAATAGGGACTCTCCACCAATCACTTTTGTCACTTACCTTTCTAAGCTGAGTATATACCAATTGCTTATCGCTGTCTGTCGCAATAAGCTCATTGAATCTATTTCGATATAATGTTTTCTGCTTAAAGTCCTGGGTTACCATTCTCTTCGCGAAATTGCCCAGCGTATCTTTTATGGAGACTCCAGGTGCAAGCTTTGTTTTTGAGCCTTAAAAGTATTTGCCAATAGAACCGATAATTATTTTGAAAAATGGGTATTTTCAAATTTATGTAATGATAATATAATGAATAATGAAATACAAAAAAGGAGGACCTAATTTTGAAATTAAAGAGCTTAATTATCTGTGTTATGTACACACTGGTCTTTACATTATCTACACAGACAATTTATGCAGATATAGCCTCTTCAAATGTCAATTTAGATATTGGAAACGGTTGGAGAATTACTCCTGAATCACTTGAAAAATCAGACTACAATTTAAATCCATATAATAACAAAAAAGGATACCGCGTCGTATCAAAAGAAATAAATGGATCTACAGTATACAACGTTGCCTCTCCTGATGGGAAAATAGTATTGCCTCAGAATCAAGACTATATTTTCAGAATCGATGTACTGGAATCTGAAATACATGTTTTTCCAAACAGTGTTCTAAAAAGCAACGGTTACAGATCTCAAACTCCGGGTATCATTGTATATGATTTAAACAGCAATGAGATTACAAGAACGGATGTATTTTCCTGGGCAGAAGAATTGAAATACGGCTGGAGAAAAGCGGGTGTCGGAAATGCAAATCCCATATTTGTAGATTCCAATTGGAATAAAGCAAGCTGGTGGGAAAATGGGATGACAGCACCGGATTGCTTTTCTGAAGGTTTTCTTGCCGTGCGTACACCAAAGAAGGCATTCTTTGTAGATGCATCGGGTAATCGACTTTTTGAAGACAGAAACTGGTATGTCACATATAATTTTGAGAACGGCTATGCCAAAGTCGGATATAAAGTTACCGGCATAACAGGAGATGAAATTTCGAGGGTCGGTTTAATAGATAAAAACGGTAAAGAAGTTTTACCTGTCAGATATGATTACTATTCCATCACATATGACAAAGAGAAGGATGTTTTTATAACTATTGAGGGATATAAGGATCCAAACTTCAGATTTACAGGAAATGACAAGTTTGAAGGCGACAATACATATGTTGATGAGATGAAAAATTATGGAGACCAAATCAAGTCTTTGGGTTCACACGTGTCTGTGGACGGGTATTGTCCGTTTAAGAAATATTGGAAATTGGAAAACGGTGTATTAAAAGATGTGACAGACTTGTACAATAAGAAACCAGAAGATCCTAAGCCTTTTGTACAGGGCGAAAAGAATGATTTTAGTGCAACCGATATAAAAATAGAAAGAATGGGTGATTATGAATTTAGAATAAAATTTAAGGTATATGACAATAAGAATAAAAAAGTTATTACAGATAAAAGCATCCATTATCAGATAGATTATATCGTCAATGATAATAAAGATTGGATGTATACGGCTCATTGGGAAAATGACATGGACACTCCTAAATATATGAACAGTGGAGGTTCCTATCCCGACCCCGATGGTACATGTTACAAGCATGTTGAATTGAAAGAATTATCTCCGGATGGAAATGTAGAAAAACTTCAGGTAAGAATTAGGATCTGGAGTGAGATAGAAACAGAAACAGGATATGAACAATATTTCTCCAAGTGGTCTGAAATTGCAAAATATACATATGCTCCAAAAACTGATGATAATGACGATAATGATGTAGAAGGCTTCAAACTTACACCTGTTTATAGTAACGATTTTCACACAATAATTAATACTCGTTTTGACCAAAACGATCCTTTTTTGGAAATAAGAATAAAAAATAAAGCTGTTAATTCTAATTACGATGATTCGATATCAAAGGTAAAAGAAATACTTCTTCAAAAACTGGATAAGCAAACTGTTGATAGAATCATTGCGTACATCAACACAAAAAGCAATTCCAGTACAAGCTTAGACCTTAAAGCTTTTGTATCAAACGGCTATTGTATTGATGTTCAGGCTGATATAACTCCTTGGATAATACTGGAATTTTTCAAGGGAGACCAAGGCAATATTGTAAAAATAGACAATACACCACAGGAGGCTTCGCCGACATCTTCAACCATAATTATAGACGGCACTGTGGTACCGTTCAATGCATATAGCATAAAAGGAAATAACTATTTCAAATTGCGGGATCTGGCAATGGCACTTAGAAAATCATCCAAAAAATTTAATGTATATTGGGATCAATCCAAACAGATGATTTCCATTGCTATAGGTCAGGATTATAAGGCAGTAGGAGGGGAATTGACAGTTTTTCCGTCAAAGTCAAAGCAAACAGCAAAGCAAACTACCGCTTCAATCAGAATATCAGGGTTATACAAGGGATTTGTAGCATATGGCATCAATGGCAACAACTATTTCAAGTTGCGTGATATTGCCAAGCATCTTAATTTCTATGTAGGTTGGGACGGTGGGAGGAGATGCTGTTGCACAGAAAGCTGCAGCCATTATGGGAGTAAAGACCGAAGGTGTAAAAAAATATGCTGCAAGGGTTTTATGCAACGGAAGATGCAGTGTAAGCAATGAAAAGTATATATACCATGGAATAGACGATTGTGCTGCTGCAGCACAGCTTTTTAACGGGCATAAAGCTTGTTCCTACGGATGTTTGGGACATGGAAGCTGCGTAAAGGCATGTGCTTTTAATGCAATTGCCATAACAGGGGGCATTGCAAGGATAATAGAGGATAGATGCAAAAGCTGCGGTAAATGTATTGAGGCTTGTCCTAAAGGTCTTATAAAAATGGTGCCAAAAGAGAAAAAATATTCCGTCATGTGTCGCTCCAAGGACAAGGGGCCTGTGACAAAGAAAAACTGTGAAGTAGGCTGCATAGGCTGTACAAAATGTGCCAAAACATGTCAGCATGATGCTATCAGTATGGAAGGCTCGCTGGCAGTCATAAATTATGAAAAATGTGTCAACTGCGGAGAATGTACGAATGTTTGTCCGACTATGGCTATAAGGAAGCTGGATTTCGATGACTGAAACAAGTAAAAATGCAGTAATAAAACATGTCTTTACAAGTCGAATGCTGATAGTATAAAATGAAACTATGAGTTTTTGAAAGAATTTTGCCTTAAATCAAGCAAGGAGGAACATACAAATGAAGGGTTTGACAAAAAATGCACTGAAGATAAGAATGCTGTTTTTGGCAATAGGTTTTGTTTTAGGAATTGGTACCTTTTATCTAATCAGCAATTTGACAGCACCAAAGGAAAATGTAGTAGCAGTTGTTGATGGAAGAGATATAAAAGAATCGGAAATTAATGACTTGTTAGTCAAAAAGTCAGGCGTCTACACTCTTGAAAAATACATTGACAATATAGTAATTGAAAACGCAGCAAAAAGCTATGGCATTTCTGTTACAACCGAACAAGTTGACAAAGAATTAAAAAGAAGGATTTCAATGGAGTATAATTCCGAAAGTGCATATCTTGAAAGCCTTTCGCTTATAAATAAGACTATAGAAGAAGCAAAGGAAGATTTAAGGCTCTCAATGCTTTTTGATATGATCGCTACAAAAGATATAAAAGTAAGCAATGATGAAATCAATAAATATTACAAGGACAATAAAGATAAATTCACTGTTCCCGAAAAGAGAAGATACAGTGAGATAGTTCTTAAAACCGAATCGGACGCAACAATGGTCAGAGAGCAATTGTTAAACGGTGCCGACTTTAAGAGCCTTGCTGTGGAGAAATCAATAGGCACAAGTAAGGAAAAAGGCGGTGACAGGGGATTTATAATAAGGGGTACATTAAATTCAACGCAGCCTGAAGTGGAAAGAGTAGTTTTTCAGTTGAACCAGGGTGACGTAAGCCCCGTAATTAAAACAGCCGATGGATTCCATATCGTAATGTTAAATGAGATTGTTCCTAAATATGAGCCTGATTTTGAGACAATAAAAGATGCTGTTACTCTTAAAACAAAGCTTGAAAAATGCAAACCCTTTTCTGAAATATTAAATGACTTGAGAAAAGCAGGTAAGATAGAAATAAAGGATCAAAGATTTAATAAAAATAAATAAACATGAAAAAAATAATCAAACGTCAGATGGTGCCTTTTAGTAATAATAGGCACCATCTCTATAATCGGAACTTGTATCTCTAAAAGTTCTATATCCATTTTGTCTTAAATAACTATCCAAATCCGCCTCTTTTATAGGCTCACTAAAATGGAAACCTTGAGCAAAATCGCAATTAAACTTTCTAATGCTGAACAAATGGTCCCTAGTCTCTACACCCTCGGCAATCACATTTAGACCAAGCTTATGTGCCAATATAATTATTGATTCAAGCATTGTTTCTTTAAAAATTCCCTTTGTTACATCGCTTACAAATGTCCTATCAATTTTTAATGAATCAATTGGCAGATTATTTAAGTATGAAAGTGAGGAATAACCTGTACCGAAATCATCAAGTGAAATTTTAATGCCCATTTTCTTGATTTTATGAAGATTTATTCTTGCCTGATCATATGACTCTATAAAAATACTTTCCGTAATTTCAAACTCAAGCATTTCCGGTAATATATTGTGCTGTGATATAATTGACTCTACCATATCTATAAAATTATGCTGCATAAGCTGTATAGCCGAGATATTAACTGAAATCATGAAATCATCATAATAATTATTCCAAAGATACTCCAGTTTCTCACATGCCGATCTTATGACCCATTCACCTATTTCGTTGATAAAACCGCAATTTTCAGCAATCTTTATAAATTCCACAGGCTCAACATTTCCACCTAATTCCTCGTTATTCCACCTCAATAAAACCTCGAACCCTCGCATTTTATTTGTTTCAGTATGGTATTGTGGCTGATATGACAACGAGAATTCTTTGCGATCTAAAGCCTGTCTTAAATACCTTTCGATATTATGATTTCTTTCTACAATTCTTCTCATTTTACTATCAAATATCTGCCACTTGTTTTTCCCGTTTTCCTTTGCATAATACATGGCCATATCTGCACACTTCAAAAGCTCTTCAACAGTCTGGGCATCATTGGGGTATGCAGATATTCCAATACTTGCACCGATAAAAAGTTGATTATCATCAAATGTAAACGGCCGTCCTAATGCCTCAAGTATTTTATTGGAAAAGTCCACCATATCCCAAATATCCTCTAAACAGGGATTTATTACAACAAATTCGTCTCCACCAATTCTAGCAATAATATATGCATCGGTATTTATATAATTTAGCCTTTTTGCTACTTCGCTTAAAAGCCTATCTCCATAACTATGTCCATATGTATCGTTTATAGTTTTAAAATTATCAAGATCAAAGTAAATGATACCCACACTTTTACTGCCATTTTCTTTATCCAATAAATATTCCAGATGATTTAACAAAAAGCTTCTGTTTTTAAGTCCTGTTAGCATATCATTATAAGCAATCCATTTAAGCTTTTCTTCTCTTGATTTAAGTTTTTCTATCATGATATTAAACTTTTCTTCCAGATTACTGAACTCGGAAAAACTGTCAATCTTTATCTTTTCACTTGAATCGCCACTTGCAATTGCTTGTGTCTGTTTATCAAACTTTTCAAACACCCTTGTCATATTGTTTGCTCTTATAAAGGATATTATAAAAAAGAGAATAATGGAAACTACCGCACTTATTATAAATAACATGTTTGCTTTGCTTTTAGCCTCAAAAGCGGAATCATAGGATTGATAGACAAGTACATACCATCCTGTTTCAGGAATCATGGATGTACTTACTATTTTCTTTTCATTATTGTCATATATCACATCTATGGGTTTCTTTGACGATACCAATGCTTTAATTTTTTCAAAATTAGGATCAACTTCACGCTTAAACAATCGTTTTATGCTGCTATTTGATACATATGTACCATTTTTGTCAAGTACTACTACATTAATATCTTTTCCATAAGCTTCGCTTATATTGTATGATGTATTGCTGAAGTTTCTCAGATTGAGATAAGCAGCAATTATATATTTTTCTCCTGAAACAGCTACCTTTACAGTCAGTTGCCCGGTTTTATTATTGATAAAGGGTTGGGACCAATAGAGCTTCACATCTCTGGCTTCTATAAAAAAATCTTCTTTTGATACATCATCTCCAATCAAGCTTTCATCAGAGGGGTATGCATCAATAATTTTCCCATCCATGCTAATTATTTCCACATCATCAAATAAATCATAATGTTTCAGCAAAATTGAAACACGATTGCTAAAGTCATAATTTTCATCATGCTCCGCCTCTTCAATAAAATGCCTTAATATATTTGAAGGTGAAATAAGCAACTGGTTCAACTGATTTGATATAGTTGAAGCAATTATATGATTTTTCTTTGTTATTTCATTTTCCAAATACCCATTTATTATGCCGTTTATTATAAATCCGGTTAAAAACACAGGTAACAGTATTGTAAATATATTACATACAATAATATAAATACGAAGACTCTTTTTAACAAATTTTGCAAGCATAGTTTGTTTCCTTTGTGGTCTTTTTTAGTAATAAAAAATCAATACTAACCCTTCATTCTGCAGATTCAATATCAAACTAAAGATATTTGCATAAAATAACAATATCTATTATTAATAATAATACATTAGTAGCAAATAGTCGATATTAAAGAATAAAATTCCATTTTATTTCATTCTAAAATTTCATTCTACAAAAGTTCCCAAATTCCTCTATAATAATATAAAATTTTATCTTATTTCGGGTTATCTTTATTAATGATACTATTCCACAAATGAAATCGATGAAGCGTTACAATATAACTTTTAATTTAGCAGCCAATATTATAGAATAATTATATAGAATAATTATAGAGATAATTCTATGTATAATGTTTTTACAAGAATTAGGAGGTATAAGTGTATGAAAAAGAGAAAAAAGAGATTAAAAAAATTATTTTCATTGTTCCTTGTTTTAGTGATGACAACCGGAGTTATTCCAACTCGTCAATCCACCGGTGTAATTGGTGCAGCAGGGGACTTCAATTATGGAGAGGCTTTGCAAAAGGCAATAATGTTCTATGAGTTCCAACTTGCCGGTAAACAGCCCGACTGGATCAGAAACAACTGGAGGGGAGATGCTGTTTTAAATGACGGTAAAGATGTTGGTGCCGATTTAAGTAAAGGCTGGTTTGATGCAGGTGACCACGTCAAGTTTAACCTGCCCATGTCCTATTCGGTTGCAATGCTGTGCTGGGCAATATACGAATATAAGGATGCATTCGTAAAAAGCGGTCAGTTGGATTATTTACTGAGAGAAATTAAGTGGGCAACGGATTATTTTATAAACTGCCATCCTGAACCCTATGTTTATTATTTCGAAGTGGGGCGTGGAGGTGGCATGTATGATCACAAATATTGGGGAGCTGCCGAGACTGTTGAGCAGGCTATGAAAGACCTCAAGCTTGAAAGAATTACATACAAGGCCGATCTGAAAAACACAGCAACAACCTGCGTTGCCTCAACTTCAGCAGCCATGGCTGCAGCATCAATTGCATTTAGAGAAAGTGATCCTCAATATGCCGCAACTCTTTTAAAGCATGCAAAGGAACTATTGGACTTTGCAGATAAAACAAAGAGCACTGACCAGACAAAATCAGAGTCTGCATATGCTCCTGTAGCAAATGATTTTTACAAATCGTGGAGTGGCTGTTACGACCAGCTTTCATGGGCAGCGACCTGGTTATATCTGGCTACAGGTGATGAGAGCTACATAGAACAAGCTGAGTCATATGTACCTAACTGGGAGAGAACTCAGGACGGAACAATAATTTATAATTGGGGACATAACTGGGATAATGTCCTTTTTGGAACACAATTACTTCTTGCAAGAATAACCAACAAAGATATTTATAAAGAGTCCACAGAAAGAAACCTTGACTGGTGGACCATTGGATATAATGGTCAAAGAATAAAATATACCCCTAAAGGTCTGGCCTGGCTTGACACATGGGGATGTTTAAGGTATGCAACAACTACGGCTTTCCTTGCAGAGGTTTATTCCGACTGGTCCGAATGCTCCAGCGAAAAAGCCAAAATATACAGGAATTTTGCTAAAACACAGGTAGATTATTGCCTTGGAAGCACTGGAAGAAGCTATGTAATAGGCTACGGTAAAGATTATCCTCAGCATCCGCATCACAGAACAGCACAAGGATCTTGGTCCGATGACAAAACTGTTCCGGGATACTCACGTCACACAATTGTAGGTGCTCTTATTGGAGGACCTGATATAACAGACCATTTTACAGATGACCCCGGTAAATATGAGTATACAGAGGTTGCTTGTGATTATAATGCAGGATTTGTAGGAGTTCTCGCAAAGATGTATCAGGAGTATGGGGGAGAACCTATACCTAATTTAACTGCTATTGAAGAAGTAACCGAAGTTGAATATTTTGTCGAAGCTTCTATAAATACAGGTTCAAACTTTGTCGACATAAAGTCCACATTGAGAAATCGCAGTGCTTGGCCGGCAAAGGTATTGTACGATGCTTCCTTCAGGTATTTTATTGATATTACCGAGCTTGTTGAAAAGGGTGTAAAGCCTGAAGAAATTAAAACAACTCTAGGCTATAATGAGGGAGCTGTGATTTCAAAATTATTGCCATGGGATCCATCTAACAATATATATTATGTCAATATATCATTTGAACCGGGGTCTGCAATATATCCAGGAGGCCAGTCAGCACACAGGAGAGAGGTGCAATTCAGAATTGAGGCACCTACAGGTGTAACAGGATGGGATAGCACAAACGATTTTTCAGCTATTGGACTTTCTTCAGGTAATTCACTTTCAAAAACACCAAATATTCCGGTATACAATGAAGGTAAGCTCTTAGCGGGCAACGAACCTGCCGGAAACCAAACTGCTACACCAACTCCACAGATTAAGCTTACATCACTGTTAGGATATATTGATGTTGATTTTTCCTACCCGGAAGCAAATTCATCAAAAATAAAATCAGGATTTAAAGTTGAGTTAAAAGGCAGCGGATTATCTGCCTTAACAGACGAAAACGGCTATTTTAACTTAGATATTCCTTTAGAGCTTTATAAAGGAAGTCTCGAGCTTGTGATAAGCAAAAAGAATTATTTAACTCGAACATATATACCCTTAATCCCATCACCTGTTGGCTATGACAATAGCAGTCACGTTATTGGTACATTATATGTATCAACGAAGGATAATCCAATTAAAATCTGGGCAGGTGATATGGAGAAAAACGGGGTACAGGATGGAGCCATAAACATGTCGGATATTATTGAAATCGCAAAAGTTTTCAACTCAATGACAGGCGATGCCAAATATGATGCGGATAGTGATTTTACAAAAGACGGTTCCATCAACATGGCAGATGTAATAATAGTAGCAAAACACTTTAATGCAACTGGTTCAAGCTACCCCAATAATTAAAATGCATTGAAGATATTGATTTCAGATGTTGTACAAATTTCAAATCCAAATAAATTGCCATAATATATATTATGGTAATTTATTTAGGATTGGGTGAACATTTATGGCATTAAAAGTTGTTTTTGACTATTTACCGTTAGGCCATCCCAACAGGCCAGGTACAAAGCTTATATCTAAAGATGCCAGAATATGGCATGGTACTGCAAACACTGCACCTACTGCTACCGCTGAGGCACACAGAAAATATGCAGGCAGAGCTTATGTAAAAAAATGGGATGCTCAAAAGAATAAATATGTTTTCTATGAATCTGATGGAGTAACTCCTTTTGTTTATGGTGCAACCCATAATTACATTGATAAAGATTCTGTTGTAATAATAATACCCCATGATGAATATGCACCGGGAGCAGGCGATAGTGCACTTGACAAGAACAACGTATACAATGGACAAACAAAACTTGCCAAAGAAGTATTTAATCACCAACAGAATTATAGAACAATTCAGACCGAATTGTGCATGAATGATATGAACGCATGGGATAAGGTTTTATCAAATGCGGTTGAATTTACAAAGCTGTACATGCCTCAACTTAAGAATGATTATAGGCACTTTGACCTTACCGGAAAGATTTGTCCTTCACCTTTGGTAAATACAAGTATTAAAGAAGTTGATCCAAGATGGACTGATTTTGTAAAAAGGATTAATGCTGCCATAGCATCATTGAATTATCCCCCTGATGTAGTTAAGATCCGTGTTAATGGAGAGATTATAAATGGAAAAATGGATGTACAGCCTTTTATTAAGGACGGAAGAACAATGGTTCCCGTAAGATTTATAGCAGAAGCTCTTGGGAAAAAGGTTGTATGGATACCCAGTGAAAATATAGTTGATATTTATTAAAAAGCAATTAACCACCTGAATACAATTTATTGTCTCCAGGTGGTTATAAATCAATCTCCATTTACTATTGAATCATAGAAATTGGTGTAATCGGACCGGTTGCTTGATAAAAAGCTAATTGCAGCTCTTGGATGCTGGTTAAGCTGGCCTGTCAGCATATATGGTATATCAAATCCCCATTGACAGGAATTCTTAATTTCGGGAAAACTGTTTTGAATGCACTCCAGTATTGGCCTTAAATGGAATTTGGGGTTCTTTAAGAAGCCTAGAATCAATTCCATGGGGCAATTGCCGGCACCACGTCCAAGTCCGGCTATTGTGGCATCTACGTAGCTGGTACCCCGTATGATAGACTCAATTGTATTTGCATATGCCAATTGCTGATTGTTATGTGCGTGTATTCCAACTTTCTTTCCGGTAGCCTCTGCATAGCAAAGGTATTTGGCCGTCAATTCCTGTATGTCTTCGGAATACATGGAACCGAAGCTGTCCACTACATATATGACGTCAACTTCAGTCTTGGAAAGAATCTCCAATGCCTCTTCCAGATCACTTTCCTTAACCTGGGATACCGCCATTATATTGATGGTTGTTTCATAACCTTTATCATGAGCATCCTTGATCATATCAACTGCTGTGGGAATTTGATGCACATATGTGGCCACCCGTACCATATCAATAACACTTTGGCTTTTGGGAAGAATATCTACATGATAATCCGTTCTTTCAGCATCTGCCATAACCGATATTTTTAAATCGGTTTCATTGTCTCCGATTATTTTTCTTATATCATCTTCATCACAGAATTTCCACGCACCAAAACCGTCTCTTGCAAAAATTTTCTTTGAAGCTTTATATCCCATTTCCATGTAATCCACACCGGCTTCAACGCAAGCATTATAAACTGCCTTTACAAATTTGTCTTCAAAGTTAAAATTGTTTACAAGACCCCCATCTCTAATTGTACAGTCCAATACCTTAATATCCGGACGATAAGTTAACCAGGTCCCCTTTTTTACTTCCGTTCTAACTCTTACTTCACTCATGCCTAATTCATCCTTTCCAATTTCATAATAAGATTAATTTAGAGTTCAGAAAATAGGGCACACCGTATAAAAGAATGCATCAAAATAAAGCAATGAAAACAATGCAATCTTAAAGGCGTACTCATATTAAATTTAGGTTTGTATCGTTGGAAACGGAGAATTTTTAAAAAATAGAGAAATGTTTTCCTTTTTGAATCTACCGTTCCTACCATACTTCCATTCTACAATTTCAATGATATCATATTTTTTTATTTTTTGTCAAATAACAATGAATATATTGGAAACATTTGATATAATTATATTAACCAATGTTGATAAAGTATTCCGTAAAATATATAATTTATAAAAACATATGCTTCATAAATATGTTATTTATAAAAAGTATATAATACAAAGATACTTTATCAAAGAATTAAATAGTTTTTTTCAAGGGGGGAAAGTACAAATGTTAAAGAGGACAAAAAAATATGTGTCTGTTGCTTTATGTACATTTATGACAGTGAGCACTATGACAACCTCTTTTTTGGGAAGCACTTCAAATGCACTTAATCTTTCTTCTGCAACTTATGAAGATGCATTTTTGGACCTTTATAATAAAATAAAAGATCCAAAAAACGGCTATTTCAGCCAGGAAGGTATTCCGTACCACTCAATTGAAACAATGATGGTTGAAGCACCTGACTATGGACATGAAACAGTATCCGAGACTGCCAGTTACTATGTATGGCTTGAGGCTATGTATGGTCGCCTCACAGGAGACTGGTCAGGATACAATAAGGCCTGGGATATTACCGAACAGTACTATATTCCTTCAGATAAGGACCAGCCAAACTTAGGTGATTACGATCCAAACAAGTGTGCTTCATTTGTTCCTGGAGGTGCATTGCCTGATGATTATCCGTTACCGTTGAATCTTAACGCTCCAACAGGTAAGGACGGTATCCATGCCGCACTCAAGTCTGCATACGGTACAGATTCAATGTATCTTATGCATTGGATTTTAGACGTAGACAACTGGTATAAATACGGTAACCATGGCGACGGAACCAGCAGAGTATCTCAGATAAACACCTACCAGAGAGGTGAGCAGGAGTCGTGTTGGGAAACTGTTCCATTCCCATGTTGGGAAACATTTAAATGGGGTAATACATCAAAAGGTGGATTCGGATCACTGTTCGTAGCACAGGATACATATGCACAGCAGTGGCGTTATTCTGTTGCAGGTGATGCTGATGCACGTTCCGTACAAGCTGCTTACTGGGCTGTTAAATGGGCTAAAGAGCAAGGAAAGTTAAATTTAATCTCCAAGCAAAACGACAGAGCCGCTAAAATGGGTGACTATTTAAGATATGTAATGTATGACAAATACATGAAGCCTATAGGTAAGGATACTTCAGTTACAAGTGCTGCAGGTGACGGTAAAAACTCAATGCATTACCTTATTTCATGGTATTGTGCATGGGGTGCTCCTATAACTTCACAGGGCTGGGCCTGGAAAGAAGGAAGCAGTGCGAGCCATCAGGGATATCAGAACCCTATGACAGCATATGCTTTATCAACAGTACCTGAATTAAAGCCAAAGGCTTCAGGTGCAGTTACAGACTGGGCAACCAGCTTGGACAGACAGTTGGAAATGATCCAATGGTTACAATCAGCAGAAGGTGCTATAGCCGGTGGATGCAACAACTCATGGAACGACAGTTATGATCCATATCCATCAGGTATTTCTACATTCTATGGAATGGCATATGACTGGCAGCCGGTATGGCATGATCCGCCTAGTAACAGATGGTATGGTTTCCAAGTTTGGGGTCTGCAGCGTATGGCTGAGTACTACTACGAAACTGGTGATGAAAGAGCATATAATATATTGAAAAAATGGGTAGCATGGGTAAAACCAAACATAAAGATTAATGGTCTTGGTGATTTTGAAATTCCATCAGATCTTGAATGGGAAGGTCAACCGGACACCTGGAACGGAACATATACCGGCAACCCGAATCTCCATGTTACAATCACAGCTATGGGATCGGATATAGGTGTTGCAGGTTCAACATCCAACCTGTTGGCTTATTATGCAGCAGGCACCTGGAAGCATCATAGAAATGAATTTGACATAGAAGCATATGAAATAGCTAAAAATCTCCTTGATTGTATAATACTAGGATGCAGAGATGAATTAGGCTATACAAAAGAAGAGCAAAGAGGAGACTATTCACGTTTCTTCGATCAGACAGTCTATATTCCATCAGGATGGACAGGTAGAAATGCACAGGGTGCTGAGCTTAAGAACGGTATGAAGTTCATAGACATGCGTCCTGCATATAAGCAAGACCCTGACTATGCAAAACTTGAGGCTGCATATAATGCAGGTGTAGGTCCGAAATTCCAATATCACCGTTTTTGGCATCAGGTTGAAATAGCCATGGCAATGGGTGCTTTCGCAATACTGTTCCCTCACGATGTAGTACCGACTTCTTCTCCGAGCACCGAGCTATTAGGTGATCTTAATGGTGATGGAGTGGTTAACATGTCCGATGTTATTGACATAGCCAAACGTTTCGGAACAGTTAAAGGTGATCCGCTATATTCTGAAAAATATGATATAAATAAAGATGATGCTATAAACATGTCTGATGTTATAATCATTGCTAAAAATTTCGGTAAAACGAGCAATTAAACTCTAAAAATTTTTTGGATACCCTGAATCACATATTTGGGGATATTTCCCGTTAGATTTTGATAAGTCAGAGGAAGAAAAACCTCTGACTTATCATTTCAATACCCGGTGCAATATTGATTACATTAATGATTTTATTTTTCTTCTCCCTTTCATTATATCTAGCCATTCCATATTATAGAGATTTTCCAATCTATATATAAGCCGGATTTCCATCTTTCCCATTGAATTTTTTCAGTTCCTCTATTGTAAATTGTAAATGTCTTATCCGGAATATTTCCGGTTCTTTTGACACGTTATTAGCAGTACAACCAACAAATATGATAGCCACAAATAATAGAATGGATAAAAGTTTAAATCTCATATTTTTCATCATTCTCACCTTTATAACCAATTAAAATATGAGTTCTCTGATATTCATGATATTGATGATGCTCGTCGAGTTGTAAACATAATGTATGCAATATGGGATCCGTATTTACCGCCTACATGTTCCAACCTCAGTAAACATGGTGTTTGTAGTATATTTATGGCTTGACAAAAGAATATAATTACCTTATTATTAATTAGATGTTGCAATCTTGAAATTCCAACAATTTAAAAAGAAATATAATGCACTATCGATCATATATTTGACAACATTTAATTATAATTCCAGGAGGTAAAGATATGAAGTACGGCTACTTTGATCGTCAAGCTCGTGAGTATGTTATTGTAAGACCGGATACACCAACGCCATGGATTAATTACATAGGAAGCGGTAAATACGGAGGCATTGTTTCAAATACGGCTGGAGGATATAGTTTCCATAAGGATCCCCAAAACAGAAGGATTCTCAGGTATAGATACAACAATATACCTATGGACAGGCCCGGAAGATATATTTATATAAGGGATTCCGTTACCGGTGAGTACTGGAATCCGGGATTCCAGCCTACAATGAAGAAGCTTGATTCATATTGCTGCAGACACGGTATGGGTTATACCACAATTGAAGGCGAGTATAAGGGTATAAATGCAGATGTAACATACTTTGTTCCCGATGACAGGGACTTTGAATTATGGATTGTGAAGGTTAAAAACAACCTTAACATCACTAAAAATTTGCAGATTTTCACATATGCTGAGTTCTGTTTCTGGGATGCAATAGCAGACCAGCAAAACGTTGACTGGGTTCAGCAGATAAACCAGGGTCGCTATAACGATGGAATAATCACTTGGCATCCTCATCATGTAGCAAAAAGTGCCGCTTTTATAGCTACAGCTGAAAAGGTTTCCAGTTTTGATACAAATCTTGAATCATTCATTGGAAAATACAGATCTGAAGCAAATCCAATAGCTGTTGAACAGGGAGCGTGCTCCAACTCAATTTCACTTCGCCAGAACGGTGTAGGTGCATTCTGCATCGATATTGAGCTTCAAAAAGGTGAAGAAAAGGAAATTGTTTTCGCACTGGGCTATGCTGAAGATAAAACAGTTTTAAAGGACGAGCTTAAAGAATATCTTGATCCTAAGGGTGCACACGCAGCACTTGAAAGACTCAACCAATATTGGGAAAAATACACTTCAAAGCTTTTTGTAGAAACTCCCGATGAGGAAATGAACCTTTTCCTTAACACATGGAATCAATATCAATGTAAGACAACATTCAACTGGTCAAGGTTCGTATCATTGTATCAGCTTGGCCTTGCAAGAGGTATGGGGATAAGGGATAGTGCTCAAGATACATTGGGTGTTATGCATACAATTCCTGAAGAAGCAAAAGGACTTATCATTAAGCTTTTGAAGTGCCAATACACAGACGGAAGAGCATATCATTTATTCTTCCCGCTTACAGGAGAAGGCGGATCGGGTGATGCTCCAGTTAAGAAGTTCGACTGGTACTCCGATGACCACCTGTGGCTCATATTGGCTGTTAATGCATATATTAAAGAAACCGGAGACTATGCATTCCTTAATGAAAAAGTATTGTATAATGACAAGAAAACAGAAGAAACTGTTCTTGAGCATTTAAATAAAGCACTTGATTTCACTGCAAACAATTTGGGACCACACAAAATAGCACTTGCAGGCCGTGCAGACTGGAATGATACACTTAACCTTGATGTAGGTCTAGGGGTTGCAGAAAGCGTATTCACATCAATGCTTTACTGCAGAGCAGCTCTTGAAATGAAAGAAATGGCTGATTTCCTCGGAAATAAGGAATCTGCGGAAAATTATTTTAAGATGTACGAAGCTATGAAAAATGCCATTAACGAATCATGCTGGGATGGAGAATGGTACAAGAGAGCATTTGATGATTACGGCAATGCACTTGGAACCAAGGATGCACCATTTGGAAAAATATTTATAAATTCACAGTCATGGGCAGTTTTGGGCGGTGTTGCAGAAGGTGAATATGCAAGGAAGTGCTTGGATTCCGTTGAAAAATACCTTAATACAAAATACGGTATAGTTGCAATGTATCCGGCATATACAGAGTTTGACGAAACAAAGGGCGGTATAACAACATATCCGCCTGGAGCAAAGGAAAACGGCGGTATATTCCTCCACACAAACCCATGGGTGATGATTGCGGAAATAATGATGGGCAATGGTGATAAGGCATACCAGTATTACAAGCAGATTATGCCTGCAGCCCGCAACAATGAAGCAGAGCATCTCGAGGTTGAACCATACGTATACCCACAGAACATACTCGGTAAGGAACATCCTCAGTTCGGAATAGGAAGAAACTCATGGCTGACAGGAACAGCAGCATGGAACCTGGTTGCAGCCAGCCAGTATATTCTTGGAGTAAGAGCAGGCTATGACTGTCTCATTGTTGATCCATGCATACCTGCTTCATGGGAAAATTATAAAGTTAAGAGAGTATTCAGGGGTGCCACATATTTAATTGAAGTACAAAACCCCGATAAGGTTAACAAAGGTGTAAAGAAGATTACTGTAGACGGTAAAGAAGTTGATAAGATTCCGGTATTTGAAAGCGGAACAACACATACTGTACAGGTTATAATGGGGTAATGTAAATGAATAACAATTGGACTAATGAATTATTAAGCAGGATGAGCCTTGAAGAAAAAGTGGGTCAGCTTTTGATGGTGTTTTTCTACGATATTGATTCCGTCAAAAGCCACGACAGGATAATCAGCGAAGTCCAAAAGTACAATTTAGGAGGAGTGTTTCACTCCTCCCTTACTAAAGAGAGCCTTATTAGCTTTTCCTCAAATATTCAAAAATCTGTAAAAATCCCTGTTCTCATTGCCGGAGATTATGAGTGCGGTCCGGGCTGGGTTGTGGATGGTGCTTTAAGGGTTTCTCGTCCCATGACCAGAGGGAATGCCGGAAACACAGAGCTTGAGTATAATATTGGAAAAGTCATTGCAAAACAGGGAAGAGCAATAGGTTCCACGGTAACATTCAGTCCTGTAATTGATTTGAATACCAACAGGATGAATCCGGATGTCAATATAAGAGCATACGGAGAAGATGTTGATACTGTTTGCAGATTAGCAGTACCGTATATAAAAGGTATCCAGGAAAACGGTATGTTAGCATGTGTAAAGCATTTCCCGGGTAACGGTGCAACCGATATGGACCAGCATATTTGTACCGCAATCATAAACTGCAGCAGGGAAGAGATGTACGATAACTACCTTGAGGCCTACAAAAGAACCTTTAAGGAAGCTGATCCTGCATTTGTTATGGTTGCACATCTTGAAGTTCCGTCTCTTACAACAGAAATCAATCCTAAGAACGGCAGGATCGTGCCTTCGTCGGTTTCAAAGGAAATAGTTACAGATATTCTTAAAAAAGAGCTGGGATTTAAAGGTGTTGCCATATCCGACGCATTAAATATGGGTGGCATAACTACTCATTATTCAAGGCAGGAAGTTGCGGTCAAATCAATTTTGGCAGGTATTGATATGCTATTGGTGTTCAATCCGGAGGATTTCCATTTGGAATACAACGCCATATTAAATGCTGCTAAAGAAGGAATAATCCCAATGGAGCGTATAGATGATGCAGTTACCAACATATTAAATGCAAAAGTTAAAGCAGGTCTTCATGTTGACAGAGGATTGCCTTTTAGAGATGATGTTATCAATGATCTCTTTACTCCGGGTAAATATGACAAATTAAGCATTGACGCTGTTTCCTCGGGAATAACGCTATTGAGAAACAAAAACAATATTTTACCTATTAAGGATATTAAAGGTAAGAAAGTGGTTGTATTATCCACTTTCAATCCTGATGAAGAGACTTATAAGGTTCAAAATCAGGAGCTTATAATTATGAGGGATAAAACTCCTGAGCTTCTAAGAAAACGGGGAGCAGAGGTTCAAGAATATACCATACCTCTTCACATGACCATAGGTGAAATATATAGTATCATCAGCAAGGCAAAAGAAGCCGATTATGTGTTTTTCAATTTCTTTATAGCTCCAAGTTGGGGAATTGGAACACTTATACCAAATAAAAGCTCATTGAGATTTTTTATGTTCGGACTTTTAAATATAGAAACACCAGTCATAATAACGGCCTTTGGAGATCCTTATGTTATGTATTACTGTCCTAATGCCGGTGTTTATATGTGCACATACGACGAAACTCCTCCTGCTCAGGAAGCAGCCGTTAAAGCATGGCTTGGTGAAGAAAAAGTGACAGGAAAAACACCCGTAGGATTAAAAGGATTTTTTTCCAGGGGTGACGGCATTCGCATTTAAATCAACTTATTTGTAATATTAAAAAAATAAAAAAATATTATTATTTTTTTATTTTTTTGCGACTAAAATTGAAATAAATATCTGTTTATTATAGCATGCAAGACTAATTCCCTAAGTTATAATTTTTGAGGCTTATAAAAGCCTTATTTTTTTTACCTTTTTGTCTGTTTTCTGTCCTCTATTTTCTGTTCTCTGAAATCACTTACTTTCTGGTAAAGCTAGAAAGCGGATTTTTCTCTACAGCATCTTTTAACTGGTCCCTGTCAAGATGGGTATATATTTCCGTTGTAGCTATACTTTCGTGGCCCAACAGCTCTTGAAGAGCCCTAATATCCACATTTCCGTATTTGTACATGAGGGTAGCCGCAGTATGTCTTAGTTTGTGAGTTGAGTATCTGTTAGGGTCAAGGCCTGACAGTTTAATAAATTTTTTAACTATATGCTGCACGGTTACCTTGCTGATACGCTGCTTTCTCTCACTTAAAAACAAGGCATTTTTATCCTTTACGCCATCAACCTTACGAACACTCAAATATGAATTAATGGCATCCATACAAGCTTTATTCAACGGAATCATTCGTTCCTTATCACCCTTTCCTATAACGGTAAGGGTTTCATTTCTTATGTTATTTATGTTTATACCCACAAGCTCTGAAAGTCTTAACCCGCAGTTTAAAAAAAGTGTGATTATGGCAAAATCACGTTCTGAGTACTCACCACTGACAGACTCTAAAAGCTGCTTACTTTCCTGTACATTTAAATAGCGGGGAAGTCGCTTTACTATTTTGGGTGACTCTAACTCACTTGCCGGATTTACGTCTAAAAGCTTGGCTTTGTTTGTAAGGTAGTTAAAAAACGACTTAAGGCTTGCTACCTTTCTGGCCCTTGCATGCGCAGAATTATCCCGGCTATTGCTTACAAATGACATAAATGAATACAAATCGCTTAATGTAACAGATTTGATAAGATCAATATCAACATCAGTAATATCGATCTTATCAAACTCATCAACATTTTTTTCAATATTTCTATGCACCTTCAAAAATCTCAAAAACACTCTTAAGTCATAAAAGTAAACCTGAATTGTATTAACGGATTTACCTTTAATTGTCTGCATGTAGTTTAAAAAATCTCGAAGGATACTCGGCATTTCATAATCATTAATACTTTTCATTTGTATACCTCTAAAGTCTGAACAAAATTATTTTTATTTTCAATATAATTTTATTACTAATTTAAAATAAAAGCAAAGTCAATTATATAAAAAAGTATTAACAATTTTAACAAATTAATATTTGCCGAAGTCGTAGTTATCATTCAAGTCAATTGAACGACCGGTTAAGGATGATGAATTTGAGGATTTTTTAGATTTATTCATTGATGCCTTTTTCTTGTCTGCATTGTTAGATTGATTTTCAAAAGCATTAAGTTTATTCTTATTCAATGTAAAATTGCCATTTATACTGGAAGGCAGGTCTTTGAGCTTAAGCTTTGAAATCATATTCCTCATGCTTTCAGCCAGGCTTGATAGCTCCTCACTGGAAGCAGCCTGCTCCTGTGAAGTGGCAGAATTAGTCTGCGTAACTTGTGAAACTTGGACAATTGATTGATTTATCTGGGATATGGAAGCAGCTTGTTCATTAGATGAAGTGGCAATGCTTCCCACCAGATTTACAGCTTCCGAAACACTTTCAACTATTTTATCAAGAGCTCCGGCAGTTTCCGTTGCTATATTGGAGCCATTTTTAATTTTATTGATTGAGCTTTCAATCATATCTGTAGTTTCCTTTGCTGCATTAGAGCTTCTAGCTGCTAAGTTTCTTACTTCTTCGGCAACAACAGCAAATCCTTTACCGTATACTCCTGCTCTTGCAGCTTCTACTGCTGCATTTAACGAAAGAATGTTTGTTTGGAAGGCAATTTCCTCAATAACCTTAACTATCTTTGATATACTGTTGGAAGATTCATTTATTTCCTCCATGGCTTTAAGCATTTCCATCATACGAATATTTCCCTGACTTGCATATTCCTTAACTAACAATGATTTATCATTAGCCAAACTTGCACTTTGTGCGTTTATTTTGGTTTGCTCGGCAATTTCGTTAATTGATGATGTTACTTCCTCTATGGCAGCAGCCTGCTCAGTAGAACCTTGAGCAAGCAACTGACTGGAGTTAGCCACCTGTCTTGATCCCACAAGTACCTGTTCCGAAGCATTATTTATATTTACAAATATATTATTCATAGAATTAATAATATCATTAATCGATTCTTTTATTTTTATAAAGTTTCCTTCGTATTCTGAAGTTATTTCTATATCTAGGTTACCATTGGACATTTCATTTAGAACTGTAGTAATATCATTTATATATTGTTTTAATGATTTTATTGTATTGTTTAATGAATTCTTTATTTCTGCATGATCTCCTTTATAATCCTTTGTAATTTCAACTTCAAGATTTCCTTTTGACAATTCCGTCAGAACAATAGACGCTTCTTTAATCGGGTCTATGACGGCATCAAGTGTATCATTGATTCCAACAACAATTTTTTGGAAGTCTCCACTATGATTGGAAGTATCAATTCTTATACTAAGTTTACCGTCAATAGCTGCCTGTACAAGAGAATCAATATCGGACAAAACATGCTTAATGGAATTTGCCTGCTTGTATATAGCCTTTGATAAATCTCCTTGATTGTTCCCAAAAGCTGATAATTTATCATTTCCGATAATATTTCCCTCAGCTATCTCATCTAATACCATTGCCATATTTTTAAGATTTTCATGCATATTTGCGAATGATTTTGATAGATTTCCTATTTCATCATTGGATTCTATGACCTTGACATCCCTTGAAAGATCATCGCGAGAAATTGCTTCAGCTGTTGTGGTTAAATCACTTATGGGTTTGACAATTCGCTTCATTAAAAACATATAAAGTATTACAAGCAAAGGAACAAGAACAAATATGCAAATTATAGCAACAGGAGTAACTACGCTTTTTTCTATTTTGTCAATGTTTTCTGCAATCATAGCTTTGGATCTTTCAATCATAGGAAGGTATGTTCCGGTTCCAACCGCAATTTCAACATTTCCTATCTTTAATGGTGCTGCGTAAGAAAGTTTTTTCTCATCTATTTCAGTTTTTGGGTTAAGCCACATATATTCAAAAAAATCACCGTTATTCTTAGAGGCTTTAATAACCTCCTGAACCACCATGATACCATCCTTGTCACTTAGATCCCATAAATTCTTACCTTCCATGGATTTGTTTTCAGGTGCAACAAGGCGTACACCATCGTAAAAATACCCAAAGAAGTATCCTGAATCACCGTATCTTATACCGTCCAATTCGTTTTTAATTATCTGATAAATCTCTTCATCGGTAAGCTCGTTTGCCTTATCCTTATATTTTGCTTCAATACCTGAAACAACTGAGTCTACCGAGTTTTTTATTCCGTTTTTCACTTCCGTAAGCATCTGATCGCTTATTATTTCTTGTGAAGAATTGCTTACACGATTTACAGCAAACAATAAGCTACCAAACAAAATTGCTGACGGAACCAATATCCCTATAACCATCATTATTAAAAGTTTTGAACCAATACTATTCCGTAGCTTCATTTTAATTCTCCTTTATCCAAAAAATATAATACATTGCAATATGATTATCGGAATGAAACAATATAAACATAAGTAATTTTTGTTCCCAAAGTTAAGTAAAAATATATCCAGGAGCTTGGAACAAAGCTATATCGGAATAATATTGGAGCATTGCTATACAAATGGTATATTCCTCTTTATTATACTTAATTATGTAATATTATATATATTATGGTAATATCTTATTATATAATACTTAGATAGGATAAATTAACTTTGAAAGGAAGTGTTATACTTGTCAAAGCATACGCTACAAAAGTATTTGAGTTTTGCATTAACTATTGTACTATCTTTTTCATGCTTGTTCATTTCCGGTCAGATCATTGCTAATGCCAGTACACCAACTTCAACCGTTATACCAACTTATACCATTACACCAACTTCATTCAATACACCAACTCCAATTACAACTCCAACTGCAGTCGAACCGGCTCCGGATAAAATTCCATCTGCAAGCTACTTTAAAGATATTTCCAATCACTGGGCTAAGAATTATATTTCAACATTGATTCTTAATAATATAATAAACGGATATTCAGACGGAACTATTAGACCTGATAACGAAATAACAAGAGCTGAGATAGCAGTGATACTGGCAAAATCGCTTAAACTCGAAATAAAAAATACTAATGTAAATGCTTTTAAAGACTATAAAACCATTCCTGAATGGGCATTATCGTATGTCAATCAGCTAAATGAGAAGGGTATTATAAACGGCTATGAAGATGGCACATTCAAACCTTACAATAAAGTAACCCGTGCTGAGCTCGTTACTATGGTTATGAAAACATTTGAACAGAAATCGACAGCTAATAAAAAATTCAATTTTTTCGATTCAAGACTAATACCGCAGTGGGCAAATGAATATATTGCTGCAGGAATTGAAACTGGAATTATCAAAGGTTACACTGATAATACTTTCAAGCCTCTGAATAAAATCAAACGTTCTGAGGTTTTTGCTATAATTGCCAGATGCATTGATAAATTCCAATAATTTTTAGGGCATTGAATATATATTAGATTATTTAAGATTGATAAGTTGATCATATCAATCTATTTTTTTGCCAATTTTACGGTCACGCATGCCAAATCATCTTGACCATTTCTTCCAAAATTATTAATATTAAATCAATAAACCTATATATTTTACAATACGATATATTTAATATAAACCTGAATGAAAGATTAATAACATTTTTAATATTGTTTGAAAGGAAAATGACAAATGAAGGTTAAAAATCTTGCTTACAAAACCAGTGCCAAAATAATTGAATCCAGAGCAAAAGCATTTTTTATCGATTTTTTGATTTTGCTTATCTCATTATCCATAATATCTTCATTTATTGAAGATATATGGCTGTATTCTCCTTTGGTAATAAGCATTTATTATACTTTGACCGAATCAATATTTGGCTTCACTTTCGGCAAGTATTTCTTAAATCTTAGAGTTGTTGATATAAATTGCAATAAACCTGTATTTTACAAGGTTTTATTGAGATCATTATTTTATTTGATCGATTTTAATCCTATAACATTTGTACTTACATACATAATTGTAAAAAGGTCCATGTTCAAACAAAGGATAGGAGATAAAGTATCTGGTATTTTCGTTGTATATAAAAGAGATCTGGATGAATATTTGAATAATGAATTTGAAAATTCGATGGAATTTGATGATTTTGTAAAATATTATCGTGACCCTTCCGTTGAATTGGTAAAAAACAACGCAGGAAGCTATATAATTACCTCTAACGCACAATATATCAACATAGCCAACGATAAGAAAAAGATAATCGGTATTAATAATATGACATATGAACAACTGGTAAATGAGGTAAACCGGGGTGCCAGATTTAAGTATTTTTACACATGTGTATCTGTTTTGATTGTTACTAATAGAAACATCAGTGACATTTATTTTATTCCGGCAGGTGAAAGCGAATTTAATTACCATTTTAAGCACTCACTAATAACCCTTCTTTTTGGATGGTGGGGAATCCCATGGGGTATTATTTGGACAATAAGCAGCTTAGCCAACAATTTAAATGGTGGTGAAGATATCACTCAAGAAGTTTTAGATACTATTAACGCTGAATTAAACTGGGTAGAAAAAAGACAAAGCAACTCATTCCATGAAGTCGGTAATGTAACCCTTGGAGAGTTGCAAGTTAAATTTAAGGATATGTCGGATTATGAATTTAAAACCAAGTATCTTTACAATATATCCAAATTTAGTGGCGAAATATACCAATTAATCAAAAATGAAGATGAATACAGAAGAAGTAAAAATCACAATTATGAAAACTACAACCCTCAATACATACAAAATGCTGACTTTAGAGAACGTCCTGTTTTAAATTATGATACATCCCATAATAAAAAGAAAAAACCCTATGCTGTGATATTGACACTTATTTTTATACTTTTTATAGTTTTTATTGCGATTTATCCTTCTACAGATTATGAAAAACTTGCCAATGCCGAATATGATTCGGGAAATTATTTAAAAGCCATAGAATATACTGACATGTACTTAAAAGATAATCCTCATGATGTAAATGCAATTTTGTTTAAAATCGATGCATTATACATGTTAGGCAAGTATGAGGAAGCTATATCGTTATGTAATGAACTTGAAACAATATCTCCGAAAAATGAAGATAACTATTATTACTTAGGTTTATGCAACTATAGTTTGGCAAAATTTAACGAATCTATAAAATGGTTTGACAAATGTATAAATATTGATCAGGAATCCAGCAATCCATATGAATGGAAAGCATCCGCTTATTATGAACTTGAAGAGTATGATGAGGCAATCAATACTGTTGATTCATTGCTCGCTTTTGACAGTTATAACGTCTCTGGCTTAAAGATAAAGGGTGAGTCATTAATGGCTTTAGGAAAGTATGACGAATCGGTAAAAATATTTGATAGAGCATTAGTTGCTGATCCTGACAATATTGAACTGGAAATAGATAAGATGGAGGCTTTATTTCGTCAGAAAAAATATGCTCAATTGATGGAAACATGTGAAATCGTTCACAAAATGCATCCGGATAATGAAAATGCTATGTGGTATATGGGCGATTGTTACTCTATAAAAGAAGACCATGAAAATGCCATTCAATGCTACGAAAAGGCTTTGGAAATCAATCCTAAAAATGACAATATCATTGCTTCTATAGCTTTTGAATACTATAATATGCAAGATTATGAAAAAACATCGGAATATACCGAAAAAGCACTGGATTTAAATGCCGACAACAGTACGGCAATAGCATTAAAAAAGGAACTTGAAGAAGCCAAAAAGCCTGAAAGTGTCCGTATCGCCAATTTTGTAAGAGATAACTACCTTTATCTGGATAAAATAAAAAATGCTGATAATATAATAAACTCTTTTGCTAAAAAAGAAAATGTTAGCATAAAGGACATCAATAAGTTTATAGATTCTATAAGATATAAAGATGACATATTTACTTACGTAATATCAGACGAGGAATACGATTATCTTGAAGATTATAAAGACAGTAACCATATAGATGTTAAAAGCATAAATGATAATACCAAATATATAAAAATATATATGTTTACTCAAGGAACCGCATACGAATTCAAGGACGCATTGGATAATATAAAAAATCCGGAAAAACAGAATCTTATTATCGATTTGAGGGACAATCCGGGAGGCTTGGCTTATCCTACAAATAATATATTGGATGCACTTCTTCCCGAATATGTTACAAGTTATGTTATATATAGAGATGGATATATCAATACCTATAACTCCGATTCTTCTCAAATTAAATTTAAGCATATTTACATATTTGTGAACGAGAATTCGGCTAGCAGTTCCGAGCTTTTATCACTTGGACTTAAAAATTATCTTAACAATGTCACAATAATCGGTACTCCAACAGTTGGCAAAGGTGTTGGACAGATAACATTTGAAGAAAAAAAGAAGAAATATGTAATTTATTTGGTAAACCACTATTGGAATGTAAAGGAAAAAAATATTATGGGAAGCAATATCAAACCGGATATATTGGTCAAAGGCAAGACTGATGCTGATTATTTTTCAAAGGTTAAATGATTTGCATTATAAAGAAGAATTAGAACAATAGAAAATAGATAAACAACAATAATATAAATAAACAATGTCGATTAATCACTTTAAATTGTTTAATTTCAGCTAATAAACAATGAGCGTAAAGTTGCAAATTACAAGATGTACTATATAATTATATAATGGCAGTTAATACTGTTTTATTTTTTTGCGATTTGGGGGATTTAGATGAAAAAAAGAAGTGCAGAACAAAATCTAACGGAAGGAAACGTTGTGTTACAGCTTATAAAGTTTGCACTGCCCTTCATGTTATCAAACTTGATACAAACACTTTATAACGTGGCAGATATGCTGATTGTAGGGAACTTCACAGGCACTGAAGGCATATCAGCTGTTAATATCGGGGGACAAGTCACTTTTATTATAACAAATATAGTTGTAGGCTTAAGCGTTGGTGGTACCGTTGTAATTGCTCAATATCTGGGTTCAGGGGATAGAAAAAGCAGGGATGAGTCGGTAAAGACACTTATTACATTCCTGTTTATTGCATCAATTATTGTTACAGTAGTTATGATGCTATTATCGGATGTCATTCTTAATCTTATTAAGACACCGCAAGAATCCTATGAACAGGCAAGGAGTTATCTTAATATTACATTATTAGGAACTATTTTCATTTTTGGCTATAATGGCTTTTCGGCCATTTTACGTGGGTTGGGAGACAGTAAACGTCCACTTATTTTTGTTTCCATTGCTTGCGGAGTAAATGTTTTGCTTGACCTTCTTTTTGTAGGTGTTTTTAATATGGCATCAAGCGGTGCAGCACTCGCAACAGTGATTTCTCAAGCAATTAGCATGTTTGCATGTATTGTATATTTAAGACGAATTGATTTTGGTTTTGATTTTAAATTCAAATCATTTCGGCTATATAAACAAAGACTGGCTGTACTATTGCAGGTTGGAATTCCTATTTCCATCCAGAATGTTATTATTAACTTTTCCTTCCTTGTGCTGACAGCCATTGCAAATGGAATGGGTGTAAGTGCATCGGCAGCGGTTGGAATTGTGGGAAAATATAATGGATTCGCTATACTGCCGGCTATTGCAGTAGGATCTTCAGTATCTGCAATGGTGGCTCAAAATATGGGAGCCGGCTTGATTGATCGTGCAAAAAAGACTTTTCACACCGGATTCGTACTATCATTTTCAGTAACATTTATTGTTTTTATTTTTACACAGTTGTTTCCGGAACAGATTCTTAGCGTTTTCGGAGATGATCCGAAAATGATTTCCGAAGGCGTTAAGTATATAAGGACTTTTTCCTTTGACTACATTATTGTCCCTGCAGCTTTCTGTCTAAATGGCTTAATAACAGGTTCGGGACATACAATTATATCCTCGATAAGCGGAATCATGTCATCCATAGGTTTTCGTATACCCTTTGCCATATTGCTGGGTGTGACTTTCCAAAAAGGAATGATGGGATTAGGTCTTGCAGCACCTCTTGCAAGTTTGGGCACAACACTTATCGTATTCATATATTATCTTTCTGGAAAATGGAAGGTAAGTACGGTTGTAAATAATGAAATAGCAGGAGATCCGGAGTTAACTTTGTAGTGAGGAAATAAATTGATGAAAAATTAATTATCATAAATGGAACAATGGGTGTAGGAAAAACAACAACATGATGTGATCGGGGAAATTAATAATTTGATGCATAATAATACAACAGAATCGAGAAAATCTGCAATCCTATTATTGAGTGCATTAACCTGACCAGATAAGCTTGATATTTGTCCGTTTAAATCTTTAACTGTAAAATACGTCCCTGGAGAATTGAAGATGCTCAATGTCTTTCAAAAGCTTTGAACAATCCCAAAATACTTGATAATTTACGTAACGGATTGCCGTTTCCATACACGCTAAAAGACGCAGAAAACACAGTATACAATCAAAATGTTGAATATTTCAACAGTATGGAAACCGAATCACCTATACCGGGCACATCGAATGATACTGAAAATACAATTGTAACAAAAAGCACATCTCAAAATGGACAATATGAAGTAACTTCTGAAGTTAACCAAGCCCAAGGTATTTATAAAGTATTGCTTTCAAGCGGTGACAGTAACAAAATAACAAATTCATTTAATATAGTAGGTATAAATCACTCATATTTATGGTCACCGGACAGTAAGAAGATACTAATTTTTTATCAATGGCACGATACAAAC
>DAOOVO010000031.1:0-40408 GCA_035370245.1 Pseudobacteroides sp.
GTATCTGTTAACCACCGCACCACTTGGGTCTGCCAGTGCTTCAACATCGCCATGGGCATTGTTGATGTAATAATACTCATTACCTCCTCCGTCTTTCTGCATCAGCAGCTCATGGCCCCGGATACTTGCAGCCCTCAGCTTCTCTCCGTCAAGCTCTGCCACAATGTCCCTGCCGTCATATATAAACCATGCTCCTTTGCCGTTCTCCTCTATCTTGAACCTTAACCCTTCAGGATCATAGAAGTTCCTGATATATTCACCATTTGACTTCCTTACTCTCTCAGTCCTGTTGAAACAGTCATATGTATAGCTTATTGTTCCCTGTTTTCCGGATTCCGATATAAGATTTCCATTTCTGTCATAGCTGTAAAGAGTCTTATCGAAACCTTCCATCCTCTCAATAAGCCTGTTTCTCGTATCGTAAGAATAAGTTGTCTCTAAGCTACCTTTTTTCCTGAACATCCTGTTGCCTGCAAAGTCGTAGGAGAACAATTCTTCTACATCAGGATACACCACTTTTGATAACCTGTTAAGGCTGTCATATATATACTGCGTTACATTTCCATTTTCCTCTTTTTTAATTTGATTTCCGTTATTGTCATATTCATAACTATGCTTTAGTATCTCAACACCTTCGCTGTTTTTTGCTACAATGCCTGCTATATTCTTATCGGAATCATAACTGTATTCTACTGTTACACCATTTCCATACCTAATGCCTGCCGGTAGGCTGTCAGGCTTATATGTATATGCCGCTGCAAGTTTTCCACTGTCCCATATCTCTTCCATCCTGCCTGCTGCATCGTACTTATAAACTGTCTTCCTGCCGGTTAAATCCTTTAGCTCTGTAACATTTCCATTTTTGTCATAGCTATACTCCAGTACAGGTTTACCGTTCATGCTTTTGCTCTTAAGTCTCATGCTAGGAGTATATGCATAGCTGTATACCATACCCATAACAGAAGCTGACATAAGGCTTCCATCCGGATAATAACTAAACTCCTGACTCTTGCCTGTTTCAACATCTTTTATGAGGGTAATGTTGTCATCCTTATTATACATGTATTCAATAATATTATTGTTTCTGTCAATCTTCTTTGCAAGTCTTCCCTGCAAATCATATTTGTACAGTATTTCTCCTCCTAAAGGATCAATAATCCTTGCCAATTGGTTCATACTGTTAAACTCATATTCCGTCCTGTTGCCGTTTCCGTCAACACTTGCCGTAACATTGCCTGCATAATCATATTCATATTTTTCACTGCTGCCGTCAGGCTTCAGCACTTCAGTTATCCTGCCCCATAGATCCAGTGTATTAACAGTAAGATTACCTTCCCCATCCTTGATGCCCGTGATGTTGCCAAGTGCATCATAAGTATACTCCTGACTTGGTCTTCCTTTTTTCTTCGCTCCCGGAGTATATATTTCTTTTACTCTTCCGGTCGAGTAATATGTATATTCTATTGATTTGCCAAGTGCATCTGTCTTTTCAATCAGATCTCCTGCAGGGTTGTATTTATTCTTCTCTACAATAAATCCAAGTGGGTCTCGCACCTCTACAAGCCTATTCATACTGTCATAGCTGTAAAGCGTACCTTTACCGTCATCCTTTCCCCTGTCGTATTCCTCGGGTTTTACAAGTTTAATAATGTTTCCGGCTCCATCGTAGAAAAGTCTTGTTACTTCGCCTTCTTTTCCTATAATTCTGATTCTGCGGTTCATGCTGTCATATTCATACTCAATAGTTTTTCCGTTAGTATCAGTCTCGCTTATAAGATTACCCTGCTTGTCATATTTATAATAGTGTGTTTGTGATGTCTCGCCCTTTTCTCGCCTTATTGTCTGTATAAGCCTATCAGCCGCATCATAAAACATTTCTGTTTCATAGCCCAATGGGCTCAGAACCTTTGTAATATTTCCGTTTTTATCATATTGATATACAGTCTGGGCAAGTGCCTTTCCCTTTGATCCTGCCGTTAGATCTTCCCCATCTATTTCTTCTATCTTCTTGTCAAGCCTCCCAAGGCTGTCGAAACTATATCGAATAGTCCTGTAAGTTTTGTTATTTATACGTATCCTTTCAAGTGTCCTATTACCAAGACAGTCATATCCATACTCCATCTGTGCACCTGTAGAATCGGATATCTTGACAATCCTGCTGTTTTTATCATATTCATAGCGTATCGTATTCCATTTAGCAGGGGTTTCCTTCTCATTCACCTTCTGTATTGAACGCTTCTCTTCTATTCTCCTTCCTGCTCTGTCATAGGAATAACTTTCTACACTGTAAAGCTTTTTGCCTGCATTTTCTTCTACAGCTGTTCTTTTTTCCAACAGCCATCCGGCATCATTGTATTTATACAATGTTTCAAGCTTATTTGCATCAGTTTCCTTAATCACCAGCCCGTCAGAATTATATACATATTCTTTCAAAGTATTTCCTTCAGCATCCTTAATAGAAGTCAGCCTGTTCATCGAATCATATGTATATTCCATTCCGGGGCCATTGTCTTCATCCGGATTGTATTTACCCGGTTCAATTGTTTTGATGATATTGCCGACAGCATCATACTTTGTTCTTGATATGTAGCCCGTAGGTAAAATTGTTTTGATTCTTCTATTGTTCTTGTCATATATGTATTCAATTCCAATACCGTCTTCTTTTTTACTGTCATAGAAATTCGCGTTTATTTCTTTGATAAGATTGCCATTTAAGTCGTATTTCAATGCAAATACATTCTTTAACGGATCGGTTGTCTGAATCAGCCTGTCCATGGCATCATATACAAACTCATAGGCCCTGTCATCGCCCTTGGTTTTACCTGACTCATTAGGCAGCACCTTTTTTATGAGGTTACCCATTCTGTCATAAGACATTAATGTTATTCCACCTAAGGCATCCTTTATAAATGTTTTTTTGTTTATTTCGTTGTAACCGAATTCTACTGTGCCATAGGAAGTAGTGATTGCTTCAAGTCTTCCTGCCATATCGTATCTATACCTGAAGATGTTGCCTTCAGGGTCTTTAACCGTGGTAGGTTTATCAATATGGAGGCAGTCATATTCAAACTCGGTGGTATTACCTTCTGCATCCGTCCTTGACAACATCCGCCCGAAACTGTCATATGTAAATTTGGTTTTTGAGTATTCACCGTCACCTATCTTAACATTCTCTTCAATAAGATTTCCCCACAAATCATACTTATACAGCGTTTCTGCCCCACCTGAAGTTGCTGTCCTTATGAGGCAACCGTTATCGTCATAATCATTCCAAATTGTATGACCGTCAGGGTACTTTTCCTCAAGTAAATTACCTTTGTTGTCATACACACGTAATATTGTTTTGCCATTACGATCAGTCTCGCTGTTCCTGTTGCCGTATTCATCATATGTAAAGTATTCCCTCGTGCCATCCCTGTGAATGGTCTCGATCAAAAGCCCTTGATCATTGTATCTATACCTCTCCATATCTCCTGTCGAACGGTAAATGAAAACAGTCTCATTATTATCGGTATAATACTTGATATCAACTATATCCTGCTCGTTTACACATTGACGGACAACTCTTCCTTTTTCGTCAAATTTATTGGTTACATACTGTCTTCCGTTTGCATCGGTTATTGAAGTAATGAACGAACCCTCATACCCGTATATGAATTCACCTTTATTCGGAAGAACTGCACTAATCAATTTGTCACCATTATAGCGATAGACAATTTTTCTTCCTGTATAATCTTCTATCTCCGATATTTTTCCCTGTTCATACTTAAAAGTAAGGACCTTACCGCCAGGCGAAACGATTTTTTCAATAAGTCCATCCGTTGAATATTTTACAGTTATCGTATTATTATTCCTGTCACTTACAAAAATCAATTTCCCGCTGCCGTCATATGTATAACTTCTTGAGTCTTTCCTAATAAGTGTAAAATATCCTGTAGTCGGATCCTCAGAAAGAGTTTCCGAACAATCCTGAGTATCTTTCTTATGCCACTTGCCTTCTTCTTTTATAAACTTCTCCTCATGCCCGTCAGGGTACATCAACGTAATGCAGTTAATGTCATCCCTTTTTAAACAACTCTCAAATTCAAATGTCCAACCTTCTCCCATGATGCCGTTTCTTAATCCAATTGAGTTATATCTCCTCTTTATTTCAATGTCAATTCCCCTATCTTCAATTTCAAGGTCTGTTACATCAAGGTAAAAGCTTCCATTGGCAACATTTATCGGGTCACCGCAACAAGCTGCCTTATTGGAATTCATAATAGACCTTTGAAACATCATTTCTGCGGCTTCATCACTTTGTCCCGCAAGTTTACGGCTTAAATTTGCAATCCTGTTGGCATTATCGTCAATTGAATTCATTACCTTATTGGCTCCATTTTTAATCCACGGAGCTGCATTGTCTATAGCATTGCCTATTCTCTTAGCTATCTTTGAGTCTACTATCCCTGCAGTAGCAGCACCTATTCCTGCATCCAGCAATACATTCCATGGATTTATTCCGTTGCCTTCCAAAGTCTGCCTTAATATGCTTTCAAAGGCATTGTTTGCCGCTCCGATAGCCATTTTACCACCTAATGAAGCAGCAGGTCCTATTGGTCCAAATACAGCACCCGATATAGCACCTACAACTGTTTCTCTTGCCGCCGCTGCCGCATAGGCACTAAAATCACTAACCTCGCCCCTCATCACATCACTGACAGCCTGACTTACAACAGCTGAAGCTCCTCCTACAACTGCACATGTAGCAACTGCACCAACAACCACCGCACCTGCTCCAAATGTAGCTACAGTAAAAACCGCTGCTGCTGCAACTGCAGCAACTACTGCCAGCCCTCCCAATACATTAAGTGCAAGCTTGCCCCAGTTAAAAGGCGGTTTTGGTGCAACTTTCGGTGCATCATTAAAGGGTGGATATGATTCACGAGCTCTTCCTTCAAGAAATACATAATTTGACAAGTAGTGAAATTCATTTTCAAGTGTAAGTCCACTGTCCAAACTGCTCTTTTTGAGAAGAATAAGATCCCCTGCAATAATTTTTATTTGCTTTGGAGTGGTAATGGACATTTCCTCAAGCGAATTCATGGTAAGCTTTTTATGACTTTCTATGGTAATGCCGTTCTCATCCTCCATGCTTATCTTTATGGGTTCCTCGCTGTCACCAACAATGTTCAAAGCTTTTGGAGACATCTCAAGCTCACTTCCGTGCTCTGTACCAAAGAATCTTGTATTAGGATCGCTTGTCTTCTGACAACTGCCTCCATTTTTTCTTACACAGCCGATGACCTTGGCATTGTTCCCGGTGGCATCCGGAAAATAAAGACTTGCATGTGTTCCCTTTTGCGGCATACAGTACATAATATCCCCTGTAGGAGGTACAAATGGAAACCAATATGCTTTCCCTTTATCCTGGACTTCATCTATGTCAAGATGTAGCTTTACAAGTTCTCCTTTTGTATCAAGCACCTTTCCTTCAATGGATACTCCATTTATTTGACTGTTGTTTATCTGTGAAACATATATGCCTTCCTTCATGGAAATACTGTATCTATAAGTAAGAATTCCATTTTTCATATATATATCTATGCTTGTCACATACATTTTTTTATTTCTGAAAGAAATTTCATCCCCTAATTTATAATGCTCTCTGCTTTCTATAACATAATAGAAAAAGTCATTGGCTTTAACATCGGCTCCGCTTCCCTTTGCTTTCATATAAGCCAACATGTCCTTGTTTGCCGTATAACTTATAATGTCTTCAATTTTGCCGCTTGACCCTTTAGGCAAACCAAAGCATAGTCTTGTACCTGTGTCTAACATATCCGGAGCTATAATTGAATTAAAACGGCTTGCAAGCCTCCTAATCAACTCCCAATCTGTCTCTTTATACTGCAAAATGGGCTCTCCGATTTTCACACCGTCACAAATTGTATTTATAAAATTATTCCTGGGATAATCTTTCAAAATGCCTTTAACAAGGTCCGGATATGTCATGTCAATATCCTGAAATGAACGACTCTTCTTTTTGATATCCAGCCTGAAACTACCTGACATAGCTTGAATTTCTGCATAGTAAACCCCATTTACCTTTTTTGTCTCTATGCTTGTAATAAGGCCTTTAAAAATTGTTTTATTGCTTTCACCTGCTTCGTAAATATGTATCTCATCATCAAATGACGCATTAGTCGCTGAATCAAAATTTACCGACTCATCTACAATACCGCATAAATACATTATTGCATGCTCATTTAGCTTACTCTCAATCTTAATATCATTGATGATTTTAATTCCATATGCCGGTTCTATCTTTATATTATCAAAACTCCTCATTTTTAAGCCCTCCATGTCCTACCCGTCATGCTGACCGTCAGTTTTAAATGTTATCATTCCTCCCAAGCTGCATATAAGTTTGGAATCAGTGGTAAGAGCAGGAAATCCATCCACAATAGTATCCTCCTTGGTATCCATCCAACATGACAATATGGCTGGAACACATGGCTTTCCTGTAACAGTATTACCATCTTCACCCACAAGTGATACAGTTGCACTATTTGGGTTTGATGGACTGCTGCATATTCCAAATTCAGGCACATTTTCTATAGGCATACAGTCCCATTGATTCATCATAGGTTTATTATTTACATATGAACCATGGCTCACAGGAAGGTTTATCTTTCTTCCATGACTTCCACAGCTGCATACCATAGTCGCCCCCCTCACTATATATCTGCTTATTTCCGGCATCAAACCCCCCCTAATCTTCTATTGGTATTCTTTTTAGGCAGACCCCTTTAAAATATCTCCTCAAAATGCTCTCCGCTGCATCAAGCCTTACAATAACAGTCGGTTTAACACCATCCGACACTGAAAATATCTTATGGTCCATAATTCCGTCTTTTTTTAAGATAAGCTTTGTTATTACACTTTTATCCCTCGTAAACTCGCATTTAGGACTTAATGCATCAACCTTTTTAAATACTGGAAGGAAGTATTTTTCCTGCCTCTTGTTTTCTGAATCTATCAGCACTATTGTTTTAAACACAGTATCCGGTTGGTATTTTTCAAGTAATTTTTTCAGTTTTTCAGATACCAAAAAAAGATCTCTGTCCATAATATCCAAATAACTGCTTTCAGGAGTAGCTTTTACATAAAAAATAACCGTATCAGGCACATTATGTATGTCCTCATAATTTAAATTTTTTATATCAATTTTACTTGAAAGCTGCATAATAACAGGTACATCTTTATACCTCTCATCCTGCTTCAACAAAAAATAGTCCATGCTATGTCTTCACCTCATTATCGCTATACAGCACTTCATTAAAATCTCTGTATTCCCCCATCATAATACATATTTCAGGTGCTTTTCCCATTTTAATATATGCAGAACTTTGTAAAAACTTAGGGATAACAGTCCTCGTAAACTCAACTGCTAAAGTGTGATATTTCAATGCCTCGGACATTTTAATATTTTCTATATCCATATCTGTAACAAATCTTCCATATTGTTTCTTTTCATCTTTCAAAAGACTAATTTGTTTAAAAAGTGAAGAAAATATAAATTCTGCATTCCAAATGCTATAGCACTCTGCTGTATCTAAAAACCATCTGCTGTCATAAGCATCAATTCTGTAAAATGATGTATCCTCCATTATGCTTGTACGTAAAAACGAGATGCAAATGTATTTAATATCCTCCTTCACTCCCTGATGCTGAAATACTGCCGCTTTTCTGCATACGTCCTCAAGAGCGGAGATCAGCTGGTTTTCAATACATTCCCTATTGGAAGAATATCTTTGATTAATATTCAGAAGCTCCTGTTCCCAATTATTAGTGATGCATTTTGATATTAGTTCCTCAAGCATCTTATTCTTATCCATCATTCAATATTCACCTTTGCTCCATTCATTGATACATCATCTGCAATAGTAAGATTAGCAGTTGACTGAATTAATTCTATCCCCTCATCACCCTGAACCAGTATCTTTGTACCTGAATTTATTTCTATGTCCTCTTTTGCAGATATAGTTAATTTCTTGTCGGTTGAAATTTCTATTCCCCCATCATCAGTTAATCTCACCAGTTGATTTCCATTACTCATAATTTCTATTGCACCCGGTTTGAATACAATATGCTTTCCATATTTGGTGCTTATGCTTTTAACCGCCGGATCGCTTCTCTTCTGTGGATCTTCTGATGTGAGGTTCACCGAACTTGCCGCAAAAGCTTTTTTTTCGTCTGCATCAGGAAAATACAACCTTACCTTATCACCTTTTTCAGGCATGCAGTACCATCCTGAACCATCGGGAGAAGAGTAAACCGTTGAATAAGGAAACCACATTGCTTCCCCTACAGGCTGCTTTTCATCTATTTCAAGGTGTACCTTTACAGTATCTTTTGCAACATCTATCACCTTTCCGAAAAGTGAAACTCCTACGAGCTGATCATTGTATATCCTGTTATACTTTATTCCTTCTCCGTCTTTTAATATGTACGTATTTAAAATAATGCCATCATGAGCCTCTGTCACAGAACTTAATATATATAGCTTTCTGTTTTTAAAACTTATAGGCCTACCCAACTCCAATATATCCGGGCTGGTTATTTCATAACTTATAAGATTTTTTTCTTGTATTCCATCTATGCCGTTCTGTGATTTTCTTAAATAATCCTTTATATCTTTTTTTATTATATAGTTGTACTCCTTAAGATCATGCTCCGGAGGAACATCAACTTTTCCTATGTAGTACTTAACCCCATTAACATTACATGATGGTATAAGTGCCGCATTAAAATGTGATGCAAGACGCTTTGCAAATTCCCAGTCAGTTTCGAGGTATTGTACAAGAAGTCCTCCTGTTGTTTTACCGTTTGAAGCCTCATCTAAAGCCTGTGAATCAGGATACCCACAAGTTATCTGATCAAAAATCTCCTTATAAGTAGCATTTTCGTTCTGGAAAGAACATTTTTTCTTTTCAATATCCATCAGAAAACTTAAACTCAAAGCCTCAATCTGAATACTCCTGACATTCATCTTTGCATGCAGGGACATAGATGTAACAATTCCGTAAAATAAGACAATATTTTTTTCTTTACATTTTAACGATACCTTTATGATTTCATCTTCACTTGAATTTTCAATATATTGATCCATCTTTTCTTCCGGAACAATACCCTCAATATATAGTCTTGCATGCTCATTCAATTCCCTGACAATTTTAAAATCCAGTATTTTGTTAAATTTATAAGGTTCCACTATTATATCCGCAATTGTAAAAATCGATTGACCCATTCTCATCATCTTCCTTCTATATTCTTTTTGGTCACCCTTAAAGATTTCATTACCTGAAAAGCAACCTCTCTCCAGTCTTTATATTCATCATACCTGCAGCAAAATGTTCCCATAACCGTTTTGCCTTTAAATTCAAAGAAAAACATTAAGTTATATATAAAACCATCCATAGCAGGACTTTTAAATTCAAAATAACCGATATTTTTTTCATCTACTTTTTCTATACCGTCTGTAAAAAATATATTGGCCGGATTGACCTTTTTTAAGATTGCTTTCATCCCGTCGGTAAGTTCCTTGACCTGTTCCTCATTAAGGCTGCTGTCTATTCGATTGAGCATTATATTTATACTGCTGCTTTCATCAGTTAGAATAATTTCCGGTCTCTGGGAGGAAGGATATTTAATCTCCCTCAAGTGCTGAGGCATATCTATGAAATCCTTAGGTATAAGGAGTTTTACATTATCATCATAAAATGATCTTTCCTCAAACTCATAATACCGATTACCTATTTTAACTTGACCGTCATTGATGTTTTGTGATTTTGATTCTTCACTGTTTAAAATTTCCAGAATCTTTTCGTCTATGTTCCCCATTTTACCCTCCTCCTATGAAAAACGAATTAAATAATAAATAATTACACTTTAAGGCAAATCAATATTTTAACATCCTATAACTTAAAAATATTTTAACACATTTATAACATAAATTATATAAAATAAATCGACATTTTATTTTATATATATTTTTTATTATATATATCTGATAAATAGGTCTACTAAAAATGTGATGTATAAACCGTAGTAAAATTAATAAACTTCATAATTAAAACCCGAAACTAAGAAGTCAAAATATTGTCTTAAAATATGACTTCTTAATTCCGGGCTCTGAATTCTTGTGGCTATGCCACAGTATGTAACTTATCAATATTATCGGTTTATATTCTGATCCAAAGTTTTCATCAACTCAGTTAGTTCTTCTATACTTTCTACCATACTGCTAACTCGCTTTTGTTGAACATCTGCATTGGCAAGAACTTCTTGAATCGAGGCAGATGATTTATCTGATATGGCAGCTACAGTACCCATCTCCTCAGCAACATTGTGAGCTGATTGTAAAAGCCGTTCGTTGATACATCTAAGAGACTCTGCTTGATTAAGCACTTCTTCTGAATTAGTTTTAATCTGATCAAACATCTTCTCGGCTATAACGACTGACTCTTTTCCATAAACTACTGTTTGAAGTCCATTTTGCACCAATTCATTAACCTGACGGATTTTCTCCTGTATCAGTTTTATGCTTAAATTAACTTCTTGAGAAGCATTATGGGAGTCTATTGCAAGTTTGCGAATTTCCGAAGCTACAACCGAAAAACCTTTGCCATGCTCGCCAGCCCTTGCAGCCTCTATTGAAGCATTTAACGATAACAGTTTTGTCTGATTGGAAATTTCTTTTATCATAGAAACAATATTATCAATTTTTACACTTTCTTCATTTACTTCACCTATTGCTGCAGATGTGCTATCAACAAACCGATCTATCTCCGACATTTGTTTAGACATCATTTTCATTTTATCCTGGCCTTCTCTGGTTACCTCAGCTGTATCCTTAGACTTTTGGCTCATTTTAGAAGATGAATCTGTTGTCTGTTGAACGGTCATCGTTACATCCTGCATAGCCTGCAAAACATGTGCGAAACTTGCCGCTTGAGTTTCAATCCCAACAGATATATCTTTAAAAGCCGCTACCAGTTCTTTGGATATTGCCCCTGTAGATGTTGCGTTTTCCTGAAGGTTTATAGTGGACTTTCTAAGTATTTCTGCCGAATGTGAAACCTTTTCCAAAAGTTCATCCGTTTTTTCCTTTGATTTTTTGGCTTCCATGGCACTTTCCTTAACCTTTGCCAACATTTGAGTACCAATGTGGCTTTGAGCAATTAAAGCAATCAGACATAATATAAGATATGCATTGGGAGAAAACTTGTCTATCTTAGCATAATCTGCTTTTGTAAAAAGTTCATAATTTAATATAATTATAGAAAAAATACCGTTAAGTAATAAAGGCCGATAATTATGGTAGATAGAAATAATCGCCATGGATAAATATAAAATAAGAGAATTGGAAAAACTGTTTGTGCTATGTATCATAAAAAAAGATATATAGTTAAAAGCAAACGCTATATAGTACATAATAAATTTTATCGTTACCTTTTTCCATACCAAAAAACCAATTAACAGAGCAACCGGTGATGCGTATTTTATAACCAGCATCATTGTAACAGGATATTTATAGGCAGAAGCAGCACCTAAAACGACACAAATACATAGAATTATCGCCATTAATTTATTTCTTTCATGCAGTTCTGACAACTGTTTATTCAAAAAAACTCCTCCTGTCTTAATAAATTTTGTACATATAAAAATGTTATTTACTCCTCTAATATAAAGCAGAAAATAATCTTACCCCCTGTAATTTAATTGTAAAATAGGTAATAAATCACTTAAGACAGAATGTTTTCTTAATTTAAATTCAATACAAAAAATACACATAAACTTATCAATAAAAATTTTTCAGCAATTGGAATGTATTTCTTTTTATCTGATATGTTATTTTCTTTTTTAATTAAACATGGAAATGCAATAATAAATGTAAGCGTTAATACCCCTAACACTTACATTATAAATATTATATCATTATAATGAACAACATGCAATGGCTATACATTACCATAGATTGCCATGTATTAACAACCTATTGCTTTCAACATACCTATGAACTCGTCAAAATTTAATTGCTGTTTGCTGTCAGACAAAGCAAGCTCAGGCTTTGGATGTACTTCTACCATTATTCCATCGGCACCGACAGCTAAAACCGCTTTTGCTATTTGGTTAACAATATCTTTTCTTCCGAGAGAATGGCTAAGATCAACGATTATTGGCAAATTGGTTTCATTTTTTACTATCGGAATGGATGAAATATCCAATGTATTTCTGGTTTTGGTTTCAAAAGTTCTTATACCTCTTTCACAAAGAATTATATTTCTATTTCCCTGCAATGCAATATACTCGGCTGCATAGATAAGTTCATTTATTGATGCACTCATTCCTCTTTTTAATATAATCGGTTTATTTGTTCGTCCTACTTCCTTCAACAATTCAAAATTCTGCATGTTCCTTGCACCAATCTGAAGAACATCTGCATATTTCTGTACTAAATATACGTCTCGAGTATCCACTACCTCTGTGACAGAATATAGCTTATATTTTTTACTTACCTCATTTAATATTTTTAATCCTTCCTCTTTTAATCCCTGGAAATCATAGGGTGATGTTCTCGGTTTATATGCACCTGCACGAATAAACTTTACACCGGCATCTTTAAGCATCTTTGCAACTTGATCCAAATATTCAAAGTTTTCAACTGCACATGGTCCTGCGATAACAATGGGATTTTGAGGATCAATATCAAACATCTCATTTAATTTTGGAAGTTGAACTTCGCTTGAAGCCCCAACGAGAAGTTTTCTTTCACCACTTATTCCCATGTATTGCAATGCAGTATGAAAAATGCTTAAGAACACTTTCTTTACCAGCTCATCAGGCAATGGGCCTTTGTTTTCTTTAAATATTTCACTAAGCATCTCCGCTTCTCTTATGGGATCATAATAATCGGTTCCTTTTTCATCTTTTAGTGTTACAATTTTCTGAACTAAAGTAGCACGTTTATTCAGCAATTTAAGTATTTCATTATTAGTCAAACTAATTTGTTTTCTTAACTCATATAAATCATCCATAAGAGAACATCTCCATTCTTTAGTAATATTTTAAATTCATAACAGCTCTATAAATCTATGCTTATTTTACTACGTCTTATCTCACTTAAAATCCCAAATCTTTCCTTATGGCATTTACTATTTTGCAGTGGTTTATAAGGTCGTCTTCCGATTTAACCTCACTTGTGTAATTAAGTCCGTAAGGCCAAAAATGTTGGCTGTCTCCCTTTAAAACATCCTGAGGGTTGCCTGTAATAGCCCTTAATTGGTTTGTTGCATTTACTCCTGTAAATACACCGTTTACTATTAAGGCCCTATACTGTTGTGTAGTTCCTACACCGGCAGTATGTGCAATTTCATGCATAGCGGTAATGTGGTTCATATATTCTCTTTTGCCAAATCTAATAGTACCGTTAATATTTGCATCAGCTGTTGCAACACTTGGTTCATATAGAACCCTTAAGTTTAGTGTAATGTTTGTATAACGGTTATAATATGATACGGCTTTATCCATTGCTGCCGTTATGGCTTCATATGCAGCAAGTTGGTCAGCAGTAGGAGAACTAGCTCTTACAAGGGTATAGGTTACTTTTCCCGACATAGAAGCTGTGGGTGTAGGAGTTGGTGCTTTTGTAGGTGTATAAGTTGGTGTATGAGTTGGCGTATTAGTTGGTGTATTGCTTATAATAGTGATATTTTGCAAATAATCGTTTGATGTTTTGTTAAAATGCCTAATAACTATCATTACATCGCTCATATTTATTGCTTCATCTTTATTGAGATCAAAAACAGGATTATACTTATCACTAGATGAAGTGAGATTAAATACTTTTGCAAAATCTATTATATCAGCCATGTTTATTGCCGTATCGTCATTAAAGTCCCCAGCCCATATATCAATTGGCAATCCGCTTATTGATAAGGCTGTATCTCCCGAAACGGCTATATTGTGTATAATTCTTGTTAAGTATCCGGGTTTGGATATCTTAATAGTATATCCTGTACCCCTTTGAACGTTATTTAGCTCAAAACGTCCTTCCGAATCTGTCTGGCATGAAGCCTGAGTTCCTTCCACAATAACATTGAAGCCTGCAAGCTGTGAAGTAGCTGCATAATTTAAATTGATAAACTCCGGTTTCACAACTCCTGTTACTTTGTATCCCGCATCAGCACCATTCGCATTGGATTTCATGCAAGTGACAATTAGCATCATAGCAATGATAACTGATGCAACAGTCATAACTTTTTTGTACATCTTCAACCCCCCTCATAAAAATTCAATAGATATGGAGTAATATCGTATCTAATTTAGAAAATCGAATGGGTTTATATATAACATATATGTAAATTAATGAGTATACTATAATACTATAATTTTATTATAATAAAATCAAGTCATATGTCTGCATGGCAGTAATTTGGGCCGAACAAAATATATTACAACTCCCTTTGCATAACAATTTCCGCTGTTGTGGCATTTATCAATTTAATAATGTCTGAAGGAGCCAATTCTATCTGGTATCCTATTTTGCCGGCACTCACAATAATTGTATCCAAACCCTTACAGGAACTATCCAATACTGTCTTATAATTTTTTTTCATTCCTATTGGCGAACACCCACCTCGGATATATCCCGTCACTTTATTGATATCCGCTACTTTAATCATTTCAACGGATTTTTCTCCTACTGCTCTTGCCGCTGCCTTTAAATCAAGTTCTTCGGCAACAGGAATAACAAAAACATAATACTCTCTGCTCGCTCCTTTTGTTACGAGAGTTTTATACACCCGTTCAACCGGAAGTCCCATTTTATTTGCTACTGAAACACCATCAATCAAACCATCACTGTGATCATATGAATATGAATTATACTTTACTTGTGCTTTATCAAGAATTCTCATTGCATTAGTCTTTATCTTTTCCAATGTCATTCCCACCTTCTGTATATTGTTTATTAATAAATCCTTTATTAATAATTCCAAAGCAAATTATAAAAGTCAAATCAACGAATTCAAAAAAAGGAGTTTAGCTACTCCTTTTTTAACGAATAATATATAAATCTTTAAAATATGAATCTTTTATATTTTATTAAAAATGCATTACCTCAAGAATCATCATTTTCGCTGTCTCTATTACTGCATTCTGCACTTATGTAACCATTTGCACAGAGAAAATCCGTTAATCTATCCATTGTCTGAGCACTCACAGCGTGCTCCATAAGGCACGCATCCTTCTCAGCTATATCTGAATCAACACCAAGTACCTCAATCAGGAACTGCCTTAGTTTATTATGTCTTTGCCTAATCCTGTTTGCCATATGCCTGCCTTCATCAGTAAGTTCCACAGGTCCATATGTTTCCTGTCTCACCAACGACATATCCTTGAGCTTTTTTATTGTTTGATTTACACTTGCTTTGGCTATATCAAGCTTATTGGCAATATCTGTAACTCGCACAATACCCTCTTTCTCTTCCAACTCTATTATAGCTTCAAGATAGTCCTGCAAAGAAGCAGACAAAATAATTTCTTTCGACATTTTAGTCTCCTATTTGATTAAGAATATATATTCATAATCGGCATTTATAATCTTTCTTAATAGTATTAATACCCTAGAATTTTATCCAATAATATATCAATTGTCAATATAGCAGGTGTTTGCCGTATTTTTTAATCACATCGTTAGCTAAACCAATAATATGCTCCTTAAGGGCTAATGGTTCCAAAATCTCTACATTGCCGCCAAATCCAAGGACAAAACCATACAGCCAATCACCTAACCCCATCTTGAACCTCACCTTTAATTTGCCATCCTGCATGACTTCGTAGTTATCAATTCCAAAGATATCATCAACAATGTATTTCATTGAATGTTCAAACAACAGCACAATTTCAGAGTCCTTTTCCTGCTCGAAATCTCCCTTCAAGTCAGCACTTTCCAGCTTATAATCTCTCATTACATATTTCTTTTCAGTAATTTCCAGTTCAGAAATCCGCCTCAGCTTAAACAGTCTGAAGTCGTTCCTTAAAAGGCAATAGCCATAAAGGTACCAGTTGGACTCTTTAAATACTATTACGCATGGCTCAACTTCTCTTTTCGTAAGTTTTCCATTTGTATAATATGTAAAATTAATTATGTTTTTCATTCGAATTGCTTTTTTAATTTCATTAATTCTCAAATGCAATCTGTCATTTTTATTCCAGGACGATAAATCAATCATTATCTCATTGCCAGCAGGCATGTAATCCGATTTCTCAGCAACTCCGGAAAGCTTTTCTATCAGCAGCTTGGTCTTTTGGTCCTTGTCTATGCTATGAAGTCCTTTTAATCCCGTTAAAATCGACAGTATTTCTTCGCTTGACAGGACACTTTTATCTATTTTGTAGCATTCTCTCCAATTTCATACATATACCTCATTGCTTTTGTTATTTATCATTATCCTGTATATCGTCCCATAGATATCAATGACTATAGGGTTTGAGGACAGCTTTTGACCGTCCGTCAAACCCCATAGACATAAGTAATTTTAACAAAATAAAAGGATTATTTCTAGATGTAAAACATAAGTACAATGATTTACTTACTATGTTAGGAATACTCCTAACATAGTAAGTTCTCGATACCTAAAATATAAAACATTTAGCTACCAAATTCTACTCGGCCACCAGCATTTTTAATGGAGTCCAAAAGACCGCCAATATCACACTTTGAGTTCTTTCCGAGGAAAGGCAGTCTTAGAATAATACATATTCCGCTAGGAGAGGATAGCTCAATAAGGTTAAGCAGATTAATCACTGCTCCTGCAGGTATAAAAATGCGTAGAATTGTACCCGGTAACTGAGGACAAGGATTTGTGTTGCATTTGTTTTCCATCAATAGACATCTCCTTTTTATTTTGTTATATAATACAATATGAATTTTGCAGCAAGTTGGTTACCATAATATATCAACATATAATTATTCTTTTTTTGTACTTAAAAAATCGATATAATCATTGATATTCATAGTAATAATCGCTTTCATTATTGTCCTCATAAATTTCACTGCAAAATTCATCGGCAAGGTTGGATTCATAATATTCACAATACCCATCAGTGTTTTTTAATTCATAATCCTCGTAGCAGTATTCATCAGCACTCTTATCTTCATAATCTTCACAATAATATTCATCAATACTTTTATCTTCATAATTGTACTCATCGGCACTTTTATCTTCACTATCTTCATAATTGTATTCACCGGTACTTTCGTCTTCACTGTCTTCATAATTGTATTCATCGGCACTTTCATCTTCACTATCTTCATAATTGTATTCATCGACACTTTCATCTTCACTATCTTCACAAATGTTTTCATCGGTTCTCTTAGCTTCATCAATATCTTCTTCTGTTTTCGGGGCTTTAGTAATTTTTATCAAAGAGTCCAGTGAAACTCCGGCATCATTAGTGTTTAACATATTCAAAAAGCTGGTTATAACTTCTGAGGGTATCTCAATAATCTTCGGCTCATTTTCATTTACAGAATTACCATTACATTCGTCATTTCTTGTATTACTGTGTTCCATACAGGACTCACCATCCTCATCACTAGATATTAATACTACCTGAATATATGGGTTTACCGCTTCATCAGGATCACTGGTCTTCAGGCTTTGTGCAATGTCTTCTTTTTTTTCTTCATCCTTTATTATTTTATTTGGGGAACACTGAGAATTTTTTGGCTTTTTTGTGTATATGCCTGCAAGTATACTATTAGGGGACTTTTTACTACAGTCAATATAATTAGTTTTTACAGGTTCAGTCATATGTGTATAAATGTTACTTTTTTCTGATTCTTTCGTTTCTCCAATTTCTTTCTCCCTTTTTATCTCTTCCATTTCTCCTGTCTGCCCAGCCTCAATCTGTGTAAAATTCTCTTCACTCTCCGATGCTGTTGGTTCGGCAATTTTATGCTTTACAGATACACGAGCAATAATGGCCATTGGCGAAATTTTACTTCCGTCAATTCTATTCATTTTCATATGGAAATACCCCCTTTAACGGACATATATGTCTGACAATATTTGCGACATTTAAGTATACATAATCATATTATGAAACGATAAAACCATATGTTCTTATACATCTGCTTTATATGACAAAAGTACAGCATCTATTTATGCATGTTCTTTTATATATTCTTCGCAAAATTTCCTTGTCTCATCTGTGAGGTATTCGTTTAAAGCAATGGTGAACATTTTTATTGCCTGATTTGGACGGTTAAGCTTTAAATATGCCATTCCCGCTGCTGCAATTTTCTCCCCTTCTTCGTCTTTCCAATTACGACAATGGGGTAAACGTGTCCGTTTTAAAATATACAATGCTTTTTCAGGTGATATTTCCAGCAACACTTCTATCCAATTGCGGATACTCCAGTAATTTTCATATATGCTCAATACATGGTTTACAATTTTAGGCAACAGTTTTTGTAGCATATCTGTCATTTCCAGCTCTACAAGTGCTTGCACATAATTATAAAAAGACTCAGATATCAAATTAAGCTTCATAACAAACGGAAACAATACCGTTGCAAACTTATTGCATTTTCTTATTTCAGGCATGGAAATAAAAATAGGTATCGTCCTCTCATTTAAGCCTATAGGTTCAACGGCTTTCTCCATATTAGCCAGTAATTCATCGGCATCCCATTTAAATAAGCTTTTCCTGAACTCCGATCCTTCTTTTGCGAATGGGAATTCCCCAACCAAATCACGTGGTCCGTCGTCATACCATCTTGTTGCTATTAAAGTACTTACTGTTCCTTTTGACATTACTATGGTATTCATTTTTACTGCGAGATCATGCACAAATTCCTTCAAAACATCCTTAAAATTAATATTGTTATCATTGCAGTAAGGATAAAATGTCAATATTCCTCCATCATCATTTAATGCAATAAGTGCACGTGCTCTTACATGCCCGTCACGGGTTCTCCCGTATATTACCTGCTTATTGATATCAACTATATTTGAAAACACCGAGAAAAAATTAATATCTCCGGGAGACAAGCATGTTTTAAAGTATTTTCCCATATTGAATATTTCTATAGGATCCCTTTCAATAGAAAATACTATTTCTTCACCATTATTTAGTTTCTTTATTAATTTATCATCACCGTCAATCCATGAATATACATCTACATTGATTGATTTCATTCTTTCAATAAACTCTATGTTGGCATCTAAATCTCTAAAATCCCAAGGCAAATTGGATGCTCTTCGTTTCAGTATCATAATAACTATCTTGCGAAACTCAACATCTAGCGTGGCAGAACATAAAATTGCCTCCTTAACATCACTTCTTTCAAGCCATTCAGGGATCTCGTCAATGTCCAAATTTGAGGTAAGGCATTTTTTTAACATCAAATTGCTTTCTTCCTTAAATATTTCCAATAGTCCCATCATTGCTGCATGCTTTATCTTTTTTGCCAGATTATTAAGCTTCACTTCACTAAGGTTTGCCGGTTCTTCAGTAAGCTTTCTTTTTAATTTATCAATTCGTAATTTTAAAAACCCTTCCCTATCTTCACCATTATTTATTTTGATAACAAGCTCATCAATCTCATCCTTAAGCAACTCATGATCGGGATAGTATTTAGAAAGCAGCCTGTTAGCAGTTTTTACAGCATTCTTGTCATAGTATGCAAGTCTTATTTCTTCCGATATGTATGTTTTGAAAATTTTATATTTTCTCAACTCAAAAAAGCAGTCCAAAACATGTTCTTCCGGGACGAAAAGGCATAATAAGACAAATGTTCTTGCTTCATTTTCAATAAATTCCCAAACCTTTTATCATAGTACAACTGTCTTAACAAACCGAATATCATTCGAACGGCTTTTTGATCTATATCCTCATCGATAATTTCAGCATCAATGGTATAAAAATAATAATAGGATTCACACGACGTTTGCCATGAATTAATAACCACTTTCCATAGTTTTATTGCACTTTCAAAATCTTTCTGCGATTTAATAAATTTTTTGAATTCATCTATAACACTATCAATTATCTTTTGCTTGGAAATATCCCTTAGTTCTATCATTTTGTCCCAATAAATAAGGAATGCCAATCGATACGGCACATTGTTGTATTCCTTTGGCAATACCTCAAGTGCACTGTATATTTTCTTATACCGACCTATATTATCATTTTGAGACCACTTGACTATACTATTAAACATGTATTTTGATTTTACTACAGGCGGCGTATTGTTTCCAATGCATTTAATTTTCTCTCGAATATTGTTGAGTTTTACGGTTAACGGATTACGCCTGCTCAAACCCCGGGGCATATTCTTAGCCATATTGATGAACTTATCAAGAGAGTGCCACCAATCTTCCCACTTGTCAATAAAGCTTATATCACAAACCAGGTTGAAAAGGTCAATTGAACGCTTGGCTGTTTGGCTGTCTTGAACATAAATACAATTTATCCACTTTCTAAAATCGCTTCCAAACCTAGCCTTAGGAATGCCCGGTATGGGATCTGTTTTTTTCCTGCCAAGTGAGGTCTCAACCAAATTGCTGTATTGATGCCCTTGGTCCATAACAATATCATTAATTCTTGAATGGGAGGCCCATATTAAAATCGTTTTAATTCTCTTTTCTCCTACACTATTAGACAGCCGCCATAATTTCACAATAAACTGCAGTCCTTCTTGATTGGAATAATAGGAGTATATTTTTTCCAAATATTCACTGTAATTATTCAGCCAGACCAATGCATCCTTAAATGTTTCAGGTTTTAGTATAGTTAACCAGGAAATACTGTTAACTACGTTTATCAACGCTTTGTTTTTACTTATCAGCTTCTTATACAGTTTCTTTTCAAAATCACCGAATACCGGGTTAATATTCACAACAGATTCAGGTAATGCTGTTTTGTTATGTATGGAATACTTTAATACCTCCAGCAAATTTTTATAATTCTCACGCCATTTTTCCACATCACCCACTATTTGAGGTAACGCCTTGGGAAAATCCCGAACAAGCTTATTTATTGTAAATGTAGCTTTATGAATATGTTCACGGGTTAGAATTACCTCACTTTCATCTTTACCCTCCGGGCAGGAAATCCATTTTCCGTCTGCATCCGGGTAACCGATAAACAAATCAAGATCCCTTTTTATATACATCCTCGCCCGGCTTATACCTTCTATTGATTTTTTGGGTTTAAGTGGTCTCATATATGGGCAAAGCCTCCTTATGTCAAATAAAATTACCATCAAATATTAAATAAAATATTCATCAAAGCAATATAAAATTATGAGAAAAACGGAAAGATTAGAGTAATATGAAGTATTTCTCTTCTTCACTGCCCATCACATTTTAAGTATACATCGGGGCAAAGTCTACTTAAAGACAAAAAGTTTGCAATGTTTAACAGTTCATATATTTTCTTTTATGGTTTCATTTAAAATTTCTATAAATTTTTCATTACTATCTCTGTCTTTGATTGCAACCCTGATAAACCTGTCATCCAAGAATCTGAAGTTGGCTGCATCCCTTATAAGAACACCCTTGAATGCCATTGACTCTCTTAAGCTGTGTGAGTTGAAATGAATATCATTTATTTTTAATAGGATAAAATTTGTATCAGGCTTAAACACCTGGAATCTTTCCAGATTGCACAAGTCCAAGTCATTATAGAAATGCTCCAGCTCTTCTGAAAGCCATAAAGAAGTCCTGTCAAGATACCCATAATTATTTTTAAGGAGCAAACCGGAAATACCGGCAAAACAATTGACAGACCAAGTGATTTTCCTTTCCCATAGATTAGTTATAAGTTCCTTACTTCCAAGACCATATCCAAGCCTTAAGCCGGGAATTGCAAAAAGCTTGGTAAAAGCCCTTATAATAAAAAGGTTATCAAATTCTGAAAGGTATCCTTTTACTGAGTTAATATTACCTCCTATAGTAAGCTCAATAAATGTTTCATCAACTATTATCCGTACTCCCCTTTGATTGGCTGCCGTTAAAAGACACAGAAGCTCGTCGGGAGGTGTGAGTACTGATGTGGGATTATTGGGATTGCAAAGTATTAATGAATCAATATCATTATCATCCATGCATCTTATTAACTCGTTTATATCCAGCTTGAAATGTCGTTCCTCCCTAATTCTGAAAAAAACCACTTCTGCACCTAATTTTATGGCAGCCCTTTCATATTCGCAAAATGTAGGTGATGGTATCAAAACCTTTTTTGGCTTTTGCTCATCGAAAAGGAGAAAAATTATTTCTGCGGCACCATTACCAATTATTATTCTATCAGACGGTATGTCAAGGTATGATGAAATATCTTTCCTCAAATCATTGCACTCAGGGTCCGGATAACATGAAATTAAATCAATGTTTGATATAATAAGTTCCCTTAGCTCTTGAGGAATCCCTAAAGGATTAACATTGGCACTGTAATCAAGAAAGTCTTCCTTCCTTATACCATACTTATCTTCGGCCTTGTAAATATTTCCTCCGTGTTTATCGGCAATTCCATTTTCAAATGCATCTTTCATCTTATCCATCCTTTTTACACATATAAAACAACCATATAAATTGACGACAATAACATTAAAGTTAAGGCAGCCGAACAATACATAAGTTTTACTGTCCTTTTTATATCCATCGGCTCTAAGTCCCTGTGTGCATCTCCTATTGTGGGCTTTTCCACAACTTTACCAAAATAAACATTGTTTCCTCCCAGCATAACCCCGAGTGCACCGGCAACAGCCGCCTCAGGGTAGGCACAATTCGGGCTCTTATGATTTCTCCTATCCCGAAGCATTGTTTTAAAGCTTTGTAATCCATTCATACCGCAAAGAGCAGCAGATAGCGGTAATAAAAATCCTGATAGCCTTGCGGGAATATAATTTGCCGCATCGTCAGTTTTAGCAGAAAACATCCCAAAATCAATGTATTTTTCATTCATGTATCCCACCATTGAATCAAGTGTACTTATAGCTTTAAACCCATACACAAAAGGTGCTCCCAGCCCGACCAACGAGCCTAACACAGCAAAAAACAAAGGAGAGATAACTCCATCAACTGTATTTTCAGCTGTTGTTTCAACCGCCCCTCGAACAATATCTTTGTCACTCAAGTTATTTGTATCACGTCCTACAAGCATTGCGAGGCTTTTTCTTGCTTTCTCGATATCATTTCTTATTAATTCGTTATACACTTTTTGTGTCTCCACAGCCAGGCACCTTGCTGCAAAGGATGTGTAAATAAAATAAATATTGAGGATATGAAAAAGAACCGGGCTGACAAATATAGCTATCCGTAGAATTGTAAAGACTGTAAGAAACGTTACACCTACAACAAAAAGCGTAAGAAATATTCCCGATCGCCTTTTTGATCTTCGTAGTTTATATTCACCGGTTTCTTTATTTATATAATTCATTAAAACTTTCTCGGTTTTGTTTATGAGCCATCCTATAAATCTTACCGGATGAGGCATCCAGTGAGGATCACCGAAAAAAATATCCAATATAAAAGCCGCAATAACATCTAAAAGCAGCCATAATTCCATTCCTATCTCCCCTTAATTTTTGCACACCACAATTTCCCAGAAATTATAAAATCAGATTATTATTATATACCTACTATTTCATATATTTTTCCAATATCAAGACTGGACCTTAAAATATTGGCTAGCTTATCATACTGCATTTCCTTATACTCTTTAAATTCCATACTTTTGTCATAATTAATTTTATCCAGCCCTTTCCTTTTTCTTATATTGTTTATAAACCCTACAGTAAACTCCATATTGTCAAAAATGCCATGAATATATGTACCAAAGACATTGCCTTCCTTATTCATTACTCCTCCCACATATTTATGAGAGCTTTCCGGCGGATTGTTCACCTCTATAAAAGGTATGCATCCAGATTCGTATTCCGTAGTTCCCATATGGATTTCATAGCCGCTTATTTTAATATCATCTATGTCTTCAAGAAGCTCTCCATTACATGAGATAACTCCCTCAACCTGAGTTGTTATTTTCTTTTGTCCAAATACCGTCCTTGAGTTAAGAAGAGACATTCCCTCAATACTTATAAGCTCCGATTCTGTCTTATGCGGGTCTTCTATCTTCATTCCAAGCATTTGGTAGCCCCCGCATACACCGAATATTACAGCACCTCTTTCATGGAGCTTTTTAATTGCGTCTTCCATTCCTGACTTTTTAAGATGCAGCATATCCTCAATTGTATTTTTTGTCCCTGGAAGAACAATTAAATCAGTTTCTCCCATTTCATGACAACTCTCAACATACCTTACATTTGCCCCCTGGATGTTCTCCAATGAATTAAAGTCAGTAAAATTTGACATGTGGAGTAACTTAATCACAACTATATCAACTTCGCCTTTACTTGCACCTTTTTCCTTCTCAAACCTTTCTGCCAGGCTGTCTTCATCTTCAATATCAATCTTTGTATAAGGAACAACACCCAGTACGGGAACCTTAATTATGTCATAGAGCATATCAAGTCCCGGCTTTAATATCTCAATATCTCCCCTGAACTTATTTATAATAACTCCTTTAACCCTGTCCCTTTCTTCCTCCTTTAGAAGCAGCATTGTACCGGCTAAAGAAGCGAAAACACCGCCCTTATCAATATCACCCACAAGTATGACGGGCGAATCGGCAATTTGGGCCATTCCCATGTTAACTATGTCATTTTCTCTTAAGTTTATTTCCGCCGGACTTCCTGCTCCTTCAATAACAACTATGTCATTTTTGGAAGACAGCTTAAGGAATGTATCTTCAATCATCTTGGCCAATTGAGGTTTAAAAGCATGATACTCTCCGGCAGACATGTTCCCGTATACTTCTCCATTTAAAATAACCTGTGCCTTTTTGTCCGTTGTGGGCTTTAATAAAATCGGATTCATCTCAACAGACGGCTCCTTTCCCGCTGCTTCAGCCTGGACTGCCTGAGCTCTGCCCATTTCCTTGCCTTCCCTGGTTATGTACGAGTTAAGTGCCATGTTCTGAGATTTAAACGGTGCAACATCAAAACCATCCTGTTTAAATATTCTCAAAAGTCCTGCAGTTATTATGCTTTTACCGACAGCTGAGCCTGTTCCCTGAATCATTAATCTTTTACACTCCATCCCTTATTTCCCATCTCCTAGTAGCTTTGTATTCCATCCACTTCCACTCCACCACACCGCACCCTTAATACTGCATTTTAACACTGTATTTTAACACTGCATTTTTAGCTTTCAATCCCTATTCTTGCTCCAATCCCTTTATCCATAGGATGTTTTACAGGATTTATTTCTGACACATAATCGGATATGGCAATTAGTTCTTCTGGAGCAGCTCTTCCGGTCATAACAAGTTCCAACCCATGGGGCTTGTTTTTCACAAATTCGACTACCTTTTTAAGCGAAATAAACTCTCCCTTTATTGCTCCTAACACCTCGTCTAAAATAAGCATATCCCATGCTCCGCTTTCAGCATTCTTTACTGCAGCATCAAAAAGATTATTTACCCCCTCGGTCATCTGCCTTTTTTCCTCTTCATTCATATTCCATGTAAATTTATTAAAAGCCTCGGACCTTTTAACGGTAAAATTCGGCTCAAGATTTTTTAATACATTTAATTCACCTGTGTCGGCAGATTTTAAAAACTGAACCATGTATATCTTAAACCCCCTGCCATAAGCTCTTATGCCAAGACCTACGGCAGAAGTCGTCTTGCCTTTTCCGTTGCCTGTATATATATGCACCAGGCCATTTTTCATCCCAATCACCTTCTCAACTATTGTTTTTAATATTGTTTTCAATATCATATCATCACCATAGCAGCTCCTCACTAAGGTGGCTGTAATCGCTTTCCAAAACAATATTAAATTTATTGTCTTCATAATCTATAACTGAAATTGAGGCATTTCCAATCCATTTGATTTCAGGCTCAACCTCAAGTCCCACATTTCGGAAATAATTCATAAGTGCCCGTATGGCAATGCCATGGGTCACAATGCAAATATTTTTTCCGCAGTCCTTTTTTAAAATAAACTCTATCTCATTCACAATGCGGTCAAAAAACTCCATCATGGACTCGCCATTGGGCATACGGTGAAGATGCGGTGTGTTTGACCATATCTCAAAGTCTTCAGGCCACCTTTTCTTAAGCTCATCCCATGTTATCCCGTCCCAGTCGCCGCCGTTTATCTCCTTAATCCCTTCACTTATTGTTATAGGCACATTTGTCTCTTCGGATATGTACTGTGCCGTCTGTATAGCTCTTTTCAAGGGACTTGAGTAAATCACATCAATATCAAAATCCTTGAGTCTCTGAGCCAAACACTTAGATTGTAAGTGGCCTTTTTGAGTAATATTCCCATCGGTCCACCCGTGAAACTCTCCCCTTATGTTTCCTTCCGCTTGTGCATGCCTTATTAGTATAAGTCTTGTTCTCATACAACCACCTAAATATTGGTAATTTTATGCCATTTATGTCAATTATTATATCAACATCAACCAATATATCAACTCAACCGTTAAATTAACGAGCTAATCTTGAAAAAGCATAATCCACTGCATTAATTGTTTTCGTGATATCCTCTTTTTCATGTGCATTTGAAACAAAAACAGCTTCAAATTGCGATGGAGCAATATATATGCCAGATTGAAGCATATCCTGAAAATAAGCTTGAAACTTACCCAAATCAGATGTCATAGCAGTTTTTAAATCCACCACATCTTCCTCGGTAAAAAATACACTTAAAAGTGAGCCTATCCTATTTACCTTAACGGGAATGCCATACTTACTTGAAGACTCCAAAAATGCTTTTTCAAGCCGTATTGCATTCTCTTCAATCTTTCTATAAATGCACGGGTTATCCCGTAAAATTTCAAGTGTCTTTATCCCCGCCGCCATAGCAACAGGATTGCCCGATAATGTGCCCGCCTGATAAACAGGTCCTATGGGAGAAACCATGCTCATTATATCTTTCCTGCCTCCATAAGCTCCCACAGGCATACCGCCGCCTATTATCTTGCCGAAAACCGTCATATCGGGGGTAATTCCAAAATACCCCTGTGCTCCCCCATATGAGATTCTAAAGCCTGTTATAACTTCGTCGAAAATCAAAACCACTCCATATTTCAAAGTAAGCTCTCTTATTAATTTTAAAAAACCGTCATCCGGCAGCACAACTCCCATATTGCCTGCAACCGGCTCTACAATAACCGCTGCAATTTCATCGCCATGTCTTTTAAATACATTTTCCAGTTCATCCAAATTGTTATATTGCACAATAATTGTGTTTTTTGCATAGTCAGAAGGCACACCTGCACTATCGGGCACTCCTGTAGTAAGTGCCCCGGAGCCTGCCTTTGCCAGGAGTCCGTCGGAATGGCCGTGGTAGCACCCTTCAAACTTAATAATCTTGTCCCTGCCTGTAAAACCCCTTGCAACCCTTACGGCACTCATAACAGCCTCGGTGCCTGAGCTGACCATTCTCACCATCTCCACAGAGGGTACCGCATTTGTTATCATCTCTGCAAGGATCAACTCTCTATGGGTAGGAGCACCATAACTCGTTCCATCCTCACAGGCCTTTTTTATCTCTTCAACAATCTCAGGGTGTGCATGTCCGAGAATCATAGGTCCCCATGAACCCACATAGTCTATATATTCATTTCCATCAGCATCAATTATTTTTGAACCTTTAGCACTCTTTATAAATGGTGGCGTCATACCGACGGATTTATATGCCCTTACGGGACTATTCACTCCTCCCGGTATGAATGCCTTTGATTTTTCAAAAAGCAAACGGGATTTTTCCATGTTCATTTCCATTCCTCCTCATAACCGAGTTGGTCTTTCTTATTCATCGCCGGTTTAGAAAAGTATTCCATTTCTTTTTATTACCGGCTATTTAACCATACTGCAGCCTGTTTTGCAAAATATGTTATTATGATTTTTGCCCCTGCCCTTTTTATAGATGTAAGCGTTTCCAATACGGCACTTTTTTCGTCAATCCAGCCATTTTGTGAAGCTGCCTTAATCATTGAATACTCACCGCTCACATTGTACGCTGCAACAGGCATATCAAACATTGTGCTCACCCTGCTTATAACGTCAAGATATGAAAGTGCAGGCTTTACCATAATTATGTCTGCTCCCTCCAAAATATCATTTTCCACTTCCCTAAGGGCCTCGTCCACATTGGCATAATCCATCTGATATGTTTTCCTGTCTCCAAAGGAAGGCTTTGAGGATGCAGCGTCTCTAAAGGGACCATAAAATGCTGATGCATATTTGGCACTATAGGACATAATTGTTTTATTGCTAAAACCATTTTCATCGAGTATTTTCCTCACGGCACCTATCCTTCCGTCCATCATATCGGAAGGAGCAATAATATCGGCGCTGGCCTCGGCATAGCTTAATGCAGTCTTTGCAATAAGCTCCACCGTGCTGTCGTTTTCAACATCTCCATTATGAATCAATCCGCAGTGGCCATGGCTTGTGTACTCACACAAACACACATCGGCTGCAGCAAGTATTTCAGGAAATTCTTTTTTTATTTCTCTTAAAGCTCTTTGAATTATTCCATCGGGATTATACGCTCCCGAGCCTTTCTCATCTTTAGTGTGAGGCACTCCAAACAAAAGAACACCGGGAATCCTTAAATCCCTTATCTCTTCCAACTCTTTTAGAATAAGGTCTATGGAAAAATGATAAACGCCCGGCATGGAAGGAATTTCACTCTTAATTCCCTTGCCTTCCACCACAAACAAAGGATAAATAAAATCATCAACTGAAACAGATGTCTCCCGTACAAGTCTTCTCATGTTTTCATTTATACGAAGCCGCCTTGGCCTTTTAATCAAATCCATATTCATTCCCCCGATAGCTCCATAATTTTATCCACCAAACCATTGACGGTATATTTGTCGGCAACAGCCGATACAAAAAGGCCCAATTCCTTTGCAGTTTGAGCTGTTACCGGCCCTATGCATACGATTTTAGTATTTGATAATAATTCTATATTTTCCTTACCCAGTATTTCAATAAAGTTTTTAACTGTTGATGAGCTTGCAAATGTTATAAAATCAACCTTGTTTTGCTTCAAGTACTCTTTAACTATACTCTTCATGGATTCATCCATAACCGTCCTATATGTCGTAAGTTCCTCAAAATCTATGCCATTTCTTTTTAGCCCATCCGAAAGCTCATTGCTTGCAATATCCGCCCGTGCCAAAAGCACTTTTTCGCCCTTTTCTATAAGGCCTGCAAGGCCATTTAGAAGCTCTTTTGAAGTATAATCAGCCGGCATGTAATCAACATTAAGTCCCATCTTAAAAAGCTCTGTTGCCGTAGCTTCGCCGATTGCAGCTATTCGTATTCCTGCCAGACTTCTTATATCGATTTTTAGAGTCCTCATCCTCCTAAAAAAAGACTTAACTCCGTTAACACTTGTAAATACAATCCATTTATAATTTTTTAAATCCCTTAATGCACTGTCAAAGTGTCGGTAATCCAATGGTTCTTCTATTCTTATTGTAGGAAATTCTATTGCTTCCCCGCCAAGATCTCTGATTTCCTCCACAAGGCTTCCGGCCTGTTCTCTGGCTCTGGTTACCACAATCCTTTTTCCTTTAAGTCTGCCTTTCGGAAACCAATTAATCTTTTCTCTTAAGGCTACTACACTTCCTATTACGGTAACTGCGGGAGAGCTTATCCCTTCATCAATTACTTTTTTTGAAATATCTTCAAGATTTCCCACGATAACCCTCTGGTCTACTGTTGTACCTCGTTCAATAACCGCCACAGGTGTGGTGCCTTTTTTGCCGTATTTTATGAGCTTTGTGCAAATCTCATCAATGTTTTTCGTCCCCATAAGAAATACCAGAGTACCCTCAAGCCTGGATATGACTTCATAGTCGAGAAAGCTTTCATCCCTTCCCGGTTTTTCATGTCCCGTTATAATATGCAGGGATGAGCAATAATCTCTATGGGTAACAGGAATTCCTGCATATGCTGCTACTGCAACGGCTGAAGTTATTCCCGGCACTATCTCAAATTGTATACCGTTTTTATAAAGTGCCTCGGCTTCCTCGCCGCCTCTTCCGAATACAAAGGGATCACCGCCCTTAACTCTTGCTACCACCTTGCCTTCAGACGCCTTATCCAAAAGTATTTGATTTATCATATCCTGAGGCACCGCATGATTATCGGGCATTTTTCCCACATTTATATATTCCGCATCCTTTTTGGCAAGGCTTAATATTGATGTGTTTATTAATCTGTCATATACTATAACGTCGGCTTTTCTTATACAATCGGCGGCTTTTAATGTTAGAAGGCCCATATCTCCTGGCCCTGCTCCCAAAATATAAACCATTCCCCTTTTATCCGTCATATTTGCCTCCCCGTTAAATATTTGTTTGACCTAGAAGCATATCTGCAAGCCTTGCCCCTAATTCCTCGAAATTCTCTTTTTTGCCTTCAATGAAAGCCTTTCTTACTCCCGTCTTATCATTTTGAGCCAGCATACCGTATATTTTTATGTCATCACCAAATATTTGTGCATACGCTCCTAAAGGCGTACTGCAGCTTCCGTTCAGTCTTTTTAAAAAGGCTCTTTCAGCATTTACGCAAGTTTCACTGTCCATATCGTTAATGACTTTAACAATGTCTTCAAGCTCGTCTCCTTTTCGAACCTCTATACCCAAAGCCCCCTGCCCTACGGCAGGAACCATATCTTCATGATTAAAGATCTCGGTTGCCTTATCTTGAAGCCCTAGGCGTTTTAAACCTGCCATCGCAAGTATAATTGCATCAAATTGATGCTCCATAAGCTTATTAATCCTTGTCGGGACATTACCCCTTATGGGTTTTATTTTAAGATCGGGCCTTAGTCCAAGTATCTGAACTTCTCTTCTCACGCTGCCTGTTCCTATAACAGCACCCTCATCTAACTCATTTAATTTTTTACCCCCTAAAGAAACAAGCACATCCCTTGGGTCCTCCCTTTTAGGTATGGCAACGATTTCAAGTTCATCCGGCAGCTTCGCAGGCATGTCCTTCATGCTGTGAACAGCCATATCTATGGTATTATTTAAAAGTGCATTTTCCAGTTCGTTAATAAAAAGGCCCTTCCCCCCAATTTTATTGAGGCTTCTGTCTAAAATCACATCTCCTTTTGTGGTTATTCCCACCACTTCAAAATCAAAATGGGGATATTTTCCCTTAAGCTTTCCAATCACCCAATTGGTCTGGGCAATTGCCAATTCACTTTTCCGGGTTCCGACTCTAATTGTTTTTCTCATCCGCCTCACTCCTCATTACTTCCTTTAGGCATCTGAAATAAGCCTGAATGTCCTCTTTGCTGCTGCTCTCCTTGATACTATAGAGAAGTTTGCCTAATATTTCATTCACTGTGCTTTTAATCACATACTTAACCTTTTCCATTTCTTCATCACTTATGGTTTGAAGCTTTTTTTGCAAATACTCTGTCTTTTCATTTAGTAGCTCACCGGCAAACTTCTGAACCTCTTTGACAACCGGCAATGCCTCCCTGAAATAATACCAGTTTTCAAACTCTGCAACATACCGGTTTATTATTTCCTCTGCTTTGGATACCTCGGAAAGCTTATAATCCATGTTTTTGTTAACCTCAACCATCAAATGGTCTATGTTGAAGCAGCATATATCAGGCAGCTCGCCAATAGCTAAATCTATGTCCCTAGGTACGGCAAGATCAATAAATATCCTTTTCTTACAGGTAATAAGAGCATCCTCCAAAAGATCTTTGGTAATAGTGTAATGGGGGCTTGCCGTTGAGCTTATAACTATATCGCATTGATCCATTACCGAATATCTCATCGAATAATCCAGCAAATTAACATTATCGTACTGCTTCAAAATGCTTTCGGCCCTACCGCCACTTCTGTTAGTCATATATATTTTCCCAATACCTTTTGATATGAGATTTTTAAGTGTAATGGTACCTATTTTACCCGAACCTATAACAAGGGCAGTTTTATCTTTAATGTCATGACCGAATTCCCTTTCGATAAGTCTTACAGCATGAGTTCCAACCGATACAGATGTCTTAGAAATCTCTGTAAATGTTTTAACCTTCTTTGCTGCCGTAATTCCTTCTCGGAAAAGTGTATTGAGCATGCCCGAGGATGAGCCCACCCCCAAAGAAACATCATACGCATCCTTAACCTGACGCAGTATCTGGTCCTCTCCAAGTATCATGGAGTCAAGGCCGCTGGCCACCTTATAAAGATGTCTTACAACCTTAACACCGCTGTATACATATATGTATCTTTTAATTTTGTACAAATCCAAGCCTTTTAAGCTGCACAGCTTATTTTCCAGCTTGCTGCTGTCATATTGAGGGTCTTCATGATATATGTAAACTTCAGTCCTGTTGCAGGTGGAAAGAATAATACATTCCAATATACCATCCATATTCACTATCTCAGTCAATGCATTCTTCTGCTCCTCAGCTGTAAAACTAAGTTTTTCTCTTATTTCAATAGGCGTTTTTCTATAATTGACTCCCACAACAAGCAATTTCATTTTTTCATCTCCAATTCTTAGTGAAAAATGGCAATAGCTGGTCCATCATTCACTTTTCTATAGTTTAATTCATTTTATCAAACCTTACAACAATATATTATTTTTTACGGAATATTCTTCATTGCTCTAACATCTAGAACTACTTCACCAAAAGGCTCTGAGCCATATTGAAGCTGCCCTGCCACATACCCTGCCAGTTTTGTAAATTCCTTGCATTCACTGGAGTCTGAATATGAAAAATCATTATACTGGTTAAAGTCATTCTAATTGGATTTAGCAAATCTCAGATGGAGCTCAATACTTTCCTTTGGAGCAAGCTTTCCGGATCCCTCTAAGAAGCCTATTTCCAGATAACAATCGGCATCCGCTCTATAATCATCCATCCTAACAAAATTGCCTGTAACTTTTGCAGAAACAATAGATGCATAATCACACCAGAAATTGAGGGTATCTCCGCTATCTGCACTGAAGTAATACCTTACTTTTATTTCTGACAGATCCAAATCCGTATCAGAGTTATTTTTTATCATTATAAACGGATTAATTGTTTTAACATACTGATTTGTGTCTTTATTGCTTATTAACACCTTGATTTTTCCATCAACCTCAGAATTAACGATAAAATCGACACTCTTCTCTTCGGTATTCCCTGCTTTATCCATTGCTTTTACAATCAATGTGTTTAAACCTGACATATTTGCAAGACTTATCAACTGGCCGTTTGTTACTTCCCTGCCGTTTAATGTCGCCTTAACAAAGTCTATTCCCTGAAGTATTATCCATTGCACTAAAATCAATTTTAATAGTTTCACTGGTTTTATATTCCTTCTTATCCGGAACGGCTATTTCTACAACTGGTACCCTATTCTTATGAAAATGATGTTTATAAAAATGATTTTTATACAAAATGCGGCTTTAATTACAATTACTTTATAACAAACTATTACCGTGTAAATTTTAGCGGCATAGACACTTTGACAGATCTTAAAATAAAGGCAAAAGACGGTAGCGATTTGACAGATTTTATTACCGACAATGCTGAAATTAAAAAAAGCGTAGATACGGCTATCGCCAATAAAGTTCAATATATCCTGATCAATAAAAATGCCATTAAAGCAAAACTCCCTGACCCAGCTTCAGATATGGCACTTTCAAAGCAATCAATCGCTCTGGAATTTCCCTCTCCCATGCCTTCACCATATACTGTCCCAACTGCACCTCCTTCAATTAATTATGGTGCAAAACCAACTACAGTCAAATTTATATTGACAGGCAAATCAAGCACAGAGGACATTACAGTGGAAAAAGAAATCCTACTTCTTCCCGCATTTAACGAATCAGGACAGGTATATGGTCAATGCACATGGCTTGCCGGTTATATGCTCAAATTTGCTGAAAACGAAAGTACTGATATATGTCATAATATTATAGCCACTTACAGAGATACAATTCAAATTGATGGAAATCCAGAAAGTACAGCCTTCCCAAAGAAAGGTTCCATAATAGCAAATGGAGGACATATGGCCTATGTAAGCGATATCGTTGAAGTATCAGCTACGGAAATAGATTCTGAAACAGATCCCCACATCCTGAAAAAATACAATTTGATTATAACTCAGGCAAATATCCCATTCCATGACGGAAGGCCTGAGTATTTTCTAACAACCATGGAGGTTAAATGCTATCCCGACAAAAATACATATACTATTACAAAATAGCCAACCTACAGTTCAACAGGAAAAATTTTCGATCGTGTGGCACAAATGTCAAAAAGCTTCTTACCCTCATAAATCATCATCGCATTTGTACAAAAGACTTGAAGAAGTTGTTATTGTAACCTCTTCAAATCTTTAATATTGGCTTATGGCAAACAGTGCTCCTTATTACAGCACTGCTTTTTCCACCAAACTTCATTGATATTATCCGTAAATAGCTCTATAATGGACTTGCAATAGATATATTCAGGAGGTACAAATGGCAGCATTTCCATTTTTTATTGAATTAAAAGGCAAAAAGTGTGTTGTAGTAGGCGGCGGGAAGGTTGCTTCCAGAAAAATTGAGATATTAAGCAAGTTTAACGGGGATATCGTAGTTATAAGCCCGGAAATTTCAGATGAGATAAAGGTTTTAAAGGATTCCGGAAAACTTGTGCATATAAACCGGTGTTATCAATCATCTGATATTATGGGTGCTTTTATGGTTATAGCTGCCACATCCGATACACTGGTTAATGACAATATCTATACCGATGCTGTAAATCATGGCATACTTGTAAATGTTGTAGACGATCCTCAAAGATGCACATTTTTATTTCCTGCAATAGTTAAAAGAAATGATCTCGTAATAGGCATATCGACATCCGGAAGTTATCCCACACTTTCAAAAAAGATCCGTAAAAAAGTCGACTCGATGGTAAACAGTAATATAAACGAAGATGTAATGTCCTTGTTAAAAGAGTTTAGAAAAAAAGTAATACATGAGATTGAAGATAATTCGTTAAAAGCCGAAATTTTGGATAGAGTTATTGAGGAAGTAGTTTTTACCGACCATCCAATAGATATTGAACATTTTAGAGAAAAAATGAACGGCATTTTGCAAAATTTTAAAAATCAAAAAAATGAAAAACATTGCACAAATAATTAAAAACCCCACTATCAGGAGTTTTTAATTTATGATAAATATTGTTTTTCAAAAAATATTTTTATTTACAACTATTCGGATCGTACTCCTGATTTAGTAAAGATACATCACCGAATACTTCATTAACAGGTATTGCCTTTAATGAAGGTCCAACATATTTTTTATTGCCAACATTCTCAGCCCATCTTTTATACTGCTCAGGATCGGTCGGCCTTGCCGGTAAACCATAATAGTCCAGTTCTTCATCCGTAGCTTTAAGTGGATCAAAATCAACAGGCGGTAAAACCGCTAAAATTTCACTTTCTCCAAATTTGTGAAGCACACTAAATCATTACATAAAACTATTCTACCAGCAAATAGTCAAGATTCACCGAGCCGCCGTCATCCTCGTCTCTTTGAAGTGAAATGGTATTTGATCCGATCTTTTCACCGTTAACATAAATACTGAGTGTTTTATCTGCCTCGCTGGCATTTGAATATCTTACCTTGATACTGTAATCGCCTTCCTTTGGCACATTTACAGTAAAAAGTGTCTTTGCACCGACATTACAGTAAAAAGTGCTTTTGCACCAACATTACCATACCCGCATACAAATCCCGTTCCCGAATATCCGCTGTGATCATTTGCCACAAAAGCCTTGCCCGATAATTCAGCATTTTCCGCTTCATATATCAATTGTTTATTTCCGGTATCTTTGATGTAGAAATGATACCTTAATAATAGAAATAAATATATATTAATCTATTCCAATTTATATAAACTAATACTGTAATTATAGATTTTATTATATTCTTTTATCAATACATTTTTTACATATGCTTGTATATGTTTTTAATTTTGTATTGACATTGAATTTATATAGAAAATTTACATATATCAAAAAGCCTTAAAGGAGTATTGTAATCCCTCAAGGCTTTCCGATAATGCTTTTACTTCAAATATCTGTTCTTATTTCTTCATCATTGCTCTATACGCCCGTCTCTTTTCATCTTCAATTTCCTTTCCGCCTGACTTCATGTAATCTTCAACAAGTGAGTCATAAGTCTTGTCGAAATCTTCCGGTTTACAGGTAATTGATTTTACAAATATCTGTACTTCTTTATCTGTAAGTGCTTTAGCGTATTTTGCTTCAGATTCGATAACTCTATCGAAACGAGGCATATAACCTGCATCCTTTAATGCCATTTTGTAAGCTTCAGTAAACTTATCTTCAAATCCGGGATATCCGAAAGAAGCTGCTTTTATATTTTTGTCGAGACTTCCGAATTCCTTGCCGTTTACAATGATAGACAAATCAACATAGTTTGCTTTTTTGTCATCCGGCAGCTTGTCGTTTGAAATAACATTCATCGGTATGCCATCCTGTTCATCAGTGTAGTGTTCACCCATATTACCGTTCTGGAGGAATTTTAACACCTCAGGTTTTGACATCCAATCAAGGTATTTTATAGCTTCAACAGCTCTTTTACTTGATTTTGGAACTATTATAAACAATCCGTTAGGGTTATATTTCATTTTAACGTTTTTACCCTCTTCATTCTTAAACGGATCTATAGGAATAATTTCACTGTCAGGTACATTTTTCTTAAGCTCAGTTGCCAAACCGGGTGTAATTCTGTATGGGAAGTCAAAGCTTTGTATAAACGCACCAACCTTACCCTGTGCAACATCCTTTTCATACTGCTTGCCGTCTTTATCCAAAACGAATTGTTGATTTATGAGACCTTCATTGTACAGTTTGTTCATAAATCTCATACCTTCCTTAAAGCCAGGTACAACCCAGTTTCTCAAGCAGTATCTGTCTTCTTCCGATATGGGCTTTTTAAACGATTCAAGGAGAGTATGTGATGTCCAGTTAATATTATTCGGGTCAACAGTGAGTGTAAAAGGAATGACTTTGTCACCAAGATTGCCCGGATCCTTTTCTTTAAAAGCTTTTAATGCATTATAAAATTCGTCGGTTGTCTGAGGAACAGGCAAATTCAATTTATCCAGCCAGTCTTTTCTTATAAATGTTCCGAAGCATGCCTCCAAAACTCTCTTTGCCGGTATAGCGTATTGCACTCCGCCCCAGTTACCGTAGCTTAACAATGTTTCGCCAAGATAAGCTTTAAGGTTTTTACCGTGTTCATCAAGTATCGGTCCTAAATCAGTAAGTCCGCCGTTCTTTATGTAGTTGTACATCAGACTTTCATTGTAAGTAAATGAAATGTCGGGTGCCTGATTTGCTGCCATCAATACATTTAATTTGTCAACTTCCTGGCTTCTTAAAACCGGTACAAACTTCAGCTTTATCCCGTTTGGATCACCGAAATTTTTCTGTATCCATTCTGTTTGGAAGTTTTTATCTGCTTGATACCCCGGTGTTGATCTGTCAAAAACCTCAACTGTCAATTCTACCATTTCTTTTGGCTTCTCACTGGCTGTAGTATCATTAGTCTTATCGCCTTGGCTGTTGCAGCCCGGGATTGCCGTTGTTAGCATTGCTATCAGCAGCGTCGAACTTAATACTTTGCAAAAACGCCTTTTCATAAATATGTCCCCCTATAACAATATTAATTAAGATATAACATATATAAAATCTCTCAATTAAAATCCATTAATACAGACTTCAATCCATTAATACAGACTTCAATTTACGAGATATTATATCATTCTTTAATAGCCCCGATCATAACACCTTTAATAAAATGCTTCTGTATGAACGGATAAACACACACTATCGGAATAGTGGCAAACATTACACTCGCAGCCTTCAAACCGTCTGGAAGCATGCCCGGAGACATGTTGCCCTCTGCAAAAGCAGCATCAAGAGACTGGCTGTTTACAACTATTTGATACAGTTTAAGCTGTAACGGGTATTTATTAGGATCTGTAATATAAAACAGGGCGTCCATAAAACTATTCCACTTGCCCACTGCGTAGAATAAGCTTAATGTCGCTATAATGGGAAGAGACAATGGAAGTACAATCCTTACCAATACTCCGAAGTCAGTACATCCGTCAATTCTGGCCGCCTCTTCCAAGCCTTCAGGCAATGAATTGAAAAATGATTTTAAAAGAATCAGGTTAAATGCACTAATTGCACCGGGCAGTATTAGGCTCCACATGCTGTCTAAAAGTCCTAAGCTTTTTACCAAAACGTAATCCGGTATAATACCGCCGCTAAAATACATGGTTATTACTATTATTAGCAGAAAAACATTTCTTCCCTTCAAATTTTTTTTAGAGAGAGGATATGCCCCTGCAATGGTCAATGCCATACTTAGTACTGTGTATATCACGGTTATTATTATTGTAAAAACCATAGACCACATCATTGACTTATCCGTAAATATTGCTCTATATGAGTCAATTGTAAATTCAACAGGCCACAAAAATACCTTTGAAGATATGATTGCCGAATTTGAACTTAGAGATACAGCCGCTACATTTACTACAGGCAATAAGCAAAGCAACGCAGCAATTGTTGTAATTACTATTATAACAATATCGAATATCCTGTCGGATAACTTTTGTTTTCTGGTATTTGTCTCTTTGCTTTTACCAAATATTCTATCCGATAATTTTGCTGATAATTTTAATTTAGCTTCCATAACCTATGCACCTTTCTTTACCAAATTCCCTGTTCACCGCTTTTTCTAGCAATAAAATTGGTTATTATTATCAAAATCATGCCTACTACAGACTGGAACAACCCTATGGCTGTTGCAATAGTATATCTATAGGACTGTATTCCTACCTTATAAACAAATGTACTTATAACCTCTGAAAAATCATATACCTGAGCATTACCGATAATATAAGGTCGATCAAATCCAATCATTGCAATCTTACCTACATTCAATATCAACAGTACAATTATAGTTGGCTTAAGAGCAGGCAAAGTAATATGCCATATTCTCCTTAATCTTCCTGCTCCATCCACTTCTGCCGCTTCATATAATTCGGGACTTATACCTGATATAGCAGCAAGATAGATAATCATTCCCCATCCTGCACTTTGCCATATACCTACCCCGACATAAGTAAACAGCCAATTCCACTTATCCGTAAGAAAATCTATGGATTCAAAGCCCATTGATTTTATTAATGAAGGTACTATACCTGTGCTTGGTGAAAAAACTTGAAGAACTATACCGCCTATTATGACCCATGACAAAAAGTGCGGCAGATATAAAAGAGTTTGTGCGGTTCTTTTAAACCAGTTTGCCTTTATTTCATTTATAATGATTGCCAAAATTATCGGTGCCGGAAAACCCATAACCAAATCAAACAAATTCAGCATAAATGTATTCTTTAATGCTTTATAAAAGTCACTCATGCCGAATATCTCTTTAAAAGCATCAAATCCAATCCACTCACTTTTAAAAACTCCTTGGAAAGGGTTATATTCTTTAAATGCAATAATAGTTCCATACATCGGTATATATTTAAATATAATAAAATAGACCATTGGAAGAAGTAACATCAGGTACAAAATCCAATCTTTTTTCAAATAATAGATTAAATTCTTCTTTTTAGGAGCTAGGGATGGAGTTGGAGTGCCAGTTGTTGTAGCTATTTCACTCATTATAATTTCTGTCCTCCTTTTTAATATCATTTTTTAATATCATTGTTGAAATTAATGTCATATTGAAATAATTAGATAAAAAAATAAACAAAAAAATTAAATAAAAAAAATAAAACAATATCAAATAATATAAAACTAAAATTTAAGGAAATGAGTTACATTTTTCATTATACTGACACCCAACATTTATTCAAGAATGACAATTTTTTTGATGTATCACTTTTACTTATGTTTATTTTACGGCCTTTGGAGCCCAAAAGAATTATTTTTACCTTATATTCAGCACTTCTTAGATAAATAATTATATTTGAAATCAATTTACGATACTGTATAATAATTAAAAGTGATACATTTTACAAAACTGATATATTTCCCAATTTAAAAATGTTATACATTTAATATAGAGGTGTTCCGTGAAAAACTATACTTTAATAGTTAAACTTTTTATTGCACTTTCACTTTTTATAATAATTCCTGTAATAATAGTTGATTCCACTGCATAAACTCTTTTTTTACAATAGATGTACCTTGACAACTTC
>DAOOVO010000032.1:0-39993 GCA_035370245.1 Pseudobacteroides sp.
TCAAAGATCGATATTACCTGTTTTTAACAGGAGTTATTGCAGTGGAATCAAGATTGAAATACACTCCAGATATATGCAGTACCAAGGCACAACTGAATAGAAATACATGCAATAACTGGTATCCAACGATTATATTTCGTTGAAGCTATTGTAGCACTACTCATAATATAAACTCCTTCTATAAAATTTTAATGTCCGGGTCAGATTTGTACGATCGTATTATCCAACAGATTTTATTTATCCACTTTCCTTCTGGAATATTCCTTTAGGGGGTTACATAACAAAATAATATAATAATTTCGTTCAATATACAACGGATTTGGAAAACAAGAAAAAAAACCGTAAAAAGTATCGGTTTCAAGGTTTAAAAAGCGTAAAAACACTTGTGATTAAAATAATATAGCCGGGCAGTCCTTATTGGAATACCCGGCAAAGTATTAACCTACGGCTACTTTTTTGAACCAAGCAGTTCCTTAGCACCTGCAACAATCGCTTCTTTAGTGAGTCCGTACATTTGAAGCAATGCATCGGGCTTACCGGATTTACCGAACTTGTCGTTAATTCCAATTCTCTTCATCGCTACAGGATAGTTCTCAACTACAACTTCAGCCACAGCACTGCCAAGACCGCCGATAATGCTGTGCTCTTCAACAGTCAGTATTGCACCTGTTTCCTTTGCAGCCTTTATTATTATATCCTTGTCAATCGGCTTTATGGTATGTATGTTTATAACCCTTGCCTTTATTCCTTCACTTTCCAAAATCTTGCCTGCTTCCAAAGAAAGATGAACCATGTATCCTGTGCTTATTATTGTAAGATCATTACCGCTTGCTATTTCTATACCCTTTCCAAGCTCAAACTTGTAATTGCTTTCATCAAATATTACAGGGCATGCAAGCCTGCCTAGCCTTAAATAAAACGGTCCTTTGTTTTCTATTGCTGCCTTTACCGCTGCTCTTGTTTCTACAGCATCTGCAGGATTTATAACAGTCATATTTGGAAGAGCTCTCATAAGAGCAATATCCTCTACAGTTTGGTGGGATGCTCCGTCTTCACCTACTGTGATACCTGCATGGGTAGCACCTATTTTAACATTCAGTGCAGGATAGCATATTGAGTTTCTAACCTGCTCAAACGCCCTTCCTGAAGCGAACATTGCGAATGTGCTGGCAAATACTGTTTTATTGCATGTAGCTATTCCCGCTGCCGTAGCCATCATATTGCCTTCCGCAATACCCATATTTATAAATCTTTCAGGATATTTATTTTTAAACAAATCAGTCTTAGTTGATTTTGATAAATCCGCATCCAAAACTACTATATTGGGATCACTTCCAAATTCTTGCAATGCACTGCCATACGCTTCCCTCGTAGCTATCTTCTTAATCTCCATGGTTATTCTACCTCCAATTTAGCTAAAAATTCATCCAGCTCAGCAATTGCCGCATCTCTTTGCTCTTTATTCGGAGCCGAGCCATGCCAGCCAGCTTTATCTTCCATAAATGATACGCCCTTACCTTTTATAGTTTCAGCAACTACCATAACCGGTTGGCCCTTTGTCTTTTTAGCTTCATCAATTGCCTGGATAATCTGCTCATAATCATGACCGTCAATTACAATTACCTTGAAGCCGAAAGCTTCAAACTTATCCTTCACCGGCTCGGGTGAAAGAACATCTGTAATTTTACCATCTATTTGGAGACCATTATGGTCGAGGAAAACAGTAAGGTTATCCAACTTATAATGTGCTGCACACATTAGAGCTTCCCATACTTGACCTTCTTGAATCTCACCATCTCCTAAAATTGAGTAAACTCTATAGTCTTTATTGTCAAGCTTGCCGGCTAAAGCCATTCCAACCGCAGCAGATATTCCCTGTCCTAATGAACCTGTTGACATATCAACTCCAGGTACGGATTTCATACTGGGGTGCCCTTCAAGATAACTGTCTGCTTTTCTAAAAGTATGTAAGTCTTCTCTGGGGAAAAACCCTTTTTGTGCTAAAGCACCATACAATGCCGGCGAACAATGTCCCTTAGACAAAACAAAACGGTCCCTGTCCTCCCATTGAGGATTTTTAGGATCAACTCTCATTTCATAGAAATAAAGCACTGACAAAATATCAGCACAGGACAATGATCCTCCGGGATGTCCTGATGATGCACAATAAACCTGCTCAATTATATCCTTACGGATTATTGTAGCATTACGTTTTAATTCTTTAATTTTTTGTCTATCCATCACAACAACTCCTTATATTAGAATAAAAACCACAATTAAGCTTTAAATAAATTATTATTAAAAGTATACTATAGCTAATGTAATTAGTCCATAGTATTATAAGCAATGTTCAAAATATTATCTCCTATTTTTTACCTTCATATGTCTTAAATCCTTCTCCTAAAACCTCCCTTATATCGGTAAGAATCATAAAACTATTTCCATCTATTTCCATAACCATTTCCTTTAACTGTTGAAGCTGCCCTCTATGTAAAACACACAGCAGTACATTTTTTTCCTTGCCGGTATACATCCCAATTCCCTTTAGTGCCGTGACTCCTCTATCCATGACATCCATTATCCTTGACGCTATATCATCGGCTCTATCGGAGATTATTAAAACGGATTTTGCATAATTAACGCCTTCCAGCACCGAATCAATTACCTTAGAAGATATATAAAGAGTTATTATTGCATACATCCCCAGATGAAAACTGTTAAATGCGATGGTAGCACATAATATTATAGCGGTATCGATGATCAATATTAGCTGGCCCATAGTGAGGTTTATTATAAAATGGTTTACTATTCTTGCTGCCAGGTCACTTCCACCTGTAGTTGCACCGGCCTTGAAAACCAACCCCAGTCCAAGTCCCATGAGAAAGCCGCCGAATATACTGTATAAAAACAGGTCAGGAACCTCCGGAGGTTCAAACTTAACCATATAATTGTCTACAAAGTAATTGGTATATGGCTCAAGAAAATCTATGAATGCAGAGAGGAGTATTGTGCTTACAGATGTTCTTAATATAAACTTTCTGCCTATGAATCTAAATCCGAGAATAAAAAGAGGTACATTCAAAATAAGCATAATGGTTCCTACCGGAAGCTTCTGATTGCTCAAATAGTATATGACGGTTGCTATACCGCTAACTCCTCCGGGAGCAATCTTATAGGGTACCATGAACACATTGATAGAAACAGCAGTAAGAAAGGAACCAAAAACTATCAAAAAGCTGTTTTTCCAAAAATTATTGTTTTTTATTTTTGCCATTATCTTTTTCATATCAGCACCCATGCTCCATATAATAAAAAACTAGTTTTTTACACAACACAGTATAGCCTCAAGAATTATAATCCAATCTTATTATTTTCAATATACAAAAAATGATACACCAATGATGCTCTTTTGCCAGTAAAGAATTATTGCTATTTTACTATGGTATGCTATAATATACACGGGTTTTAACTCTATGAACGGAGAGATAAAATATGAAAGTGCTTCATTTAATAGGCGGCGGAGATGTTGGTGGTGCAAAAACCCATGTTCTTTCCCTTGTGAAAGAATTGGGCAAGCATATAGATGTAAAGCTTATAAGCTTTAGGAAAGGCGAATTTGCCGATGATGCCAAAGCCATGGGCATAGATGTTGAAGTTATTCAATCGGGAAATATTTTCAAGGATATAAGAAGGGTCATCTCAATTGTAAGGGAAGGAAATTATGACCTGACACACTCCCATGGTGCAAAAGCAAACATGATAGCAGTTATTGCAAGCCGATATACAAAAGTTCCCACTGTTACGACGGTTCACAGCGATTATAGGCTTGATTACCTTCAGAGCTTTATAAAAAGAATAACATTCGGTATTATAAACACAATAGCACTGAGGTTTATAGACTACTATGTGGCTGTTTCGAGAAATTTTAAAGAGATGCTTATAAGCAGGAATTTTTTACCTGATAAAATATTCACTGTTTATAATGGAATAAATTTCGATACAGATGTAGGTACTTACAGCAAAGACGAATTCGTGAAAAAATACAATCTAAACATCAATCAAAACGATGTTCTTATAGGTATATTAGTAAGATTGACACCTGTAAAAGGACTGGGTGTATTTATAAATGCCGCCAAAGAAGTAGTGAAAAAGAATCCGAATGTCAAATTTCTCATTGGCGGTGAAGGTGAAGAAAAAAAATCTCTTGAATCAAAAGTAAACTCATTGGGGTTAACGGATAATGTGTTTTTTTTAGGCTTTGTCAATAACCCGTACGAGTTTATGAGCAATATCGATATAAATGTTTTGACATCCATAAGCGAAAGCTTCCCCTACTCCATTCTTGAAGGGACCAAAGTAAAAAGAGCCACCGTAAGCAGTAATGTAGGAGGACTTCCCGACCTTATCGATCATGGTGTAAACGGTTTTCTTTTTAATTCGGGAGATTATATGAAGCTTTCGGAGTATCTATTAAAACTTGCCAACGACAAAAACTTAAGGGAAGAAATGGGCAACAGAATTTATTTAAAGGCAAGCGAAAAATTTTCCCTTAAAAACATGTGCAAAACACAGTTGGACATTTATGAATCAGTTCTTAAGGCCAAGAAGGAACCAAGCCATTCTGCACCTGATATCATAATTTCAGGTTACTATGGTTTTAAAAATATTGGGGATGATGCCATGCTTATGGCAATTACCCAAAATTTGCTTGTACAAAAAGAAAATGCCAAAATAATGGTATTGTCGAGAGAGCCAAATGAGACAATAGGCCTTTATAACGTTGATTCAATGTTCCGTTTTAATATATTGAGAATACTTAAATCAATGAAACCAGGGAAGCTGTTTATAAACGGCGGAGGTAACCTTATACAGGATAACACCAGTACCAGATCCCTTATGTATTATCTTTTTATGATCTGGATGGCAAAGAAAAGGCATATGAAGGTTATGTTGTATGCAAACGGTATCGGCCCCATAAACAGGAGAATAAACAGAAGAATTACACGTTATGTACTAAATAAAACCGATGTAATAACATTAAGAGAAACTTCTCCATCAAAGCAGGAAATCGACAATCTGCTTGTTACGGCACCTAAAGTTATAATAACTGCCGATCCTGCTACCACAATAAAGCCTTCACCCTCAGAGGATATAGATAGAATCCTTGTTAATGAAGGAATTGAATTAGGCGGCCGCTATATCGGCTTTTCTATAAGAAAGTGGCATAACCAGAGCAGATATGAACGCATTGTGGCCGATACTGCCGATTATATATCAAAGAAACACGGCTTAAAGCCTGTTTTTATACCCATGCATTACCCTTCGGACCTTGCCATATGCGAAAGAATCGTATCTAAAATGAGCGGTGAAGCCAGTATTATAAAAAACAAATACTCGGTTCCAGAGACAATAGGAATAATAAGCCGTATGGATATACTTGTGGGAATGAGGCTTCACGCACTTATTTTTGCCGCATGCCAGGGCATACCGTTGGTGGGCCTGGTATATGAGCCCAAGGTTGAAGGCTTCCTGAAATCCATAAATCAGCCTTCTGCAGGACATGTTAAGGATCTCGATTATGAAAACCTCAAAACAATAATCGAGGACGTGCTTAAAAACAGATCAACTATAAGCAAACAATTGATAGGCATTTCAGAGTCCCTTAAGGAAAAGGCAATGGAAAATGCAAGGATAGCCATAGATTTATTATAACTAAGTAAAGTCCATTATAATAAGCAAAGTCTATAGAAATACTTATTTGAAATACTTATATATAGGAGTAAGATTTTTTTATGAGAAACACTGTTGATATATTAGGTGTTCCTGTTGATAATCTCAATATGAGACAAGCAGTCGACACTGTAAAATCATTTTTATCTGAAGATAAAATTCATGCTGTATATACACCCAATGCAGAAATCATGATGGAAGCCCATAGAAATCCATACCTTAAAGATATACTTTGTGAGGCTGATTTGTTGGTTGCAGACGGTGCAGGTGTAGTTATGGCCTCAAAGATATTAGGTGTGGGGCTTCCCGAAAGAGTTGCAGGGTTTGATTTGATAAAAAATCTGTTTGCCGAAACGGAAAACACACCAATGAGGTTCTTCCTTTTCGGGGGCAAGCCCGGCATAGCGGAACAAGCAAGGGATAATTTGTTGAAAGAATATAAAAATATTGAAGTTGTAGGCATAAGGAACGGTTACTTCAGCAGTTCCGATGAAAAGGATATTATTGAGGAAATAAATTCGTCAAAAGCGGACATCCTTCTTGTAGCTCTTGGTGCACCGAAGCAGGAGATATGGATTCACGAGCATAAAAGCATTCTCAACGTCAAGGTTTGCATAGGCGTAGGCGGAAGCTTTGATATACTTTCCGGCAATGCAAAAAGGGCACCCGAGTTTTTTCAGAAGCATCACCTTGAATGGTTTTACAGACTATGTAAGGAACCATGGCGATATAAGCGAATGTTGGATCTGCCGAAGTTTATTATGAAGGTGACAAAGGTGAGGCTTTTTAGAGTTGGAAAAAAGCAAGGAGCATAGTGAGCAGTAAAAAACAGTTGCCGGGTATTTAAGATACCATTGGCAACTGTTTTAGAACATCGGAAAAAACGATTAGATATCCACAACGCTTACATATCCATCAGCTTTTTCTTCATGTCCTCATAAACATATTTATACATTTTAAATAATTCATTTGCTGCTGGGTCTTGGGTATTCACATCCGGGTGGTATTTTTCCATGATACCCTTCCAACCCACTTTTAATATCTCTTCTCTCATACTCCTGGCCCTCTCAAGAGCACCGGTTTTTTCATTTAATTTAATAAGCTGATCCCTAAGCTTTGTCAGCTTTTCAAGCATCAAGTTCAATTCTTCATTTCCCATATTAAACTCCCCTATTCACATTACTTATCTCTGTATATATCGCTTTTTATCTGGATAACAATTCATAAAAAATAATATTAAGCTTACAATCAATTAAGTACATGTTAATTATAAATATTCTGTATATAATCTCTATATATTCCCATACCCTGTATAAAAGCCTCTTCTCGCAATTCACCTCCTGTCAAAGAGAACAAACTTAATACAGGACACAATATGGAGTTAGTAATAATTATTCTACATTTATTTGATTTATACACATTCTGCAATAATGTCTATAAAATCAAATATGCAAAATAACTATTTCTAAATCCAAAAAAATTTATATGAATTGAATAGTCATATAAAAACTTATTAATTTTTATACATAATTGCAGTTAATTATTCCTGCAACTAACTATTCAATCATTATCAATTTAATTGTGTTTACAATTGAAATAAGAATATCTTGAAACTGCCTGAAGTACTGCAATAAGAAAGGAATCAACTACTACATCTTACTTACTTCAATATAATTTATCAAAAATATAACCTGTATAAAATGATAAATTAACAAAACTCTTGCTAATTTATATTTTACCACAGGTTTATATTTTTGTGAACATTATTTTATTATTTCTTATTTCTAAGTTTTTTCATTTATTTCTAAGTCTATAATAAGTCGCTATTTATCGGTTATTTTATAAGCTCCCTTAACTATGAGCCAGCATCCTTTTTCCGCAATTATTCCTCTTCCGTCATCTCTTGACGAGAGAAGCAAATGGTTAAGAGCGATTTGTGCACCTGTAGTCAAATCTGCACTTTGTGCAGCCGTTATATCCGAAAGTCCGCCATATGTGCCTGATATGGCCTTTGCACTTCCGGACCTTAAAACTATCTCGGTACTTGCCCCTGTTAACAGCTTTTGCCCTGCTTTAAGCTCCAACGGCTGAAACTTGAATGACTCAGGGTCAAGTTCCTTCAACTGCTTGCTCATTTGCTCATTTTCAGAAGTAAGCTTGCTTATTTTTGTCTCTGCTTCTGAAAGCTTCTTCGTCAAATCGCTTATTGTTGAGTTTGCAGCATCAAGCTTTGCGGTAATTCCGGAAATTTTGGAATCCACATAGCTCTGGGAAACAACCGGATCGCCCTCTGAACCGGGTTCAGGCGAAACAGCCGTCACTGCCCTCACAATATGTACAGTAAAAAAACTTGTTATTATAACAAACGACAATATAGTATATTTATAATTAAATATTTTCGATCTCTTCATCTTTTGTACCCCCTGGAAATTATATATCTTGCAGTCCAAAACTGATGCTGATAGCATCGTTTACTTTTTCCATCAATTCATCGTCTAGTCGTCCTATTTTTTCCCTAATCCGCATTTTATCAATAGTCCTGATCTGTTCTAACAGTATAACAGAGTCCTTCGAAAGACCATACTCCATAGCACTTATTTCTATATGGGTAGGAAGCTTCGCCTTATTAATTTGGGATGTTATGGCTGCTGCTATAACAGTAGGACTATACTTATTGCCAATATCATTTTGAACAATCAAAACGGGTCTTACGCCACCCTGTTCAGATCCGATTACCGGACTCAAATCGGCATAAAAAATATCTCCACGCTTTATTACCACTATATTTCCAACTCCCCGAGACTTTCCTCATATTTTTGCTGCTGCTCATTGTCCGCATCAAAACACATCTCTGCCAGTTTAGCATTAATTTCAGCCATCTCCTGGTAGCCTTTTTTCATTCTATCCCTCATTTCGATTCTTCTCTTCTCTCTTATATAAAGCTTCATTGCTTTCCTGACAAATTCACTCCTGTTTATTTTTTCAACAGCGATTATTTCATCAACCTCTTTTAATAGATTGTCAGGAAGACTCACCAATATTTTCTTTAAATCAGACAAAAATAACCCCCCATTCTTATTTTCGGGTTTCCTATCTTAAAATGACTTACGGGACTCACTGCTGGTAAAGCTATATGCTGATAAAGCTATATGCTGCTATGCAGCGGTATGTACTCTTTAAAGCCATAAATAGAAAGGATACTGCTTTTTGAAATACTGCATTTAATACTATATATATAATTATATATTCCCTAATATTCATGGGTCAAATTAAAATAATATTACTCCTGTCTTAAAATCGCTGTAATTATTGGCAATCAAGCTTTAAGTAAGATACCCCCATAAGAATAAACCGTTTTCTATTTTATTATATATTTTTTGTTCTATTATATTCCTAAATAAGATAATTAAGCACCTTTTGTATTTTGCCTCCCTTCAAATAAACTCTTGGTATTCTTTTACCTATAATGCATACAACTTCATAGTTGATGGTCCCCATAATTGAAGCAATATCCTCAACAGTGATTTCGTTACCTCCCTGCTTGCCGAATATAACCACTTCATCTCCAACCTTAACTTCACTTTTAAAATCTGTAACATCTACAAGACATTGATCCATACAAATTCTTCCGACTACCGGTGCAAACTCTCCATTTATCAAAACCTTTCCTTTGTTACTCATAAGCCTTGTATAGCCGTCTGCATATCCAATAGGTATTGTTGCAATCTTGCTTACCCTGGAAGTCTTAAATGTTCTTCCATAGCTTATATATGTATTATTCTCAACTTCCTTCACAAGTATTACATTTGCTTTTAAAGTCATTGCAGATTTTAAATCAATTTTACTCTTATCAACTTCATCGGACGGATACATCCCGTATTGAATAATACCAGGTCTTACAAGGTTTAAGTGCATGTTGGGGAATTCTATTATGGCTGCACTGTTTGCCACATGCTTAATGGGTATATACACTCCTATCCTGTTAAGCTCATTGCAGATTCCCATAAACCTTTCAAATTGCAAATTGGTATAGCTTTTATCCGCTTCATCCGCTGATGCAAAATGGGTAAAAATACCTTCCACAATGATTCTTGGCAGCTTACATATTTCCAACACATTTTTAACAGCACTGTACCCCGGCATAAAGCCTACCCTTGTCATACCCGTATCTATTTTTATATGAATTTTTACATTCTTCCTTTGCCTTACAGCCTCTTCAGACAATGCTCTTGCAAGATCGTGGCTGAAAACAGCCTGAGTAACATTATATTTTATAATATCGGCAGCCCTTATGGGATCTGTATAGCTTAAAATCAATATGGGTACATCAATATTGTTTTTTCGAAGCTGTATAGCCTCATCAAGCATTGACACGGCAAGGCATGTGGCACCGTTTTCCAATATTGTCCTAACCACTTCCATAACACCGTGTCCATATGCATCTGCCTTTACTACTCCCATTATTTCCGATTTTTTATTTGTTATTCTTCTAATTTCTCTTAAATTGTGAGCAATAGCATCAAGATCAACCTCAGCCCATGCCCTGTTAAATTTATAATCCATTTCTATCCCTTCTTTTGTAAAATCGTGTTTATTGCACAGGGCAGTTCCTCAACCAAATCCCCTGCTATAAGTCCATATTCACCTTTCTTAGAGGCTGCCATGTCCCCTGATAAGCCATGAAGAAAAACACCTGCCGCTGCCGCATCTTCAGGCTTTATGCCCTGACCTAAAAAGCCTGCAATAATACCTGTCAGAACATCACCTGTACCGGCAGTAGACATTCCCGGATTTCCCGTAGGATTAATATAAATTTTCCCGTCAGGAGTAGCAATTATTGTTCTTGCCCCTTTTAATACAGTTATTACATTGTATTTATCAGAAAATTCCTTCGCGTATTTTATCCTGTTCTTTTGAATATCTTCAATGCTCGCTCCTGTGAGCCTTGACATTTCACCGGGGTGTGGCGTAATTATTACAGGTACTTTGGACTTTTTCAATACATCAACATTTTTCGATACCGCATTTAATGCATCCGCATCAAGTACCAACGGTACATCGGCAGCTTCCAGCAGCTCACCCATAATTTTTACAATATCCTCACGGCATGAAATACCGGGTCCAATAGCAACTGCATCCATTTTTTCCATTTTCTCCAAAAATTCATTAATGCACTCTTTTGAAAGATATCCCCTACTCTTATCTTCAAAAGGAACAACTATGGTCTCCACCAATTGAGAACCGTAAATACCGCTTAATGATGAAGGAACTCCAAGATACACAAGTCCGGCTCCCGCTCTTAATGCAGCCTTTGCACAAAGGCAGCCCGAGCCTGTCATACCCGTTGAGCCGCTTACAATTAAAACTCTTCCAAAATCGCCCTTGCTGCTTTCTCTTTGTCTTATCGGAATTATGCCGGATACATGACTCTCATCCAATAATGTTGTTTCCATATTTACGGCATCGCTTACTATTTGTGGGATGCCTATATCGGCAACTACAAGCTCACCTGTATATTCACAGCCGGGATTTATTAAAAGTCCCGTCTTTGGAAAAGCGAATGTTACAGTTTTATGAGCCCTTATGCATTTACCCAAAACCTCTCCGGTTTCACCGTTTACACCGGAGGGAATATCTATTGCAATAACATATTTCGAACAGATATTTACGTGCTCTGCTATTTCACCTATAATGCCGCTTATTTGGCCCTTAAAACCTGTTCCGAAAATACCGTCTATTACAACATCACATGTCGCAAGTTTCTTTTTGAGCCTCAAAACTTCATCCTGACTCATGATCTCTACAGTCTCTATATTAATCTTTTCGATTATTTTCAAGTTTATTTCAGCATCATTCTTTATTTCGGATTTTTTTGATGTAATAAATACTATTACTTGAGTGCCAATATTATGCAAATGCCTTGCAACAGCAAAAGCATCTCCTCCATTGTTCCCCTTGCCTGCCAAAACAACTGCCTTTTTTCCTATTACATTTCCCAAACTCTTTATTATCTCTTGAACCACCTTTAATGCGGCATTTTCCATAAGTACAATTCCCGGTATTCCAATTTGTGTTATAGTCTCATTATCCATTCTGCCGACCTGCTCCGGCGTAGCAACCTTCATACTAAAACCTCCCTGGCACAATTATTAACTACCAAATTTAATTATCATGCATTATTACAATCAATAATTGCCATATAATAATAAATAAGTAAAATATTACTCACCTATAACCATTATTATATATTAAATGCCATTAATCTTTTCATATCTATCGCTATATGTAAGATTAATAATGTATTTAATATAGCTAAGGGGAAGTAATATTTTACTTACTTATCCTAACAATTTAACTTAATCATTTTGACTTAACATTTCTAAATCCAATCCTAAATTCAATGCAAAAAATAATGGGATTCTATCAATACTCTACGCTTTTATGGCTTATTCCTTCCCTTTTTCTCATTGAAATACTCAGTGCCGCCAAAACTATTGCCACAGCTACCCAGAAGATCAACATAACCCTCGGATAGTACCATATATACTCTGCAAATCCCATAACCGAAACGCCTATTACCGAACATATACCGGCAATGAGTATATTGTTTATGTTTGCATCTGTCTTGTTTGATAAATTGAGAATGCACTTTTTAATAAGCCTTCCAATAAACCAAACAAAAGATACTATCCCCATCAATCCCGTTTCAATCCAAACCTGTAAAAACAGGTTGTGTGAATGGGGAGGAACTTTCGATGTATATTGATAGTAGTTTCTGCAAATACCCATAAATACGTCTGTTCCAAGTCCTATTCCGGCTTTCCAATACTCCACAAACATTGGTATAACGGTCTTGTAAATCTTGACCCTGTACTGGGCCGATGTATCGGCTTGTGTCAACGACATGAGCCTTCTGTATATGCTTTGGGGCATAAAAGGCATAAATGCTATTCCAGCCAGTATAAACAACGGCAAAAGCTTTTTATTTTTAAAGTATACAAATATAAGAACAGATCCTGCAAAACAAAGCCATGCAGAACGCGAACTGGTCCATACAAGGGATATTAACGGCGGTACAGCCAGCAATGAATACACTATTTTCTTAATAAGGCTCTTAGAATTCAATACCACTGCAAAATAAAAAGGTATTGTCATAAGAAGTATCTCCGCATAGTTGTTGGGATTTCCCACAGTGGAAAATACACGCCCTTTTGCATCGGAGTTTGTAATTATATCGGTATATGAAGGATCAACAGGAATACCCAATATCTTGGCCTGATATATTCCGTAAAGCCCTGTAATAGTAACCCCAATCAGCAATATTTCTATAAAATTGTTCAATGATCTTTCGGTATTTACAGAGCTTACTATAACTATCACAAATAAAAAGCATGTGGCAAAAAATATCAGAAACCTCATGCTTTCCTTTGGAAAGAATGAATTGCCTGTTGCCAGCAAAACGCAAAGCATGAAAAGAATCAATGCAAAATCAAGAGCTTTAACATTAAAGCTTTCAAACCTGTGAAAAACTATTCTTAGAAACAGCATGGCTGTAAGTGCCAGTGCAATAATTGTTGTGTATAAATTGTTCCAATTTTCATGGGGAACTATTATTATGAACACCAGACTTAATGCCAGTATTATTTCCATTCTCCTAAGTATATTGATAGCAAACCTTACTATAATACTCTCAGAAAATATATTGCCATACTTTGTATAATAAGTGTTTAAAAATCTGGGAATCACATTCATGGCTTTATCGAACAGGCTTATAAAAAAGCTGTGCTCCAATACCCTGGAATAGTAGTCCCTTCTCTTTACAAAGCTTATAATTTTACTATTATCGGTAAGTTCTCTGAATTTTGTTGACAAATAAGCTGCAATTTTAGCTATAAGACTTTCCTTATATGCAACCTGAAGTCTTTGTATAAGGGTAACAATAAAGCCTATTACCAAACTATTTTTCAATATATTAATCAAGAAGCATTACCCCTTTTTCTTTATATCATATATTCTGCACTGGAAAGTTGCATTTCCTACAAGCAGAATAGTAGTCCTTCCTGTATAAAAATCAGCACTGCCAAATGCAACTCCTGAGGAAGATTTGCCGTCTCTAAATACCCCGGTTCCTTCAACAGTCACCTTAATGGATGAAAAACCCTCTTTAGTCGATGTAACAATTTTTCCATTATTATCAGAAGCCCAGCTTTTAGAAGGAGCAACAACTACATCTGTAACATTTCCAAAAACAACATTTCTTTCAAAATCCTTAGCCAAATCTCCTTTGCTCACAGCACTTGTCACAAAATTCGGAACTTCATCGGCATAAAAGCTTATCTCAATCTTATCCTGCTTGGCAAGTGCAACACCAACTCCAACTTCCGACTGTGTAAGCTTATAGCCAACGCCAACAATTGCTCCTATGACAACCAATAAAATCAATACATCCACAATACTAATCTTACCAAAAAGCTTTCCCTTACTATCCAATATCATTTCTACACATCCTCCGCTCAATAAACTTTCTCTTTAATTTCTTATTTTTTCTTATTTTTTCTTATTTTTTTCTTATTTTTTCAAACTTTCCTTGTATAAATTATATGTTTCCATAACCATCTTATCAAGATTAAATTTTTCTCTGATGGTTTTTAACGCATTCTCTCTCAAGGTCTTTTGGAGCTTTTCATCATCCATAACTTTTATTATAGCCTCGGCAAGTCCCTTTGAATCATTATATTTTACCAATATACCACAGTTTGTCTCACTGTTTATTATGTCTCCATTCCCTCCCATATCTGTTGCAATTATTGGCAAGCCACAGGCCAAAACTTCCAGTATGGCAAAGCTCAAAGCCTCATGAGCCGATGAATTTATATAGAGATCGCTGCCGTAAATAAGATTTTTAATATCTTTTCTAAATCCTGTAAATATAATATCCTTTTCCAGCCCTAAATTCAATGCCTGTTTTTTTCTTTCTTCAAAAAACGGCCCGTCATTTGCCAGCACTAAAACAAATTTTTTATCAGTCATCTTTTTAAGTTCTGCGATGGAATCAATAAGAAATTCGTGACCTTTATCATATGCAAACCTTGATGCACACAGCATTACAAAGGTATCGTCATCAATATTAAGCTCCTGCCTCATTGTTGACTCTACCGGGCCTCCCCATTCTTCCGGGTCAACACCGTTAAAAATAACCTTAATTTTCTTGCCGTTGACCCCGTTGCGTATCATCATTTCTTTGCCTTTGTTGCATACAGCCGCAATGTTTGCTTCAAGGGGAGTCAACAGCCTGTTAAAAAATCTCAATATGGCATTGTTCTCAAGTATGAAGTGGTTTGTGTACATGACCTTTGTCCTGGGATTAAACAACCGTGACCACATGGCTACATAATTTTCCCTTAGATACTGGGTATGTATGAGGTCAATTTTAAGCTTCCTGCACAATTTGTTTAAATTGTATGCCGCCTTTAAATCAAAAGGATTTTTCATGTTAATCCTGTGGGATGTAACTCCAAGCTCTGAAAGCTTTTCAACCAACAGTCCTTCCTCATTGTACGCAAGATAAGCCTCTATCTCTTTGCCGTTAAGCCTCTCAACAAGGGATTGTACATACCTTTCGGTACCGGCCTTCCCTGCATGGTTTATCAAGTATAAAACCTTAATCATTTTTATCACCTGTATTTCTATTTTGAATTTGTTCGCTGTTTTGAACCTGATTTCCGTTTCTAAATTTGATTATCCTTGCAGGATTGCCTCCAACGACTGCATACTCGGGAACATCCTTTGTAACCACTGCACCTGCCCCCAAAATAGCTCCTTTGTGCACGGTGACCCCCGGCAATATTATGACCCTGGCCGCTATCCAAACATCATCCTCAATAACCACAGGCTTTTTAGGTGCCGTTTGAAGGTTCATGGGTATATCGATTCGGCTGTTTTCATGGTTCTGTGTAAATATCATAACATCAGGCCCCATCATAACATCCCTGCCTATTTTTAAAGGTCCTGCAATCCTGCAGTTCAGCCCTATCCCTGAATTGTCTCCAACTTCAATATCCCTGCCCGAACCGAAAAATGCCCCATGCTCTACATTTATGTTTTTTCCTGTCTTGTTAAAAATTCTTTTGCACAAAAACCTTCTTATTTTCTTTGTACCAAAACCGTATGGCAGATCAGATCCCGGCAAATGCCTTCCAATGGCATAGTAAAGTATCAGACAAATATAATAGCTTATTTTTTTCATCCGTTACCTCCAAACATGATATTTATTTCTCATCAATGATGTATCCTGCAAATCAACTAATCTTTCTCTTGTCGGGAAGCTTTGATAATACCTTGCCCAACATATCTTTAGCTTCTTCAACCTTTATAAAATAAGTCACTAAAAAATAGCTCAATGCTCCCAAAACAACAGGAATAAACAGCTTAATACATCTATCTATCAAAAACATGCCGAAAGAGAAATTGCTAAGGAACATGCTTATTCCAATAACCAACAAGAACATTACAGTGCTTGCACCAATGACCTTTATTGCATTTATTGCAAAGCTCCTTAAGCCCAGATTTCCAATCTTTTTTCTTACAAGAAAAACAAGGATCAATGACCCGGACAGCGATGATATGGAGTATGCCAGAGGTATTCCGAATACACCTATAAAACGTGCAAAAATAAGGCTTAATGTAATGTTTGTTACCATCATTATCACACCGTTTACAGCAGGCTTTTTAGTGTCCTTGAGGGAGTAAAAAGCCCTGTCCAGCACTTCCTTTAAGCCAAAACCCACAATACCTATACAATAAAGAGCCATGAGCACTGCTGCAAAATTCACATCATCCTGATTTATTTTTCCCCACTTTATCAATAGCTCGATAAGCTGATACCTGACAGCTATAAAGCCTGCAGTGACAGGGATAAGTATATATGTCACCGAGCTTAATATCTTGACAAGGCTTGATTTAAACCCTGCCATGTCATTCTGGGCAGCATGCATGGAAAGTTTTGGAAATATTACAGCCGTGACGGAATATACAAATGCAAGAACCGCATAAAGAACTAAATTCTGTACCCAGTTCATCATAAATACTGTATTTTCTTCAAACCTTGTGCAGAATATGTTATTGAAAAGCATATTCACAGAATAGGCCGATGTACCTATGAGTACCGGAGGCACCAGCTTTGCAGCTGTGATTATATCCTGATCCTTAAATATGAGGGATGGTGAATACCTGTATTCGGTTTTGAAAATAGGCGGAATCAGGATAAGCGCCTGTGTTGTAAGCCCGATAAAGGTAGCTACAACGAGCCCCTTCACCCCAAAACGTTGGCTCAAAAATAAAGAGTATAATATTACAATAAGGCTGCTTGGCAAACTAACCAATGCAGGCATATTGAACTTTCCAAAAGACTGTAAAATCCCCTGTAATATATAGTTAAGTCCATAAAATATCATTATAGGGAACATTACCCTTAATGCAAACACTGTCAATTCATAATTCTGATTCCTGAACTTAGGTATCAGGTAAGTTATGAGCGGTGTTGCCAATATGCATAATACAGAAAAAGCCAATGTAAGGACCACGGTTATGGTAATTATCTTATCTGCAAACCTGTATGCCCTTTCATTTTTACCTGTGGTAATATGCCCTGAAAATATGGGTATCACAACTGTTGCCAGAGCGGTACCCAGGCTGTTAAATATTATAAGCGGCACTTGCAGCGAAAAGGAGTATATCTCCATTTCAATAGTTCTTCCAAACTTTGCTGCATAAACGCTGCTGCTAATTAATGACAAAACTCTTGAAAACAGCATTAGTATAGTAACAATGCCGATAGATTTTGCTACGCTTTTCATGGTATCCAGTAAATTCCTTCCTTAATCACCTTGGCCGGATTTCCGCCTACGAGAGTCTTTGGTGCAACATCCTTTGTAACAACGCTTCCTGCAGCTATAACAGCTCCATCCCCTATTGTTACGCCTTTTAAAATCAATACATTGCAGCCTATCCAAACATCATTGCCAATTTTAACAGGCTTAATCTCCTCAGTAGGACTGTTGAATTTATGATAATCCCTGTCCATTATGCAAACATCCCAGGATATATTGCATCGGTCTCCTATTTCAACCTTTTTTCCTGCATGTATTTCTGTCCTGTCACCTATTGATGTATTATTTCCTATTATTATTTCCGAAAAATTTTCATTTCCAAATGCACTTAGCTTGACGCCTTTATAAAGCTGTACTTTTCTTCCTAGCTTTATGGCTGCATTCTTTTTAATTATGGTAATGCCGCTGCCTGCCCTCAGCAAAGATCCGCTCTCTGTGATTCTGAGCTTCAAAAATAAGCCTCTTATGAGCTTTACAGCCTCGGCAGTTATTTCCGGGATGGTTCTTTTAAACGCTTGTCTGTCAATTTTAAAATCAGCTTGTCCGTTTGCTGGTTCATTCATTTCCTGCACCCCTTTTTTCGGTGGTTTACCGTTTTCCGAAAATTAATTATACCACTAATAAATTTATAATACTATATTAAATTTAGTCCAACAAAAATAGTTCTAATTAATAGATTTATGTGGTAGAATGATTATAACAAGTTTATAAAATGTTTATTTATAGTTTATAAAGTTTTAATATTTCAAACGGGGGTATGCAGATGGCGGTAAAAGAACCAATTAACGTCAATAAGGAAGCGGAAAAAATATCCATAGATGAATTCCGCAGTCTATTCATGCAGAACATGAAAGGCTCATTCTTTAGAAATGATGCTATCAAAAGAAGTTATATTCTTGAGGGTACTATTTGTTCCGATATTGAAAGGCATAAGTACGGTACCAACTTCAAGATACAGAGTGATGAAGGAAGTATTATGAATGTATTCATACCCAAAAAAGCAGGTAACTTTTCGGGAATAGAACCGGGAAACAGGATCAATTTATACGGTATGTTTAACATTTATGACAACAACATCGAAAATCAGTTTAACTTTATTGAGTTTAAAGCATCAAGAGTTATTGATTCAAATGTCGGTAGTAATAAAAAGGAGTCAATTTTGTCCTTGTTGAACGAAAGAGGACTATTAGAGACGTCCAAAAAAACTCTGTCATTTGATAATATGGATTTCTTCAAACTGATGGTTATATCCTCCAAAGACAGCAAAGCATCGGCTGAAATTGACAATTACCTTAAAAGTTCCGGTTTTTTTGAAGTTTCCTCCCATTATATCGATGCATACAAATCCGATGATATAGTAGAGCTTCTCCAGTCATTGGACAAAAATAAATATTACGATGCAATATTGATAACAGATGTGGACTGCTTGGAAAGAAATCTATTTGATGAATTAAATGTATTGGAAACAATATCTCAAATGCAGACACCTGTGATTACTGCAATGGGACGCAGCCTAGCCGATGAAGTGGCCGATATGGTTGAAGACGGACCCTTGACAGCTGCGAGGATGCTCCTATATTCTTATAAGGAGAGCAAGGGCCAAGGCGATGATTCGCCGCTCTTTCCAAACGAACACAACACCAACTTATTTATAACCCTGAACCAGGAAAAAGAAGATCTTGAACGCAAACTCTCATCAGTGATCAGGGACAATACAAACCTTGCATTTAAGATTAGAAAGCAGCAAAGGTTTATGATTATTCTGGCTTTTATAGCCATTATATCCATTATAATCAATTTCATTAAATAGGCGGGTAATATGGTTGAAATCATCGATTTGATAAAATTTGATAAGGATAGCACACTACCGTTATATGTTCAGCTTTATGAAAAGCTTAAAACCCTAATTGCAGACGGAACTCTTGTGTGTGATGTCAAGCTGCCGTCAATAAGGCAACTGTCCAAAGAGCTTGGCATTAACAGGATTACAGTGGTTACAGCCATCAGAGAGCTTGAAAAGGATGGTTATGTTTATACAAAGCCCGGCAGCGGTACATTTGTATCAGATAACTTTTTGATATCCGGTAAAAGCATGCATTTACAAGGCAGCCTTGTATTGGATGAGGTTTATACACAGGAATCCGCATTGATTAACAACGGACAGGTAAGCCTGACAGAAAACAGCATTAACTTTGCCAGTGCTACTCCAACTCCGGATCTTTTTCCTGTTGATGATTTCAAAGTTGTATTAAATGAGGTTCTTGAAAGAGATAAGGGCAATGCCTTCGGCTATCAAGACAGCCAAGGCTATTACCCTTTAAGGGAATCTATATGTAAAGTCCTTGGAAACTCAATGGTTTCATGCAATCCTGACGATATTCAAATAATTTCAGGTGCCCAGCAGGGTATAGATATAATATCAAAAGCTTTATTAAAACAAGGAGAATATATAATAACCGAAAGTCCTACCTATGCCGGTGCTATAGCTGTTTTTAAGTCAAGAGGAGCCAAAATTGCAGATGTTGAGCTTTGTGACGACGGAATGAATCTCAATATTCTGGAGTATACCATTAAAAAATACAAACCCAGGCTTCTTTATTCCATACCTTCATTCCAGAATCCTACGGGTTATTCATGTCCAAACCACAAGCGTGAGCAAATTCTAAAGCTGGCCGACAAATATGACCTATACATAATAGAAGACGATTATGTAAGTGATCTTGATTTTGAAAACAGGAAATACATCACATTAAAATCCATGGATAAAAGCAACAGGGTCATATTTATTAAAAGCTACTCAAAAATATTTATGCCGGGTCTGCGCCTTGGGTTTATGATAGTACCGCCAGGCATTCTCGGAAATGTAATTGAAGCCAAGCATGCTACCGACATTTCCACATCCGGACTTATTCAAAGAGCATTTGATCTATATATCCGAAAAGGCTTCTGGGACAAGCACTCTCGATTCATGTACGATATATACAAGGAGAGATATATAAGGACAATCAATGCTTTAGATGCCAACCTGCCCAAGAGTGTAAATTACAAAAAGCCCGGAGGAGGTTTAAACATTTGGCTTAACCTTTCTCCAGGCTTTCATGTAAATAAGCTCGCCAATCTATGTGCCTTAAATGATATGGTTTTTGCACCGGGCAAAATATTTTACAGCAGCAACTCTTCACAGAAATTGAATAACATCAGGTTAAGCTTTGCGTCAGTCCATGTTGAAAATATTTATAGGGGGGTCGAGACCCTGTGCAAAACCATCGAGCTTATGGAAAAAAGTAACGAATCTTATAGAAATTTACCTATATTGTAGTAGCTTTTCTACTGTATTTCAATTCTGTTGGATTTGTGCTTTCCCTTTTCCTTTGGAAGGGTTATTGTTAAAATACCATTGTTGTACTTAGCTGTTACATCTTCATTTTTCACATTTGGGACGTAGAAGCTTCTTGAGAAAGAACCGACTCTTCTTTCACGCCTTAAGTAATTTTCAGATTTCTCCTCTGTTTCAGCCTTATGTTCTGCCGATATTGTCAATGTATCATTGACTAGTTCAAGCTTGATGTTTTCCTTATCTACTCCGGGTATTTCCGCATCAACTATATATTCTTTGTCGTTTTCACGTATATCGGCCTTTATTGCGTTTACTGCCAAAAAACCTGACTGGAAGAACGGTTCTCTGAAAAACTCTTCAAACACATTATTAATATCCCATATGCTATTGCCTCTTGTTGCAATATTGTTTTGCCTTCTAAAATTTGGTGTTAATCCAAACATAAAACAGCACCTCCATTTTGATTTTGACTTTCTTTGACCTTACATTTATTTTATACCATATTATATGGTCTATAAGCAAAACTTGTTCTTGACTTTCTTTGACCTTCGTTTTGAAAAAATTTTAATTAAATCAAATTATCTCATCATATCATGAATTTTTACGCATTTTCATTGTATTTTGATTTTATTCTATTTTCTTTTAGTTTTATAAAGTCTCTTCATTTCATCCTTATTCAATACGCCTATTACTGCCATCAGCATCAGGCCTATACAAACATCTGCCGCCACAGCAAAAACCGTATTAAATACAAAATTCGTTGTAAATATGCTAAAGAAGCTGTAAATATATTTGCTTATAAAAAACAAAACAGCACAAACTACTCCCGGCTTTATCAGCCAATTGCGAAAATCAATGGTCATCCCTGTCGTATTTATGACTGTAGCGAGATTTAAAACACATACAAAACCTGAGCTTATTATTATTCCTACAATATAGCCCAATATACCGTAGACGGGTATTGCAAAATAAACAAAACCTATCCTAATTGCACTGCCTATAACTGAATTTCTCAGTGATACCGCCTGCTTGCCCATACCGTTTAAAACACCTAAGAGGGTTTGCTGCAGATATGTAAATACACATGTAAATGCCAGCATAAAAAGCAATCCCCCTACCTTTTCCCTTCTATAAAGAATACCGCCTATTTCATGGGGAAATGCAAGAAAAATTGATGTAAAAATAAATCCAAGAATAAATGTAAATTGAATGGATTTTGATATTCTATAATTTACAGATCTGTATTGTTTGGTAGATAAAGCTTCGGATATCGCCGGCACCAATGTTATGGCAAGTGATGAGGTTACAATGCACGGAAAGGATATAAGAGGCATGGCCATACCTGTAAGCTTTCCATACTCCATCATGCTGGCAGAGTAGTTAAGTCCTCCTTCCAAAAGCCTCCTTGGAATAAGAATCAATTCAAAGGCACCCATTACAGATGTAATAAACCTATTTACTGAAACGGGAAAAGCTGTCCTTACAATCTCCTTGATTATATTTCTTTTTCGCATCAAGCCTTTTCTTGAAACATTTTTATAAAATTTATGCTTTTTAAACTTATAGATAAGAATCAGAAGTGAAAGGTTTGCTATTTCGCCGAGGGCCATACCTAATGTGGCCATTGCACAGGCATATTCGAGACCTTTTCCCATCATACGTGATGCTAAAAGCATTACAACCGATATTTTCACTACCTGCTCAAATATCTGTGATATAGCTGTAGGTGTCACCTGCTGTATACCGTAAAAATAGCCCTTTAATGCCGACGAAGCAGCTATTACCGGTATACACGGCACCAGTATGAGAAGTGAAATATATGTCCTTGCATCTTTTAATACTTCACGTGAGAAGAAATCAATAAAGAAAAAAATGCCGCCCGATATAAAAAGCCCTGCAACCAATGAAATTACAAAAGCACAATATGTTATCCTTCTAATATTTATCAGGTTGTTTTTGGCCAGTTCCTCTGCAACCATTTTGGAAACAGCTATGGACACACCTGAAGTCAATGTCAGAATTATAAGAGAGTATACGGGGGATATCAGCTGAAAAAGCCCCATCCCCTCAGAGCCGATTAAATTGGATAAATATATCCTGTATACAAATCCGAATATTTTTACTATAAATCCTGCAATCATCAATATGATTGCACCACTGACAAAAGATTTCTTTGACATAAAGACTCCGAATATAATAATCATAAATATAAATATTATTCTTATCCGGAACTTATGCAGATTAATTGAAACAAATTAACTGTTGTTTCTTCTCTTTAGCCTTTCTTCTCTTCTTTTCTCAGCTTCAATATAATCTTTTTTCTCTTCATCGGTTTCAGGTATAAGAGGCGGAACCAATGTGGGTTTGCAATCATCACCCAAAGCCACGAATGTCAAAAAGGCTTTATTGGTCAATATTACATTACCGGTTTTCAAGTTTTCAGCATATACATTTATGGATACCTCCATGGAGGTCCTTCCCGCCCATGTCATCTTAGCCTTAAGAGTGACAAGTTCACCCACTCTTACAGGATGCCTGAAATCCAAACTGTCAAGTGCAACAGTAGCAACAATTTTGTTGGAATGTCTTGAAGCTACCAGAGCACCTGCAATATCCATCCAATGCATAAGTGTGCCGCCAAGCAAATTCCCTAATAAATTTGTGTCGTTAGGCAGCACCAACTGTGTCATTTCAACCTTTGAAGCATTTGGAGTTTTACCCTCCATGTTGTTTTTATTATTTTCCGGCATAATTGCATTCTCCTTTCCATATTAAAAAAACACCTTAATTAGACTAATAAAATGTTAATCTATAAAGGTGTCATTTACAAAATATTATTATGAATTTTATATATTTTATAATGTTATACCGACTGAATTAATGAGAAAGTTTAACCTGTCTCCATCCAATCCATGGTTTATTTTAACACCGTCAATACTTAACAGTCCAACGGGATATACAGGAACATCCAATGTATCCTCAAGATATTCCCTCAGTCCTTTCAATAATGACCCTCCACCAATAACATAAATTTTTCCTATTTTTGAACCGTAACATCTTTTTTCATAGAACTCAAAACATTGGTGTATCTGTCTTATAACTTTATCAATATTATCCTTCATTATATGCTGTATCTTTATTTGCAATTCACTGGCATTTATGTCAGGCTTTGCAATACCGTACATTTTCTTTAACCTTTCGGCTTCATCCAATCTAATCCCCAGATTACTTGAGACTAATCCTTCAAGGTTACTGCTTCCTGATAAAATTACTTTATTAAATTCCAAAACCCTATCCTTAAGTATGTTTACTATGGTAGTTTCAGATCCAAAGTCGAGAACTGCGAATGTATCTTGATTTACTTTATTAAGCTTCTGCTTCTTATACCAGGACTCACTTTCAATAACCCTTATATCCCTGTTAAAAAACTTTGCAGTACTGTTGGCAGGAATATCTACCGATACAGGCTTTAACCCCAGCTCAAGCAATATGTCTATATAGCTCTTAATAATACTTTTTGCTACGGCTGTTACAAACACCTTTACCTTGGTAATATCATTCTCTTTCAACTGCTGCAACACTTTATAATCAATTTGATGCTCATCGGTATTAATAGGCATATTATTCTTGACAGTATCGCGGACTAACCCGTCAATGTCCTGACCGGGAGCCTTATCAATCATAAAAACACGGGATATAATATTAGTTCCTGACATGACAATCTTGGCATTTTTGGACTTTATACCATTTTCAATTATAACCTTCCTTATCTCGTTTGTTACCTTATAAACATCCTTAATAGCTCCATTTTTTATGCAATCTCTTGGAGTAGAAGCAATACCATAATTCTTTATAAAAATTTCTTTATTTTTCTCAACTATCACTTCAACTACTTTAATGTTTCTAAAACCTATATCTATACTAAGCAAGCTGTTTTTGAAGAAGGGCAGCTTAAACATTTCATCTACTCCTCAGAATATAGTCTTATAAAATATACTACTTAGATTATATTACCACTCGGTAAATTTAAAATCAATACTTCATAATATTATTATTTATCAATACCATAAACTGGTTGTGCGTTTGATTTTGTTTGGTTACTCTTTATGTAATAGATTCCATATACACCCTAAGCATGTCAATTATTTCATCCTTTGATGTTAGCCTAAAGACCTTTTCTTTTACATAGGTAGCATTTCTTAAACCTTTAATATACCAGGATATATGCTTTCTCATTTCACAAATCCCGATATGCATCCCTTTAAGTTCTACAAGCATTTCCATATGCCTTATTATCATTTTAATCTTCTCTTCAGGAGTAGGATCCGGAAGAATATTACCTGTTTTAAAATAATGAAGTATCTTATTGAAAATCCATGGGTTTCCCTGTGCACCTCTTCCGACCATTATAGCATCACAGCCGGTTTCTTCAAACATCCTCTCAGCATCCTCAGGAGTTACTATGTCGCCGTTTCCGATAACAGGAATCCCAACGGACTTCTTTACATTTTTTATTATTTCCCAATCGGCTTTGCCGCTGTAATATTGCTCCCTAGTCCTGCCGTGAACTGCAATTGCCTTAGCACCGTTTTTCTCAGCGATCTCGGCAATTTCAACTGCATTGATAGAGCTATCATCCCAGCCCTTTCTTATTTTTACAGTCACAGGCTTCCTCGATGCTGATGAAACTGCCTTTACAATTTCCCCCACCAGTTCCGGCCTTTTCATCAAGGCACTTCCTTCACCGTTCTTTGTAATTTTAGGTGCGGGGCATCCCATATTAATATCTATTAAACATGCATCGGAATTATTCAATTGCTCTGCTATTCCCGCCAAAATATCCGGGTCGGAGCCGAATATCTGTACTGCTGCCGGTTTTTCCTCTTCTGCTATGGCAGTAAGAGCCTTGCTTTTTATATCATTATAATGCATACCTTTTGCACTTACCATCTCAGTATATACAAGGCCGCAGCCCTGCTCTCTGCAAAGCACCCTAAACGGCATATCGGTGACACCGGCCATGGGTGCTAAAAATACGTTGTTATCAAGATTTATATTGCAAAATTCCATAGTTACCTCCCCATCAGATATTTTACCATAGAAACCGAATAATAAAACTAATTTTTTATATTTCCGGACACAATAAAAGCTCCTATTGAATCATATCAATAAGAGCCATAATTTTCCCTTTTTCAATTTTATTATATCTTCATTCTTCTTCTCATCTTCGAACGAGGGATTAAAAAGAAAGTATAAACTCCCTCTTCATGACTGGGTGCAGGATGGGCTATCTTTGATACTGTTATTCTAGATTCCATAACCTCATCTAACTGAATTTGATTATGTTTATTTACGTTTATGAATTTTACAGCATATGTCTTTTCAATACTGTTTTCTTCCTTCCTGACAATTACTCCCTCAAACTTCATGTTAAACTCTGAAAGCATGTTGTATACCGCAATATCAAAGTGATAGTTTTTATCACTTTCTAAATCTTCAGTAGAAGTAAATTTTAAGCCACCCGCAGAAATGTCAAGTATATTAATTTCTTGCCAGTTCTTATTGTCTTCGCTCATCGTGACTTTGCATATAGCGTTGCCATATCTTCGATACCTTCTTCTTTCAAATACTTGACTCATAAGCATCATCCCCCTCCCATTCTCTCAATCGGTCAATATAGATACACATCTCAAATAATACCTTCAGTATGGTATCTATAAAATATGTACCAACCAAACTAACATATTTACCTTTTGTAACAGAATAGTACTCCAAGATGTTTTCATTATGTAGCTCAATAGCCTAAAAATGAGTCGGTTGTCAATAAAAGCATAACTAAACATTTTCATGCAGTTATGCTTTTAAAACACAAAGATATCAAGATATGCAAATAATATTGTTAATTTTTTTATCTAATTTCATTTTACCACAGGCTTACAACAAAGTCGAGGGTTATCTTTTTAACAAAGTCTATACTCCTTGTCCATATTCCTTAATCAATCAAAACAGATTTCTTCTCTTTTAAATCATTAATATCGTTAGCTTTAATCATGCTGTTTGAAAGAGTGTAGAGAGTGTCACCTATATACAAAATCCTCTGAACGCTTTTGTTTGACTTAAAGCTATATTGACCTGATTTTAGGGCATCCTCATCATTCATGTGAGTTATCTTTCCCTTAAGTGTAAATCCCTTCACAAGGTCGATGTTATAGACATAGGCCCCCTGGAAATATGAATATCCATATTGTGTTACTGCATTCATATTATTATTGTCTTTATTCTGAATCCTCATTTCATCCACGGGAAAGGCCATCAGATTCTTTTCTTTTGAGAAAAGCAATGCCTTGTGATTTCTTAAAAGCTCCGAATCAGTTCCCCTGTCACCTATTATCTCCTGGAATTTCTGAACCGGATTGTTGACATCCGTCACATCAAATAGTGCTATTTTCATCCCCTGATAATATGCAGTATCTTCATAAACCTCAGTGTCTTTTCCAAAGCCTATAATATGATTTTCATCATAAGGATGCAGATAATCACTGTATCCTGGAATTTTTAAAGCACCGAGAATCTTTGGAGAAGCAGGGTCCTTTAAATCAATTACAAATAATGGGTCTACTTTCTTGAATGTTACCATATAACACCTGTCTCCCATAAATCTGGTGGAGTAAATTTTTTCTCCAGGTGCTATATTTTCAATCTTGCCCTTTATATTCAATATGTCATCGAGAATATAAACATTATTTTTTGATGTACCGCTAACCTCACTTCCAACAGTAGTTGCTATACGGAAATATCCATTGTATTCATCCATTGAAAATTGGTTAAGAATCCTTCCCGGTACCGACCCTTCTTTTAAATAAGTTATCTGACCGTTATTTAAAGAAAATTTATATACCTTTGTAATCTCATTAGCTCTATTTGAAATAATTCTGGATTTAGCTTTAGCCAACTCATTGATATCTCCGGAGTAGTCTGTGCCGGTGTAACCTGTGATGGAAACATACAAGTTATCAAGGGAACAATAAATGTTTTGTCCTGCACCAAGGTATGTCTCAACTTTTGCAGGTTCATCCATTTTATCAAGGTTGATACCGCTTATAATCATAAAGTTGTTTCCGGTAGAACCAGGGAAATAACGTATATCGGAATACCCAACTTTAACCTTTTCTTCCTTTATGGCAGTGTCACTGTAACATGGAGTTATTTTTTTATCGTCATTAACTCCATATAAATAGACATCCTTGTTTGAAACCAAATATACAGATGAGCCTATCTTTCGTGAAGAAACATATGAGCCGTCAACTCCAAATTCACGAACCTTTTTAATATTCTTCCTGTCCGATATATCATAAACAATAACTTTTGTACCATCAGAATTCGGACGAAAATCACTATAACTACTATAATCTATATCGTTGTAATTTGAAGCAACAACCGTCATATATTTCTTATCTATGTAAAGCTCAATGGGAGATACCATTTCATCTTTAAAGCTTATGGTGCTTATGACTTTCATCTCTTCTTCCGGATATGCTTTAACCACAACTATATTACCCTTATTGATCTGGTATATGTATTCACCGTCTGTTTTTACAATATCTGCTTCGTCCACACCTTCAACCTGTATATTGGTAGTTGAATAATCGTCATTTGATATATCTTTGACATTTGTCTTAGCAGACTGCTCTGCAAACGGTATAATATTCACATCAGACGAATCTAAAATGGCCTCCAAACCTCTTTTTCTTTTTTCAATATCGTAATTTTCACTGATGTTTAAAATGCTTTTGAGCTTTTCAAAAGAACCGACAACAGGAAGGTTGTTAACTCTTGCTATTATACTGTCTATTTCACTTTTTTCGGTTGAAATATCATACATATTAGCTTTACTGCCTATGATGATCAGTCCTCTGTCATAAAATACTTCCTTCCCGATGGCTTCAGCAAATTTTCTTAGAGGTATGTAAGTCCTTCCCCCTGTTATTTCAGGCGGAACATCTAAGGAAACAGACTTTCCGTCAACTGTCATGGCAGTTTTTCCGATCACCATTTTTATATTTCGCCCATTAACAGATATATTTACTGTTGAAGTTTTTTCATCCCAGTTAACTTTTGCACCAAAGCCCTCTGCAATAAACCTGACGGGTACAAGAGTCCTTTCGTCTTTAATATAGGGCTTTGCATCATCACTATCATTATCCACCTGTTTTTCTACATTGTCTACCAATGCCTGAGTGCTTCCCACGTATAGAACTACTGCACCATTTAAATGATTTTTCAACGGGACAGTACTTCCCGAAGTATTACCGCTGTTTGAAACAAGGACCTTCTGCCCTGAACCGTTAGTAACATTATTTTGAGCATTGATCAATTTTATCGGAGCTATTATTGCTGCTATTGCCAAAGCTATTAGGCCCAGTTTAACACTAATTTTCATTTTATTATCCCTCCAGTCAATTGTTTATATAATAAGACGATATGTTTACCGAAAAAGTTCCAAAAATTAAAAAAACACTTTAGATAGGTAAATCTAGAGTGTTTCTTAATAACACAATTAATATAAATCAAATGGCTGATTTATTTTTCTCATAAATAATTCTAAGGCCTTCAAGAGTAAGATGAGAGTTTACCTCGTCAATTGTTTCGGATTCGGTGGCTATAAGCCTTGCAAGCCCCCCTGTCGCTATCACCTTTATATTATCCTCTTTTATTTCCTTTTTCATCCTTTTGACTATATAATCAACCTGACCGGTATATCCATATATAATACCTGACTGCATATTACCAATGGTTGTTCTTCCGATTACAGTTTCAGGCTTCACAAGATCAATTCTTGGCAGCTTTGCTGCTTTCTGGAATAACGCTTCCAATGACACCTTTATTCCGGGGCATATCACCCCTCCAAGATAATCGGATTTTGAGTTTATTGCACAAAAAGTAGTAGCAGTTCCGAAATCAACAACAATTACAGGACCACCATATAACTCTATGGCAGCAACTGCGTTAACTATCCTGTCCGCTCCGACCTCTCTCGGATTCTCATACTTTATGTTAATACCGGTTTTTATTCCGGGCCCCACTATTACGGGATCCCTTTTGAGATACTTTCTTATTGCATGCTCTAATGTATACATTATCGGCGGTACTACCGAAGCAATGATCACAGCCTCAATATTATTGGTATCAATCTTGTCATTACTGAAAAGACTCATCATAAACATTCCATATTCATCTGCCGTCTTTTCTCTATTGGTTCCCATCCTCCAATGATTCAAAAGCTTTTTTCCATCATACGCACCTAATACTATATTGGTATTTCCAACATCCATAACTAAAATCACTTAATACATCCCCTAACTTATGCCTGTATAATCCTAAATCTATATTCCCAATCTGAGGCTTCTTATTTCTTTTATTTCAAGTTCTATTTCCTTTTCTATTCTGGCAATGTCCGCCCTTATATCCTCAGCAGTTTCCTCCAATTTAACTTTTGATGAAAAGTTGGATGAACCTGAAGATAAACCTCCATGGCTCGTTGAACTATGGCTTGAGGAATGAGAATTACCATAGCTGTTGCCGGTCCTGTTCTGGTAAGAATGTCTTTGGGAATTATCCTTATGATAACCTCTGCTATAGCTGCTGTCTTTATGCACATGTTCTCTCGATTCCCTATGCTCTCTCCTATCCCGCTCTTTTCTTTCACGCTGTTCTCTGTTATCTCTCATTTCCTTAACTTCTTTCTGATCCTTGCGTTCTTTCTGATCCTGCTGTTCTTTCTGCACCTTGTTTAATTGATTCTGATTTCCAGCATTATTATTCCCGTTTTGTTGAAAATCTTGTTTTTTAACCATTTAAAATTGCCTCCTAGACATAATTTAGATTTCTATTATCTATACCCTTAACCCAAGTAGTTTGCATGCATTTCCACCTAAAATAGCATTTTCCACTTCCACACCAAGCTTAAGATTTCTGAGCTTGTTGATTTCTTCCTTTTGATCGGTCCAGGGAGAATCTGTGGCAAAAAGTATCTTTTCATAGCCATGATTTTGTATTATCCTCTTTGCCTGCTCATCACTTATCCAATCAAAACTGTATGATGTATCAAAATATATATCGGTACCCACCAGGTACTTTTCTACCTCTTCCCAACATGAAAAACCTCCCATATGAGCGGCAACAATTTTGGCTCCCCCAAAGTCGCAAACCAGCTTATAAAGCCTGTCCGGCGTGCAATGATAGGGCTCCGGAAGTCCTATATCCCGTCCTGCATGGAATACCAATACAAGATCCAAAGAAAATAAATACTCATAAATAGGGTACATTTTTTTGTCATCTATATAAAAAAGTTGGTAATCGGGATGAAGTTTAATCCCTTTAAGACCCAAATCCTTAACTCGCTTTAACTCATCTTTCCACTCAGCATTATCAGGATGTATGCTTCCAAACGCTATAATTCCATCGCCGCATACAGATGCAGCCCAATTATTGATTACCTCAGTCTGAGAAGGCTTAGTAGCAATAGGCAGTAAAACAGAATAATCCACACCTGAATCCTTCATTGAATCCCTTATTCCTTTAACAGTGCCATCAACCCTCGCAGGTATGCCGGCACGCCGGGATAGAGTATTTAAAGCCTTTTCTGCAAGCTTATCGGTAAAACAATGCACATGAAAATCAACAATCATATTTCAAAACTCCAGTATTTCTATTGATAACCAAGAATTCCTCTGACTGAAACCTCTCCGGAATATACATCACGTGTATGTCCGTCATCGCACTGCACTACAAGGCGGCCATCTTCTCTGATGTCCAATGCAGTTCCTGTGTAAGTGTCGTTTTTATACATTACACGGACCTGTTTGCCCAATGTAGCGGAATATTTTTTCCAGTCGTCTATTATATCTTTGACAGCACCTTTTTTTATTTTATTATAAATTTTTTCTAATTCATATAATAATTTTTTTATTATATCACTTCTTCTGAATAATTTCACATATTTTTTATCTATTTCGTCTGAACAAAGGGATAAAGAAGTCGCAAAATCTCTTATTTCATCCGGAAAATCGGAAGCAATATGATTTACATTGATTCCTATACCAAGAATTAAAAAATTTACCATTTCGACTTCTGAATTCATTTCTGTCAAAATACCGCATAATTTTTTACCCTGATACACAATATCATTTGGCCATTTTATCCCGGTTTTTATGCCTGTCGCTTCATAAATAGCCTTTACCACCGCAACGGAAGCACCTAAAGTGATTATCTGGACCTCTTCTGGACTGATTTGAGGCCTTAGCACTACAGACATCCATATCCCTTTACCGGCCATGGACGCCCAGCTTCTACCAAGCCTCCCTCTTCCAGCAGTCTGAGCATCTGCAATGACGACAGTCCCATCCTCTGCTCCTTCCAATGCAATTTTCCTTGCATAAAAATTGGTGGAATCAACTTCTTTTATGCAAACTATCTTGTTTCCAATCAAGCTGTTGGTTAATCCGTTTGCTACTTCAAACTCATTTAACAAATCTTCTGAATCTATTAACCTATAGCCTTTTCTTGTGACAGATTCAATATTATATCCTGCTTCTTTGAGGGAATTTATATATTTCCATATGGAAGTCCTTGTAACTCCAAGAATCTCACTTAAACTTTCCCCTGAAACATAACTTTCATTATTCTGCTTTAGTATTTCAAGAACTTTGTGTTCAAGCATTCACTAACCCCTTTAATCATTTTGCAAATTTTGTTTATTTTATTTATCCCGTTAATTACACTGATTCAATTAATTTTGTCATTATTTTGTTAATATTTTGTCAATATTTTGTCAAATCGGGTATCTTTATGGAAATACTTTTACCCTTATCCTTATCTATTATAATAATTGCAATTTTATTGTCATTATCAACAATCATGTCAAATTTCTTTTGCTCCGCCAGCTTCGTATAAAAGCTGTAAAGGAGTACATCCTGAAAATCCTCATGTTCTTCCTTATATGACTCGATAATATTATTTATATAAAGCTCTTCAGAATTGTCATATAAAATCGGTGAATCCAGTCTCTTATCCAAAACACTTATCTGTTCAGGCATTACAGTACATGAAACAAGACATTCAGGCAGCCTGAAAGAACCGAATATATAGTCCTTGAGCGGTATAATAGATTTATTGTAAATCTCCATGGCTTCCTTTGAGCCGGCCCCAACAATATACATGTATTTATCTGCTACATAGCACAACCTCGAAGGCAACTCGAACTTAAGGCACTTATACTCCGAAGATCTGTATTTTTCCAAATCATCCTTTGGATTGAGCAATGTTGATATACATTTTTTCTCTTCACCGTTAATAACAACAACCTTTTCATAGTGTTCCGACAGTTTTATGCCGCAGTCTACCGCACTTTCAGCCAATTCAGATTTAATGTAATAATAAACCTCCATTACACACTCACCTTACCTTTATACAGTTATACAACATTTCTATTTCCTTATATGTCGACATTATTTCCCCGGAAATAAGTTATTTTTTCATCCGGTCGAAATTTGTATATTCTATCATTTGTATATTCTATCATTGGTATTATATTATTGGTAATATATACTATTTATTTGAATACTATATACCCATTTACCGATTAATATTTTTGCAATACGTTACCTATCTCCTTAAACTCCTATCCAATATTCCATACATTTCCTCTTCATTCACAGCCCGCAAATTCTTCGCTGTGCTCCTCTGCTTCATAGTCAGGGAGGAATACTTTTTCAATTCTTCCTGTGAAAACTCAACATCATTGCTGATAAGCCTTTTCATAATTTTTTCAAAATCATCTATGCTCATGAGCTTTAATGCCTTTAAAACAGAATCAACCCTGTCCTGTGCCGCTTCATAATTATATTTTAAATATTCCGTGAGCAATAAACCGTTGGCTTTACCATGGGGAATATCCTTAAAATATGTCAATGAATAACCCATACCGTGGGCAATAGTGGTACCTGTCTGAGCAATTGTAATACCTGCAAGCATTGAGGCATATAAAAGCTTTTCCCTTGTATCCTTGTCAAACTTGCCTTCACACAGATTTTCCATGCATGTGCTGAAAATTTTCAGCGATTCTAATGCAAAAATATCACTCATGGGACTTGCAGTTTTATTAAGATAACCTTCTATGGCATGGGACATTGCATCTATAGCAGTGTTCACCGCAACATCCCTTGTCATGCTTTCGGTATATTTTGCATCAAGGAATGCGACCTTAGGAAACACATCCTCATGTACAAAACTCATCTTTGTCTCATACTCGGGAATTGTAAGTATTGAAGCTGCCGTAACTTCGCTTCCTGTCCCTGCAGTGGTGGGTATCGCGGCAATAGGTAAAGGCTTCTTCGTAAATTCATTTTTAAGAAGCTTTATGGGTTCAATATCATTAACAGCCAATATTGCTATGGCCTTTGCCGCATCTAAAGGTGATCCGCCACCAATTCCTATTATAAAATCAGCACCCGACATCCTGCAGGCTGTGCCTCCGTCCTTTACATTTTGCAGTGAAGGATTGTTCTCAATTTTATCAAATATTTCGTATTTTATTCCCGCTTCATCAAGAATTTTGACTATATCCGACAGGGCACCGCTTCTATGACCCGACGTCTTGCCTGTCACTATAAAAGCTTTTTTGCCAAGCTTTAAAATCTCATTTTTATTATCAAACAAACAATCTGAACCTAAAAATACTTTAGTGCCGGATTGAAATTTAAATTTGTTCATGGATTTCATTCCTTTCAATATTTAATCAAAAGTGATTTATCTTATAAATCATTAGCATTATCAATTTATATTAATTTTATATTAAATCCGTATTTATTGGTAATTCTCATATAAAAACATTATATATTTCATGCTTATATTAGACAATGGGGTATTTGCTAATCTTTTTAACAAGTTTTTCCGATTATATATTATATTAAATACGGAATTACAAAGGTGGGAGTCTATAAATGCAAAATCATCCAATTATTAGTCTAATTGAACAATCAGATTATTTACCCAAAATACCCAAGTCATTTGGAGAAACTTTAGATATGCTGTTAGACCCTTGTGAGTTTAACATTAATGATTGCATTGAAAAGTTATCCAATGTTCCTGATATAGAATCAACATTATTGCGAACATTAAACATTAATTCAAAATTAAACCGTGAAATTTTATCTTTAAAAGAAGCAGTTGTATATCTGGGTGCAAAAAATACACGAATGATTGCTATCGCATTTATAACCAGATTATTATTACCAAGTAAAAGCGGACGAGCAAAAATATTCAATAATAAAACGTATTGGAAGCATTGTATCGGCACTTCTATTGCAAGTTCCATGATTGCTGCCGATGAATGTCTATGTGATAAAGAGAAAATCTTTACATATGGATTAATACATGATATTGGCATAACAGTTTTAGATATCTGCTTACCGGACCATTTAGATAAAATTTATGAATTACAGTTAAAAGGATTGCATCAAATAGCCGCAGAAAAGATTATATTAAACGGACTAACACATGCAGATATCGGTATATGGATATGCAATAAGTGGGGATTACCGGAAGAAATTAAAGAAATTGTCGGTTATCATCATACTCCTTTTATAAGCTGTAACTTCAGTAATGAAGTTAAGATTATGTATGTAGGAGATTTTATAAGTACCAAATATTATGAAGGGGTGCTCGGAACTAAAACAACTTTTATTTATTATGATAAAATAAGTAAACTTCTAAATCTTCCGAAAGAACTGTTGGAAAATATAGCCATAAAACTTCCGGAAGAAGTTGAAAAGGTAAGTCGTGTTATAAAATTTGAATTTTGATACTGCCTTGCCTCTTAGTAGATAAGATCCTTAACATTTTGTTGAGTGATTACATCGGTTCTTGTCCAAATAAACTCACTTTCAGGCATTTCTTTTGTTACAAGATAATTGTATAGATAAATAATGGGGTCATGTCCCTGCCCAAAAGGATCCTGTCCAATAGCTGCGTAAATTATGCCTTCTTCTATAAGGGGATAGTATGTTTTATCAAAATCAAAGCATACAATTTTGGTTTTTCCCACCAGATTAAACTCCCTAATGGCATTAGCCACCATAAATACATCCCCGCCGGTTGTGATAATTCCGTCTATGTTTTTATCTTGACTCAATAGTTTTTTAACAGCTTCATAGAGAACCTCGCTTTTGTTGATAAATTCAATTTCATAAGCCAGTTTTACTTTTCGTTTCTTTTTTAAGCCTTCCTTTATTTTTTCTGTTCGTGCTTCATGAACCAGATCAACTAGAGGGCCTCTGAATAGAGCTACATTTCCCTTTCCATTTATTGCCTCGGCCATAAACTCTGCAGCCAAAATTCCTGCCTCATTTACATTTGGCCCAAAGTAGGCTAACTTTTTTGAAGGTAACGATAAGTTACAGTTAAAAATCATTACAGGTATATTTTTTTGATATGCCTTTTCTATTAGAGGTGCAAGACCATCAATGAAACCTGGAACAACGATTCCGTCAACGCCTTTATTTATACTTTCATTAATGGCGTTAACCAACATATCATTATTACTTGGATTAAACCCTATATATTCTACAAACGCATTCCTGTCAGAAAGTTCCTTTCCTGCAAATGTAACACCCCGCTTTACTCCTAACCAAAATTCATGATCCATTGGGCTTATAAAAGCAATATTCAGTGTTTTCTTACTTACTTCATCTACCGGTGTTACTGCAGTTTTAAATCTCTTCATCAGATTTTCAATTCCCTGCAGCATTTTTTTCAAAGACACAATATTGCTATCAATCAACTCCGTGCTGGCAAGCTCTTGCTGCGTTACGGCAGCAACCTCATGAGTTTCAGCAGATATTTTATTGGATGCATCAAGAAGGTTTTGGCCTTTTTGTTTTGCGTCATGAGTCCTGTTTGATATTACACTGGCTTCAGAATAAACCTTTTTTATCTCATAACTTAAAATATCAGCATTATTTTTAATTGTATCAAAGGACTCCTTTATCGATGAAAACAGTTCCCTGCTTACATTATAACTTTCAACACATTTTGAAATACTTGACTTAACATTATCACCACTGTCTGAAACATTTTTTAAAAGACTATTAATTTTAGTTATACTATTTCTTGTTTCTGTAGACATCTTGGTCATTTGAGATGCTACTACCGAAAAACCCCTGCCGCTTTCTCCTGCTTTTGCTGATTCAATAGATGCATTGAATGCAAGCAGCCTAAGCTTATCTGAAATATCTATTATTAATGAACCCAATTGATATATTTCTTTTAATTCATTATTTAAATTGTTTATAAAACTTGTTGTATTAATCAGGTTATCTGTAATTACATTCAACTGTTGGTTATATTCATCCAAATTATTATTACCTTTGCCTGTGGAATCAACAACAAAATTAACTAAATTTTCTATATTTCCAATATTTTGCTCAATGGAACTCAATTTTGAATCAACATTATAGATACTTTCAAGTGTATTATTCAAATTTTTTAATTGCTTCTGAGATTCTTTGGCAATATCCCCCATGCTTGAAGCAATTTGTTCGTTACTTTGGTAGCTTGACTTAACACTTTTAGAAACTGTATCTATTGCGTCGGATATTGTCACAATGTTTAATTTGGTTAATTCGGTAAAGCTTAACAGATTGGTTTTCATATCATTAAATGCTATACATAATGCTTCAAGCCCTTTTGCTTTTTTAACTAAAATATCACTTATATTAAGCTTTCCTTTTGAAAGCAACTGTGCATTTTGATCTACCAAATCAATTACTCTAAAAAACTTTACAATCCGGAATAAAACAGCACTTCCAAATACCAAAGCCATTGACCCGCAAATGATTTGAGTTTTTCTATATGTTTCCCGGCTGCTAATCCAGAAACCGGATGTAACTATTATAAGTATAAGGATAATAATTACCGTTACCATAGAAATAATTATTGTCCTTGTTGAATTATGAATATTAATCTTATCTTTTTTTGCATCTTTCATGAGTAAAGTCCGCCCCCAATAACTATGATTTGGTAAGCAATTAATGCCATTTGTAGTGGATACATGAATATGCTAGATATATCGACAAGATTTGTTATTTAGCTTATATTGCTTTCATTGCTTTTTAACATTTTTTATTTTCAATGCAGAATTGTTATTTTTCTCAAACACATCATAGTCATTTTGAATGTCTTGTACCCCATCAAATACTACATTTTGAGAATTATCAACTTTAATTAAGATATCTCCGGTATTTTTTTCAAAACTAATGTTGTTAAAGTTTATGTTTTTACATTCATCAATAACAACTCCCCCTGCACTGCACTCTTCAATAACGCTATTATTTACATTCATTTGATTTACTCTTTTTGATATTATTCCATGTGTCCCGGGACCATAGAAGGAACAATTTTCAATACTTATTCCGCTACTGTCTTCTATACCGAGTACTTCCTTATCACATTCATCTGTCTCCAATCCATGACCCATCATAATATTTTCAAAGGAGACATTACTTGACCCGAATATTTTCAATACACTTGAATATTTACTCAAATATGCTATTTCAACACGTTCTTCTCCCAATCCGATAATTTTTAAATTCTCAACACCATTAATGCTAAACTCTATATCTTCTTTACTTACATATTTATTCTGTATTGAGTCTGCATGACCAAGGTCATAAATTCCAGGCTTCAAGTATATGGTTCTGTTTGGCCCGATTAATGACAGAAGTTGGTATGGATTTTCTACAGTTACCTCATTATTCTTAATTTCCGGTAGTTTTTTGTCATATTTATATAAGTCCGAGATATCTCCCGTAAAACTTTCCCTTTTTTGTGTCTTATATAATAACCTGTTGTCGGTAAAATGCTCCTCAATTGGTACAAACGACCCACTTTCCCATTTAAATGTATGTCCTCCATATAAGCTACCCGTAATTATGCCGCCCGTAACTCTGCTCCCCATGTAAATTGTGTCATAGCCAACCGATACAAATTGTGCCTGTGGATTTAATCCGATGCTTTCCAGGTCAATCTTATCCAATTTATTATCGTTAAACACGTACATTGAATAAAACGGATATTCCTGCATATGTTTATCCATAACGAAAATCTCTTTTTTCTCATCCGGTATCAAATCTGTTATATCCACAGTGCAGATTACGGGAAGTTCCGTCCTGTCAAGCATATTCAAAGTTCCCGAATCAAAACCATACACACATAAATAGTTGACTTCTTCTCCATATTTATTAGTTGAGTCTAAAAGGTATTCCCATTCATCGACAGCGTTATCATAGGGGTAGGCATATGTAAGTACCAATTCATTCTTATTATCATTGTTCACATCAGCTACTGAAAAAGACGTTATTCTATATCCCGGGTTGGTATATTCATTAATAGTATCTTCTAGATCCTTAGTCATCTTTTCACTAATACTCGAATTGTAGGAGTTTTTAATCAAGCTGCTAAGTTTGCTTATGTCTAATGCTTGAGACGGGGTAGGTGTTAAAACAGCAGCAGTCCCTTCAGTTCCCAACGACGATGGTGAGCTGATAGTGCTGCTTGGATTTAAATCTTGTCCTCGCGGTATCCCTTTATTTTGACTTTTAATTATAATTGTTATGACTGCTACTATTGAAATCACAGCCAATATTATAATCAAGCTGACAAAAAGCTTCTTGTTCTTAAACATTTCACATCCCTGCCGGTTTGTATAAGATTTATGCCTATATTATAACATTTTTGCAGATAATTTCAATGTTTCAAGCTGTTACTTTATGGCAGTCAGTATAGGACCATTTTCCTATAATAACAAATTTAGAATTTTGGAATTCTTTTACATATTGACTTGATGGAAAAATAATGTATAATCGTTTTATTATTATATAGGAGGTGTTTTTTTGAAATTAAAAAGAGTACAAAAGAAATCTAATAATTTGTAGGAGTCCAGTGGTAAAAAGTCAAGAGGTGATTGGAAAAAATTTTTGAAAA
>DAOOVO010000033.1:0-39632 GCA_035370245.1 Pseudobacteroides sp.
AACCAATAAAATAACAGGATGAAGAGAGCATTGCCAACTTTTACTTGACACAAACAACGTATTTAATGTAGTTGATTTCAATTATTAATTGTGATATTATTAACGAAAGTTGTTGTTTGCCTATAAGAGGAAATAAATCTTATATGCAAACTTTATTAAATTTTAATCAACATAATAATGTTAATTTTACACTTGTCGGAACGGACAAATGTAAAATTAATTTATTTTTGTATTATAAGGATGAGAACTTGTTCAAGTCGAAATATGAGAAATATATATTAAAAAGAGCTGCTGTTCTGTTCGCTTTGATAGCAGTGACAGATATTATATTTTTGAATAACAGTGTTCTTGTTATATTAGGTCTGTTGGCAGGCAGCGGTTTTGGAATAATTAAATTTGGCATGTGGGCTGTATTATTATCTAAGGTCTTATTATCGCCTAGCAACGAAGCGGCGGTAGTTAAGTCCTTGATTGCATTTTATATGTTATTTGGTTTAACAGCAGCATTGCTTTTTACGTCCGCATCAATCAATATGTCGTTGTTTATAGGTGCTGCGGAGGGAGTCCTTTTGATACCTGTTACATTATTTATGCTGAGTCTGATTGGAGGAGCGGGTATAAAAAAGAATGATTTTATAAAGTAGGTTTTGTAGGTTTTATTATATATAGAGAGTATAATAAAAAATACATAAAAGAGAATATTATATAATTACTGTTCCATATCAAATTATTGAGAAGGTGATTCATATGATGAGTGGCGAAGAATTAATGCATAAAATGCAGTTTAAAGGTTATGATATTAACGTTTTTGGTTTCCATATCCCAATTTCCGATTCTATTATAATAATGTGGATAGTAATGGCTGTTTTAATCGTCCTTTCTATTATATTCACAAGAAATTTGCGTTTGGTTCCTACCGGAAAACAAAATGTGGCAGAGGTTATTGTAGAGTTCGTGAACAATCTCACAAAAGGCAGCCTGGGACACTACTGGAAGCCATTTGCACCTTACTTCGGCACACTTCTTCTTTTCTTGGTGTTTTCAAATATTATATCTATATTCAATATTATTCCAAGCGGTAAAGGGATTGCAGAGTTGACCGGGCTAAGTTTTCTCGAGCATTTTCCGGAAATAGCTCCACCTACAAAGGATTTTAATGTAGCAGCAGCTTTGGCTGTTATGTCCATATTTTTGGTATTGTTTGCTGCTATAAAGTATAAAGGAGTCAAAGGTTGGCTTAAGAGTTTTTTAGAGCCTATTCCGGTACTCTTGCCGTTTAAAATACTGGAGTATTTTATAAGACCTATGTCGTTGACCCTTCGTTTATTCGGTAATATTCTTGCTGCTTTTACTATTATGGAATTGATTTATTTTGCTGTACCCATTGTAGTACCCAGCTTTTTAAGCATATATTTTGATTTGTTTGATGGCGGTCTTCAAGCGTATATATTTGTGTTTTTAACTTTACTATATGTTGGAGAAGCCATTGAGTAAGGAGGTGAAACTATGGAAGGAACAGGTGTAATTGCATTTGCTGCAAGTCTTGCAGTATTGACTGGTTTGGGGGCAGGTATAGGTATAGCGTATGCTACGTCTAAAGCTACGGAAGCTATTTCAAGGCAGCCTGAGGCAGCCGGTAAAATCACGACATTAGCTCTTACCGGATTGGCTTTGACAGAAGCAACAGCAATATATGGACTTTTGATTGCCATATTGCTTTTTACAAAAATTTAGTATGTATTGATTTTCAGTTAGGGATATTAAGTATTCCTTAAATTGTGTGGGAGGGAAACCTCCCACACAAAATTGATTACACCTCTTTCGACAATAGTATCTTTATCGGGATGTTAAGGAATAAGCGTAAATTTTCCAATTATTTACCGGTAAAGAAATGATTCTATAGATTGTTATGTTTAGCTCATTATGAAAGGATGAATCAGAATATGTTAATTTATTTTGAAAAGTTTAGATTCATTTTTGTATTTATTAATTTTATGATTTTATATTTTTTCTTGCGTAAGTTTTTGTTTAAGCCTGTGACGCAGTTTATGGAAAATAGAACAAATATGATTAAAAATTCTCTGGATAATGCTGAAAAAAGCAAGAATGAAGCAAGCCAACTAAAGCTTCAATATGAAGAGCAGTTAAAATCAGCTAAAGATGAAGCGGATAAGATCATTAATGATGCAATAGCTAAAGCAAATAAGGAATATGAAGAAATATTGAATAATGCAAGAAAAGATGCGGAGGCAATTCTTGCAAAGGGCAGGGAAGAAATTGAAATTGAAAGGGCTCAGATGCTTAAAGAAGTAAAAAGTCAGGTTGCAAGTCTGGCACTGACTGTTGCTTCAAAAGTTGTTGAAGCAAATATGGATAATGAAAGTAACAGGAGATTGGCAGAAAAATTTATTGATGAGGCAGGTGCAGCATAATGCCCTTAGTTGATAAAAGATATGCAGAGGCATTAGTTGAAATTGCCCAAACAGCCAATGCAATAGATGAAATCAGGCAACAATTGACGGAAGTAAAGGACATATATAAGAGCCAACAGGAGCTTAGGCTGCTTTTAAATAATCCAAAAGTTAAAATTGATGCAAAAAAGGGAGTAATAAATAGCCTTTTTTCAAAACATGTACGGCCGGAAATTTTAAAATTCTTGCTGTTGCTTATAGATAACGACAGGATAAAACACTTGCCTGGAATAAACGATGAGTTTATAAAGCTGGCAGATATCAAACAGAATACACTTAATATGACTATTATATCTGCTGTTGAGCTGGACGAATCACATATAACAAAGATTAAGGAAAAGTATCGCAAAATATACAATGCGGCAAGAGTCAGAGCAAATATTGAGATAGATAAAAGCTTGATTGGAGGAATAATGCTAAAAATAGGCGATAAGGTGATTGACGGCTCGGTTAAAGGCAGGCTTGAAAGCTTTAAGGAACTGTTAAATTAATAACGGTCGGATAATAACAAATAATCCTGAATATGGAATACCAAGGAATGAAGCTTCTTGTGATATATTTTTAACGAGGTGAAAATAATGAATTTAAGACCGGAAGAGATTACTTCGATAATAAAACAACAAATAGAAAATTATGGGGTTAAAACAAAAACTGATGATGTTGGATATGTTCTGCAATCAGGAGATGGAATAGCCAGGATATATGGGTTGGAAAGCTGTATGTACGGTGAGCTTCTCGAGTTTGAAAATGGCGTTAAAGGAATGGCCCTTAACCTTGAGGAGGATAATGTGGGATGTGTTCTTTTAGGAGACGCGGAAGGTATAAAGGAAGGAACAAGCGTAAAACGTACGGGAGCAACGGTTCAGGTACCCGTTGGTAAAGAACTCATTGGAAGGGTTGTTAATCCATTGGGTGTTCCGTTAGATGGAAAAGGTGAAATAAAGACTACAAAATTTAGACCTTTGGAATATATGGCACCGGGTGTTGTACACAGGAAATCGGTTAGTACCCCGCTTCAGACAGGTTATATGGCTATTGACGCAATGATTCCTATTGGAAGAGGTCAGAGAGAGCTTATTATAGGTGACAGGCAGACCGGAAAGACTGCTATTGCTATTGATACCATAATTAACCAAAAGGGTAAGGATGTTATTTGTGTATATGTAGCGATCGGACAGAAGGCTTCAACCATAGCGGGTATTATCAATACTCTTGAAGAGTTCGGTGCTATGGAGTATAGCATTATTGTATCATCTACTGCCAGCGATATGGCTACAGTTCAGTATATAGCACCTTATGCCGGATGTGCCATGGCAGAAGAGTTTATGTACAATGATCATAAGGATGTTCTCATAATATACGATGACCTTTCAAAGCATGCAGTTGCATACAGGGCAATGTCACTTCTTCTTAGAAGACCGCCCGGAAGAGAAGCTTATCCCGGAGATGTATTCTATTTGCACTCTAGGCTTCTTGAAAGAGCTGCAAGACTCAGCGATGAATTAGGAGGAGGTTCAATTACTGCACTTCCTATAATAGAAACACAGGCAGGAGACGTTTCTGCTTATATTCCGACCAATGTCATATCTATCACAGACGGCCAGATATTCCTTGAGTCGGAGCTATTCTATGCAGGACAGAGGCCGGCCTTAAACGTTGGTATTTCGGTATCTAGGGTTGGAGGAGCTGCTCAGATAAAAGCTATGAAGAAGGTTGCAGGACCTTTGAGAATCAACCTTGCACAGTACAGAGAATTGGCTGTTTTTGCCCAATTCGGGTCCGACCTTGATAAAGCTACGAGAGAAAAGCTCATGCAGGGTGAAAGGCTGATGGAAACATTAAAACAACCCCAGTATTCACCGATACCGGTTGAGCATCAGGTTATTATACTTTATGTGGCATCAAATAGATATTTGATGGACATTGATGTAAAGCAAGTCAGAAGGTTTAATACAGAGCTTGTTAAATTTATGGATGAGAAGTATCCCCAGGTTGCTAGGTCCATTGCAGAGACTGGTGAATTGAAGGCTGAAATTGAAGAAGTACTTAAAAATGCTATAGATGAGTTCAAGAAGGAATTCAAGAGGTAGGTGATGCTGCTGTGGCAAGTATGCGGGAAATTAAATCAAGAATGAAAAGTATAAAGGAAACCAAGCAAATAACAAAGGCAATGAAGCTGATTTCAGCAGCCAAATTAAAGAAAGCAAGACAGCAGCTTGATCAGACAAAGCCGTTCTTTGATAAGGTAAAGTCTACAATTGGCCATATACTGATGCATAGCGGCGAGTTAAACAGTAAATACTTCGATCTTAGAAAAGAGAAAGAAGGAAAGAAAAAATGTTATGTAATTTTTACAGGAGATAAAGGACTTGCGGGAGGATATAACCACAATATTATTAAAATTGCAGAAGAGAAGTTGAAGAAGTATCCTGATTCCCTTCTTTTAGTTGCAGGCAATATGGGAAGAGGGTATTTTATGAGGAAAAAATACAATGTGGATGTGGAATTTGACTATCCGGTACAAAACCCTACAATTTACAGAGCCAGGGATATCGCCGAAAAAATACTGGAGTTGTTTGTATGTGGGGAAGTAGATGAGGTGTTTGTTTTATATACAAAGATGATATCTTCCATAGCCCTTGAACCTGTGATTATGCAAATATTGCCTTTAACTTTGGAAGACCTTATGGAAGATGTAAATGCCAAAGAGATTAAAATAGACGAAAGTCTTGCTTATGAACCTTCTCCCGAGGTTGTTTTTGACGTGCTTATTCCGAAGTATGTTAAAGGGATTATTTACGGTGCATTGGTTGAAGCTTTTACAAGCGAGCAAAATGCAAGAATGTCGGCAATGGATAATGCAACTGCCAATGCAGATGAAATGCTTAAGATTTTAAGCCTCAACTATAATAGAGCAAGGCAAGCTGCCATTACACAGGAAATTTCGGAGATAGTGGGTGGAGCTTCAGCCTTACAATGATTGAAGGATTACAATAATATATACTTTTGAACGGAGTGAGAGAATTATGGCTCTAAATGTGGGAAAAATAATACAGATAATCGGTCCTGTCGTAGACGTCAGGTTTGAAAGCGGCAAGCTGCCTAAAATATACAATGCTTTAAAAATAGATATAAAGGATGGTTCAACTGTTGTTGTTGAGGTTATGCAGCATCTTGGAAACGATACTGTAAGATGTGTTGCCATGTCATCAACCGACGGACTGGTAAGAGGATTGGAAGCTATAGACACAGGAGCACCTATTGAGGTTCCTGTGGGCAAGGAAGTTTTGGGTAGAGTGTTTAACGTGCTTGGTGAAACTGTTGATGAAGCCGGAGATGTGAAAACCAGCATGAAGTATCCTATTCACAGACCGGCACCAAGTCTTGAAAGCCTCAAGCCTTCAACTGAGATTCTTGAAACTGGAATCAAGGTAATCGACTTGTTGGCACCATACGCAAAGGGTGGTAAGATAGGACTCTTTGGAGGTGCAGGGGTAGGAAAAACAGTTCTAATCCAGGAACTAATAACCAATGTTGCCAATGAGCATGGCGGATACTCGGTATTTACCGGTGTTGGAGAAAGAACCAGAGAAGGAAACGACCTCTGGGTAGAAATGAAAGAATCGGGTGTTTTGCAGAAAACTGCCATGGTTTTCGGCCAGATGAATGAACCACCGGGAGCAAGAATGAGAGTCGGCCTTACAGGTCTTACAATGGCGGAATACTTTAGAGATAAGTTAGGTCAGGATGTTTTGTTGTTTATTGACAATATATTCAGGTTTATCCAAGCGGGTTCCGAGGTTTCAGCTTTGCTTGGTAGAGTTCCGTCAGCCGTTGGATATCAGCCTACTCTTGCAACAGACGTAGGTGAGCTGCAGGAAAGAATTACATCCACAAAGAAGGGGTCAATAACGTCTATTCAGGCTGTTTATGTACCGGCCGACGACCTTACCGACCCGGCTCCTGCAACTACATTTGCTCATCTTGATGCAACTACTGTTTTATCAAGACAAATAGTTGAAGAAGGAATATATCCTGCTGTTGACCCTCTCGATTCCACATCGAGAATTCTTGATCCGAGAATAATAGGGGAAGAACATTATTCCGTAGCACTAAAGGTTCAGGAAATACTTCAAAGGCTCAAAGAACTTCAGGATATTATAGCGATTCTCGGTATGGATGAGCTTTCGGAAGAAGACAAACTCATTGTATACAGAGCAAGAAAAATAAAGAGATTTTTGTCTCAGCCTTTCTTTGTTGCTGAAACATTTACAGGCTACAAAGGAAAGTATGTTCCTGTTAAGGAAACAATAAGAGGATTTAAGGAAATTATTGAAGGTAAAATGGATGATATTCCCGAGTCATGTTTCTATATGAAGGGAACCATTGATGAAGTGTACGAAGAAGCTAAGAATATGTAGGGGGTGTGATTATGGCATCCACATTTTTTCTTGAAATAGCAACACCCAATAGAAAGTTTTTTTCCGGTGAGGTGGAAATGGTAATATTAAAAACACCTGAAGGTTATATGGGAATATTGAAGGATCATGCCCCCATGGTTGTTGCTGTGGACATAGGTCCTATAAAAATAGAACAGAACGGAAAACAGATTGAGGCATTCTTAAGCGAAGGGTTTATGGAAATTACAAAGGAAAAGACCATTATACTCTGCGATACTGCGGAATGGCCTGATGAAATAGATATAAACAGGGCAGAAGCGGCAAAAGAGAGAGCACAGGAAAGACTTCAAAGGAAATTATCCCAAATTGAATATATTAGATCAAGGGCTGCATTAGCAAGGGCTATGGCAAGATTAAAGGTTACAAAGTCCAATAAGTAAATAAAATCTTTAAGTTTAACCGGAAGGACTGTTTAGAAATGATTGAACTAATTAATGTAAATAAAACATATAACGGAAAATTAAAAGCGGTTGACAACTTGAACCTTCTGGTCCAAAAAGGTGAAATATTTGGATTTCTTGGACCGAATGGAGCAGGAAAAACTACAACTATAAAAATGTTAACGGGAATAATAGGTTGTGACAGCGGAACCATTAAAATAAACGGTATTGATGTAGATAAAAATCCCCTTGAGGCTAAAAGGCAGTTTGGTTTTGTTCCCGATGATCCCAATATATTTTTGCGGTTGAAGGGAATTGAGTATCTAAATTTTATGGGAGATATATATAATGTAAGTGCCTCCGACAGGAAAACGCGTATTGAAGAGCTAAGCGAAAGGTTTGAAATGGTAAATGCCCTTTCAGATTCCATTCAAAGCTATTCCCACGGTATGAGGCAAAAGATTGTTATAATGGGTGTATTAATTCATAATCCGTCTGTATGGATATTGGATGAACCGATGACAGGACTTGATCCAAAGTCTTCATTTGTACTCAAGGAAATGATGCGGGAGCATGCAAGCAAAGGCAATACGGTGTTTTTCTCCACCCATGTACTTGAGGTAGCTGAAAAATTGTGTGATCGTGTTGCCGTGATAAATAAGGGTAAAATACTGTTTTGTGGGACTCTTGAAGAGATGAAGATACATTTCAAAGGTGAAGAATCTTTGGAAAAAATGTTTTTGGAGTTGACCGGAAATGAGAACTAATACTTTTTTACTTGCAAGGGTGCTTTTAAAGGGCAGCGGAGATGTATCACAGAATAGAAAGAAATGGATTCTCTGGAGTATTCTGGCGGTAGCTTTTTTGCCTATGATTGTACAAATAGGTGCTTTTACATCTGTTGCACATGATGTTTTAAAAGGAATGAATATTGAGAATATCATACCCGCAATAGTTCTTGCAATTACAAGCTTTGTGGTGTTCTTTTTCGGGATTTTTTATATTATAAATACATTTTATTTTACAAAAGACATAGAAAGTCTCCTGCCATTACCATTAAGACCATTTGAAATAATAGGTGCAAAATTTATTGTTGTAACCATTTATGAATATTTAACTGAAATTGTTGTTTTAGCACCGGTTTTACTGGTATACGGAATAAAAAGCGGAGGAGGTATTTTGTATTATTTATACTCCGCTATTATATTTTTGATTCTTCCTGTCATACCTCTTGTTGTTTCATCTCTAATAATAATGCCTATAATGAGATTCACGGGAATTATAAAAAATAAAGACAGATTCAGATATTTTGCAAGTATATTAGGCATAGTCATGGCTATTGGGATTCAGTTTGTATCAACAAGGTTTTTCAGTTCAAACATTAACCAGGATAAAATTGAATCGGTTTTGGAGCAGTTGGAGTCAAAGATCAGTACTGTCACATCTTTTTTTCCAAGTGCCAAATACGCCGCCATGTCCCTTGTAAGGAGCGTGGATGCCGTTGGTATTCTCAACATGCTTTTATTCCTGGGATTAACTGCAATAATAATGGCAGTATTTTTATATTTAAGTCAGAAGTTGTATTTTAAAGGAGTTATGGGAATATCTGAAACCGGCTCCAAAAGAAGAGCGATGAGTAATCAGGAACTTAAGCGGGTTACAGAAAAAAGGGCTGTTGCTTTTACTTACTTTTTAAAAGAAATAAGAATTATTTTAAGGACTCCACCATTCTTTATCAATTGCATACTTGGAAATTTCATATGGCCTCTAATAATATTAATATCCAGTATGGCAAATTCAAACGGCGGCATGAACTTTAAGCAGTTAGGCAGTATTATAAGGCAAAACGGAGATAATGGCTTGATTTTGGCCATAGGATTCGCATTCTCTGCGTTTTTGGCATCAAGCAACAATGTTGCATCCACTGCAATATCTCGAGAAGGGCAAAATATGTACTTCAATAAGTATATACCTTTAGGCTATAATAAACAAATTCTTGTAAAGGTAATGTCCGCAGTGGCAGTTGGTGTTTTTGGCGTAGGTATAACATTATGTTTTGTTTTCTATTTGATAGAGCTTAATGTTTATACAGCAGCACTAATTTTTATAGCGAGCTTGTTGGGAATTTTATTCAGCTCATTTACAGGAATAGTTTTTGATTTGCTAAATCCCAAGCTCGATTGGGATAATGAGCAAAAGGCAGTGAAACAGAACTTTAATATTCTTTTTAATATGTTGTCCTGTATAATATTTTCAGGAGCATTTATAGCATTTGTTTTTATTATGGGACTTGATATTATACAGACGTTTATAGCAACAATTTTGATTTTCGGCACATTCAACGCTTTGCTGTATTATTTTGTTTCTACAATAGGTGTAAAACTTTTTAAAAAGATAGAGGGATAGTATGTATTTGAAAATTAAAAGGGAAGGTTTATGGAAAAAAATAATACTGATAATGCTTATTCCATTAGGTGCAGTGTTGTTTTATGGCACGGCATACACCCCCGATTTGATTGAAAAATACTATTCAAATCTTGTAGGAAAAAAATTTATTGAGATTTTAAGTACTGTTACGGGAATAATTCCCTTTTCCATCATGGAGTTTTTGGAAATAGGGCTGGTATTATATATTTTGTATAATATTGTAATGCTTATTTATAGACTGATAACGAAAAAAGGAAAAAGAAAACAAGTCGCAGCTATGTTTTTCAAAAAGGCGTTTGTGATTATATCGGTTATATATATAGTTTTCATAGCAGGCTGGGCATTAAATTACAATAGGTACCCTTTTTCAAAAATAGCTTCATATGATACTACAAGTGTTAATATAAATGAACTTGTGGATGTTTGCGATAATCTTATAACTAAAGCCAATGAACTAAGGTTGAAGGTTAAAGAAAATGATGATGGGGTTATGATTTTGGAAAAGGGCAAGAAAAATGCTCTAGATAATGCATATATTGGGTATGAAATTTTAGCACAGACATATCCTGAGTTGAAAGGCCGTTATGGAAAGCCAAAGGGCATGTTGTTTTCTAAATTCATGTCAATGCAAGGATTAGGTGGAATGTACTGTCCTTTTACAGGTGAGGCAAACATTAACATGGATATGCCGGATTCTTCAATTCCTTTTGTTATTTGCCATGAGATGGCTCATCAGCGTGGATTCGCAAGAGAAGACGAAGCAAATTTTGTCGGTTATCTGGCAAGCCAGGAAAATCCTGATGTTGAGTTTAAGTATTCCGGAACTGTTTCTGCACTGAATTATGCTATGAATGCTTTATATAAAAGAGACAGGGAGAAGTTCAATGCATTAAGGGAAAAGTTCGGCGATGGGCTTAACAGGGATTTAAAGGCCAGAAATATATACTGGAGCAGCTATGAGGGCATAGTCAATAAGGTTTCAGATGCTGCCAACGATGCATATTTAAAGGTAAACAGACAAAAAGACGGTACCGAAAGCTACGGAAGAATGGTTGATTTGTTAATATTCCATTACAGGCAATCTATAAAATAGATGCATAATAAATAGGACTGTACATACTATTTAATAAATGATAAAATATTTATATATTAAGATTATTTTATCTTAGCCTTTCTCAAATTTCGTTTCATCATAATATTTCTAAATAATTAAATAATGATTTTAAATGGACTTTGTTTTTATTTGTAAAAGACTGTGATATTTTGTGCAATTCTGTAATTATTTTATTTCCCTAAAAAACTTGAAGTTGCGGTACTTAAATAGTAAAATTAGAAATATATATTTTATTAGGCTTTTGTATATTGCCAAAGCATTGAAATTTCAATGCTTTGCGAATTAAAGGGGAATAGATATGAATAAAAAAATCAGAGTTGCGGTAATTTTTGGAGGACAGTCCACAGAGCATGAAGTATCAAGGGTGTCAGCAGAATCTGTAATCAAAAACATAAACAGGGACAAATTCGATGTTGTAATGATTGGAATAACTAAAGAAGGTAAATGGCTTAATTATAACGGGCCTGTAGAAAAGCTTGGCAGCGGTGAATGGGAAAAGATTGCAGAGCAAAATCAAATAGCCGGCAGAGCACAAAATGTATTGGCAGAATCTGCTTCAGCAAGGAGCATTTTCGACGCAGCAGGAGTTAATACCGTTGAAAATAAAGGCATAGATGTGGTTTTTCCCGTTCTTCACGGTGCTAATGGTGAAGACGGTACTATACAGGGGTTATTTGAACTTGCAGGAATACCTTATGTAGGTCCGGGGGTTCTGGCATCGGCTGTTGGAATGGATAAGGCATATTCCAAATTGGTTTTTGAAAAAGAAGGAATACCCCAGGGAAAGTACCTTGTATTTAACAGAAAATCTTTAAAAACCAATCTTGATGATGTGGTTTCTCAGGTTGAAAGTACTTTGAAATATCCCTGTTTTGTGAAACCTTCAAATTCAGGGTCTTCTGTAGGAGTTGGAAAGGCACACAACAGGCAGGAATTGATTGATACACTGTTTGAGGCCGCTAATTATGATAGAAGGCTGCTTGTTGAGGAATTTATCGATGGCAGGGAAGTGGAATGTGCTGTTTTAGGCAATGATGATCCTATTGCATCAACGGTTGGAGAAGTTATTCCATGTAATGAATTTTATGACTATAAGGCAAAATATATAGACAATAATTCAAAAATAATAATTCCTGCAGACTTACCAATAGCTACAATTAATGAGATAAGAGACTATGCGGTGCGGGCTTTTAAATCTTTAGATTGTGCAGGATTGTCAAGGGTTGATTTCTTTGTTCACAAAGAAACCGGAAAAGTTTATATCAATGAAATAAATACTTTGCCTGGATTTACCAGTATAAGCATGTATCCCAAGCTTTGGGAAGCATCGGGAATACCATATTCTGAACTTATTGAAAAGCTAATAGATCTTGCAATAGAAAGATTTGAAGAAAAAGCAAATAAATTTTGATAAAATGTGATAATTGGGGGACTAACAAATGGACAACAGACCGATTGGTGTCTTTGATTCAGGGCTAGGTGGTCTTACAGTATTAAAAGAAATAAAAAAACTTATACCGACTGAAAGTGTCGTATATTTTGGAGATAACGGAAGAGCACCTTACGGGACAAAATCAACAGATACCATTGTGAAATATACTTTTCAGGATATAAGGTTTTTGTTGAATCAGGATATAAAAATGATAGTAATAGCTTGCAATACAGCAAGTGCATGCAGTTTGAAGCTTGTTAAAGACAGTTTTGATATACCGGTTATAGAGGTTACCGAACCGGGTGCAATAACAGCAGTCAATGAAACAAAAAATAAAAAAATAGGAGTAATAGGTACAGTTGCAACAGTTACCAGCGGCGTGTATGAGAGAGCCATCAACAGACTTGACAGTTCCATAGAAATAGTGCAGAAGGCATGTCCTTTATTTGTACCGCTGGTTGAAGAAGGGTGGTGGGAAAACGATATTGCGTTTAGAATAGCGGAGGAATACCTGGAACCGCTGAAAAAAGAAGGAATTGATACATTGGTTATGGGGTGTACTCATTATCCGTTGCTTTACAATACAATATCAAAAGTAATGGGACCGGATGTAAAACTTGTTAGTTCAGCCCTGGAAGTTACCAAAGTAGTCCGTAAAATACTTGGTGAGATGGACATAATGAGGGATGAAAATGTTAAACCGGTTTACAGGTATTATACCAGCGATAGTGTTGAAAAGTTTGAAAGCCTTGGAAGTGCAATACTGGAAAGCGATATACACTCAGCGGAAAAGATTGACATTGAAAAGTATTGATGCTGGTGCTAAGGCTAAAAACTCACGTTTTTAGCCTTACATAAATATTCGCTTTTCATATATATAAGACCGCTTGAATATAATGGTAAATTAATGATATAGTGGGTAAATCTTAGTATATGTTTAAGTGGTCAAACAAGTAAAATTAGAAATGGGAGATGAAGTAGTAAAACACAGCAGCCTATAAGGCTGACTTTGCTGGAGGTGTGCTCTATGAAAAAGTATGTAATAATTTCTGTTAAAGGAACACAAACTTCAAATAATCAGGAAACAAACATACTTGAGCTTGTTACCGAAGGGAAATACTACAAGAAAGGCAACGCTTACTTCATTACCTATAAAGAAAGCGAAGTTACCGGAATGGAAGGTACCACAACAACCTTGAAAATATCCGACGGAGTTGTTACACTTATGAGATTTGGTGCTGTGAACTCTCAGTTTATATTTGAGCAGGGGCAGAAACATCTCTCATATTATGACACAACTTATGGAACATTTACTGTAGGAGTATATGCAAATGAAGTGGAAGTAAATGTTAATGACGAAGGCGGAGAAATAAAGGTTGATTATCAGCTTGAAATAGATAATAATAAATCTGGAGAAAATGATTTTCATATGTTTATTAGAGAGGTAGGACGTATTAATGACAAATGTTATTCAGAATTTAACGGAGGAAATTAAACAGGTTATATCAAAATCACTTGCTAAGGCTTGTGAGAAGGGTGAATTGCCACAGGTTGAAGTGCCTGAAATTATAATTGAAACACCTAGAGAGGAAGAGCATGGCGAGTTTTCTTCAAATATAGCTATGCAGATTACAAAACAGGTAAAAAAGGCACCCAGGCAGACAGCCGAGATTATCATTCAAAATATGGAATTGGAAAATACATATATCAAGAAGGTTGAATGTGCAGGACCGGGGTTTATTAATTTTTATTTAGATGTTAAATGGCTGCACGATACAATAAAGGTTATTCAAGCTGAGAGAGAAGATTACGGTAACATAAATATCGGTAATGGACAAAAGGTTATGGTAGAGTTTGTCAGTGCAAACCCTACTGGTCCTCTTCATATGGGTAATGCGAGAGGCGGTGCTTTAGGCGATTGTATCGCTAATGTCCTTAAGGCAGCAGGCTATGATGTTACAAAGGAATTTTATGTTAATGATGCCGGAAACCAGATTGAGAAGTTCGGAAAGTCTCTTGAGGCAAGATATCTTCAATTGCTGCTTGGAGAAGAAGCGGTAGAATTCCCCGAGGATGGATACCAGGGTGAGGATATTATCGACCACATGAAGGAGTATATAGCAATAAACGGGGACAAGCTTTTAAATGTCGAGCAGAAAGAAAGACAGAGGATTCTTGTTGAATATGCTCTACCCATCAATCTGGAAAGAATACGTACAGCACTTAAGAATTATGGGATAGAGTTTGATGTTTGGTTTTCCGAGCAGTCTCTTTATGACAGCGGTGAGCTTAAGGAGACATTGGATTTTATAAAGGAAAAAGGTTATGCAGTTGAAAAAGATGGTGCAGTTTGGTTTAAGGCTACAGAGTTCGGAATTGATAAGGATGAGGTAATAGTCAGGAATAACGGGTTGCCTACCTACTTTGCATCGGATATTGCATACCATAGAAATAAGTTCTTAAAGCGTAAATTCGATAGAGTTATAAACCTGTTAGGTGCCGACCATCATGGGCATGTTGCCAGAATGAAGGCTGCGGTATCGGCAATGGGAATTGATCCGAACAGGCTGGATGTGGTTCTGTTCCAGCTTGTAAGGTTGTTTAAAAATGGGGAAGCCTACAGGATGTCTAAAAGGACGGGCAGAGCGGTATCGCTCAATGATCTCATTGAAGAGCTGGGTAAAGACGGAGTTAGAAGTGATGAGGAGGCTATGCTTTACGGTAAGGATGCCGCACGATTCTTCTTTAACATGAAAGCCTCCGGAAGCCATTTGGATTTTGATATGAGTCTTGCTGTTGAAAAGTCGGATAAGAATCCTGTGTTCTATGTTCAATATGCTCATGCAAGGATTTGCAGCATAATAAGCAAAGCCAAAGAGCAGGATGGTGTGGAATTGCCGGATGTAGATTCGGTAGACCTTACCCTTTTAAACACGAAGGAAGAGCTGGCTCTTATCAAAGCATTGGCACAGTTCCCTGAAGAAATAAGAATAGCAGCTAACACATTGGAGCCAAGCAGATTAACCCACTATGTATATGATGTTGCAAGCTGCTTGAATGCATTTTATCATGCATGTCACATTAGGGGCGAAGAAGAAAACATAATGAAAGCAAGGTTGGTGCTCATAGACAGTACAAGGATTGTTATCCGTAATGTTCTTTCCATCCTGAGCATCAGTGCACCTGAAAGAATGGATAAGCAATAGTATATCTTAAACAGTATTGATAAAATTTATAAGATAGATAGTCTGCTCTGTATTAAAAAAGCAGGTTATCTATTTTTTATTGAGACTTTGGAATTTTTATGGTATAATGTTAAAAATTTTAGTCAGTAAAAAGATAAAAATGGAGGACGACATTGTATAGAATAGTATTTTTACTTCAATTTTTATTTCTTATTGGGGGAATAGTTTATACTGGTGGGAAGACCGTTCCTACGAGTGTTTCTATAATTGTAAGCGTATCTTTTCTTGTTATGGCCATAATTCAATGGATGCGTGATAAAAGTATATATGCAAAGATTGTCATATTTGTTGCAGGGATTTATTTAGTTGGAAACCTGGTGCTGGCAGATCTATTACCTTTGGGATTTATGATTGGTATGGGTATATATTTTGTGGCACAGGCAGCTACGATTTTGTGTTTTGTTAAGACAGCAAAAGAGCTCAAAAAGCCTTTCATCAATAGATTTTTTATAGTAGGAATGATAATTTACAGCATTATAGTAGTAATAGCCTGGTGGGTGTTTTTTGAGCCTTCAAAAAATACAGAGTTACTTATTTTTATTGCTCTGATTTATGGCTTTTGGCTGTCTGCAATGGCGGCATCAGGGTTATCGTTATATTATATTGACAGAAGGTATATATTTTCCGCAATAGGAGGTTTTGTGTTCCTGGTGTCTGATTTCGTTGCAGGCATTTCGGATATTGCCGGTAAAGATGTGCCTTACAAGGTTAATATTGTTTGGATAACGTACGTTATTGCAATCGGTTGTATCATATATGGCAAAAATTTGTTAGTCGATAGGAAAAAATCATAAATTGATATTTTATGTTTATTTTTCTTATCTTTTATATCCATTAAATCAATATGAGCATGTTAAATACTATTAATCTTTAAAACAATTCATTATTTTTTCTTTATTTGAAATCCTAAAATAAATTTTAAAATGTATCAGTTGATATTATGATTAATAAGTATTATAATTTATAATTGTTATTAATCATAACTATTATAAATTATAACTATGAATCGGATGTTGTTTTTAAGGATATATTATGTTAAGTAGGTGTTCGGTAAAGTTAATTTATTGGAGGAGAAGTCATGGAAAGAGAAAAGCTGGTTGACAAGTTTCTTGTGCTGTTTCCTTATATTTACAAGAAACTTATGAGAGATATTCCTGCTTTTTCTATTTCAAAGCAGGAATTTGGGCTTTTACACCTTATAAATAATCATGATTGCAATACAATGAGCTATTACAGCAAGAAAATTATGATATCGAAGCCTAATCTTACGGTTATGGCAGATAAACTTATACAAGAAAATCTTATTGAGAGAATATATGACCCTAAAGACAGGAGATTGATTATTTTAAAAATAACTGAAAAAGGAAAGAATGTACTTGAAGAGCATAAAATCAAAATAAAGGAAGTTATAGTTAAGAAATTTGATTTGTTAAGTGATGAAGAGATAAAAAGACTTTGTGAATTGATTGATGAAATGGAAATTATTTTAATGAAAATGATAAAAGATTAACCCAATATAAAATAAATATTTCTATATTCTTAAAGGAGTTGAGCCGAAGTGATTAGACTATACAGATTTCTAAAGCCATATACCGCTATGGTAATTGGGGTATTCATATTTGTGTTTTTGCAAACATTAGGAGATCTCTATCTTCCTACATTGATGTCGGATATTATCAATAAAGGTGTTATGCAGGGTGATACCGATAAGATTTTACAGACTGGGGGATTTATGCTGTTAGTTGCAGGAGCCGGAGTTATTTGTGCCATTATTGCCAGCCTGTTGTCTTCAAAGGTAGCAGTGGGTTTAGGCACCATATTGAGAAGTAAAGTTTTTAGAAGAGTGGAAAGCTTCTCGTTACATGAGTTTGATAAAATAGGTACAGCAACTCTTATAACAAGAACTACAAATGATATTAACCAGATTCAAATGGTTACAATAATGATAATGCGAATGATGATTGCAGCACCTATGATGGCAATAGGAGGGATTATTCTTGCATTAAGAAGGGATAAACCTTTAACTCTCGTACTTGCAGTGGCAATTCCTCTGCTCGGAATTGTTATAGGATTGATAGCTTCAAAAATGATACCGCTTTTCAGATTGGTTCAGGTAAAGATTGACAAAATCAATCTTATTTTACGAGAAAAGCTTACAGGTATAAGAGTAATACGTGCATTCAATACAGTTGAACGCGAGTCGAAACGCTTTGATGATGCTAATGTTGATCTTACGGAAAACTACATAAAAGTCAATAGGATTATGGCATTTATGATGCCTGCAATAATGCTGATAATGAATTTTACTTCTTTGGCTATTTTGTGGTTTGGTGGTATACGTATTAGCGAAGACAATATGGATTTAGGGCAATTGTCGGCATTTACCCAGTATGCGATGCAAATCATGTTTTCAATGCTCATGCTTGCTATGATGTATATCATGGTACCTCGTGCCCAGGCAGCAGCGGTAAGAATAAATGAAGTACTCGATACTGTTCCTGAAATTGTTAATCCTAAAGAAATAAAAGACAATTATTCGGGTAAAGGCTATATAGAGTTTAAGGATGTGACATTCAGTTATCATGGTGCAGAAGAGCCGGCATTAAAAAATATATCTTTTTCGGCAAAGCCCGGTGAGGTTACTGCCATTATAGGAAGTACCGGTGCCGGTAAATCTACGTTGATAAATCTTATTCCGAGGTTTTATGATGTTGACAGCGGAAGCATTTTGATAGATGGAGTAGACGTAAGAGACATGTCACAAGAGAATCTTCGTGAAAAGATAGGCTTTGTACCGCAAAAAGCTGTGCTGTTTTCCGGAACCGTAACAGACAATATAAAATTCGGTAATGATGGTGCTACAGATGACGAAGTAAGGCGTGCTGCCGAGATAGCACAGGCTGCTGAGTTTATAAATGGTATGGACGGTGGTTATAATTATGAAATAGCTCAAGGAGGTACAAATGTATCGGGCGGACAGAAGCAGCGACTTTCAATAGCTCGTGCACTTGTAAGAAAGCCTGAAATATATGTTTTTGATGATAGCTTTTCTGCTCTCGATTTCAAAACCGATGCAAAGCTTAGAGCGGCATTGAAAAATGAAATAGCCGAATCGACAGTTATTATTGTTGCACAGAGAGTAGGTACTGTTATGGATGCAGACAGGATTATTGTAATGAATGAAGGAGAAATTGCAGGAATGGGGACACACAAAGAATTGCTTGAAACATGTGAAGTATACCGTGAAATTGTATCCTCACAGCTTTCAGAGGAGGAAATAGCATGAGTAGACAAATGGACAACAGACCTAAACAGAGAAGACCGGGGCGTATGGGCCCAGGCTTTGGAATGCCTGTGGAGAAGGCTAAAGATTTTAAAGGGTCATTCAAAAGACTTGTATCATATTTGAAACCGCATAGAATTAATTTAATTATTGTATTGATTTTTGCCATTGCGAGCACTACATTTTCCATTGCTGCTCCCAAAATAACCGCTAAGGCAACCAATAAGCTGCAGGATGGTTATATGGCCAGAATGATGCTTACTCAAATCGGAAATGGACAAAAAGATGGACTTAAGAACATTGAAAAGATGATGGCACAATCTCAGCTTAAAGTACAGACAGATACACAACCTAATACACAACCTAACACACAGCCCGATGTACAGCTTGATGAAAAATCAATTTCGGCAATACAGGAATTTATGATGCTGCCGAAATTGGATACACTTGAGAATGGAGATGAGAAGGCTGATACAATTGAGAAAATAATCAATTTGGGCAAAGAGGCACCGGCTATATATTATTTTATGTTCAAGGATTCCATTGACAACGGTTCAAAAGAAAATGCAGAAGATAATTTGAAGTTTACCGATGACCAGATTAACTCGGCAATCAGAGCTGTAAGGGAAACTAACGGTGAATATGACTTTCGTTATATTGGTATGATTGCGTTGATATTAATAGGAGTTTATGTGATAAGTTCATTATTCAGTGTAATAATGGGGCTTGTGATGTCCGGTGTTGCACAGAAAACTGTTCGTGATTTAAGAAGAGAAGTGGACAATAAGCTTAACAGACTGCCTTTAAAATATTTTGATATGCATCCTCATGGTGACATATTAAGTCGTGTAACAAATGACATTGATACCATATCGGCAACATTGCAGCAAAGCTTGACCCAAATTATTACATCTGTAATTACAATTATAGGGTTCATTATAATGATGTTTACAATCAGCGGTGTGCTGACTTTGATTGTATTAGCGACTCTCCCACTTTATATAGTTGTTACGGCAATGATTGCAAAGAAGTCACAGAAATACTTTGCTGCACAACAGAAAGAGCTTGGAGAGCTCAGCGGACATGTAGAAGAAATGTATACCGGACATAAGATAGTAAAAGCATTTGGTCGTGAAAAGGATTCGATAGAAAAGTTTGAGGAAGTAAATGCTAGATTGTATAATGCAGGCTGGAAGGCACAGTTTGTATCGGGTATAATGTTCCCTCTTATGAACTTTGTAGGCAATATAGGTTATGTGGGTATAAGCATTGTAGGCGGTATATGGATTACAAGAAGCATACTAGGATTGGGTGATATTCTGGCATTTATACAATACTCAAGACAATTTACAATGCCTATGGTTCAAACATCCAATATTGCAAATATCATACAATCTACCATAGCATGTGCAGAGCGTGTATTTGAAATACTTGATGAAGAGGAAGAAATCGCTGACAGTTCTGATGCAGTTGTAATAGATAATCCAAAAGGTGAAGTTAGTTTTAAGAATGTTGCTTTCCGTTATAAGGAAGATGTACCTCTTATTGATAACATGAACCTTGATGTGAAGCAGGGTAGTACAATTGCAATTGTTGGACCTACGGGAGCCGGGAAAACAACTCTTGTTAACCTTCTTATGCGGTTCTATGAAATAAATGCAGGAGAAATAAGTATTGACGGTACCAATATAGTTAATATAAAACGCAGTGAACTTCGTAAAATGTTTGGCATGGTTCTGCAGGACACATGGCTTTTTAACGGAACGATAAAGGATAACATAGCATATGGAAAAGAAAATGCCACAATGGATGAAATAGTGCGTGCTGCAAAAGCGGCACATGCCGATCACTTTATTAGAACACTGCCTGATGGCTATAATACAGTCCTTAATGAAGAGGGTACCAACATTTCTCAGGGGCAAAAACAGCTTCTTACCATAGCACGAGCCATACTCGCAGATCCTGCGATTCTGATTCTCGATGAGGCCACAAGCAATGTGGATACCAGAACAGAAGTATTGATTCAAAAAGCAATGGCAAACCTCATGAAAGGCAGAACAAGCTTTGTTATAGCTCACAGGCTTTCAACAATCCGTGATGCCGAATTAATACTTGTTATGAATAAGGGATCCATAATTGAAATGGGTAACCACAAGGAACTTTTAGCAAAGGGAGGCTTCTATGCAGACCTTTATAACAGCCAGTTTACCGGGGCCAACCTTGAAAACGAAGCTGTGTAAAGCACTTTAATTCTATTTAGTAAATTTAGAGTGTTTTACATATTATAGATAATATTTATATATACAAAAGGGGATAGAATGAAGCAGCAGTCTTTTGCAAAGGGTTTTGCAATACTTTCGGCAGCAGGAATAATTACTAAAGTACTTTCGTTATTATATATACCGTTTCTGGTAGCAATAATAGGGGATGACGGCTATGGTATATATGGTGCGGCATATTCTGTCTATGTATTTATATATGTTCTGGCCAATTCAGGAACGCCTGTAGCCATTTCAAAACTTGTCTCGGAGCTTATAGCACTTGATAATCATAAAGATGCCATAAGAAGCTTTAAGATTGCCAGATTTTTGATGTTGGTTATAGGCTTGGTTTTATCTGTCCTGACAATTGTGTTTGCACATTTTATAGCCGATATTATGAATTTTGAGAGATCTACACTTTCAATAATGTGGCTTGCACCGTCCATACTGATTACTGCTGTGTCATCTGCCTACAGAGGATATTTTCAGGGAAAAGGAAATATGACTCCGACAGCGGTGTCCCAAATAATTGAGCAAGTAGTAAATGCCGTATTTACTGTAGTATTGGCGGCACTTTTGTTAAGGTTCGGACTTGAGTGGGCTTGTGCAGGAGGTACTATAGGTACTCTTTTAGGTGCACTTAGTGCTGCCATGTTTTTAATCGTTTACCAAAAGAAAGTAGATAGGTATAAAATGCCTGAAATAGATATTAATGTTAGAGTGAAGAAGTTTAAATATAAGCAGTTGTTAAATAAAGTTGTTAATTACAGCCTTCCTATAACATTGTGTGTTGGTATGCAATACGCAGGTAATCTTGTTGATGTTTGGAATACAAAAAGCAGGCTTCTTTATTCCGGATTTGCCGAAACTGAGGCATCGGCCATGTACGGCTACCTTTTAAAGTACCAGCAGCTTTTAAATGCCCCCATAGCAATTACAGTAGCACTTGCTACCGCTTTGCTTCCGGCGGTTTCCGCTGCTGTAGCACGCAGGAATAGTGCTGAGATAGAGCAAAAAATAAATTTTGCTTTTAGGGCAAGCTTTCTTATAGCATTGCCTTCTGCCGTCGGATTCTCTGTATTAAGCCTTCCTATTTTCAGGCTTCTGCATTATGGGCAGGGTGAGCATCTCATGAAATACGGTTCATTTATTCTTATTTTAATGGCAACAGTACAAATCCAGACATCAATACTACAGGGAGCAGGTAAATTATATGCAACCACTTTTCATATGATACTGGGTATTATTGGGAAAATTGCAACTAATTACTTTCTTATTGCCATTCCCGAAATCAATATTTTAGGTGCCATAATAGGTTCTATGGTTGGATTCCTTATTCCAATAATATTAAATGCAATATTGATGAAAAGAACGCTTAATGCAGGAGTTAAAGCGTCTACTATACTTAAGCCGGCGTTTTCCTCTATAATTATGGGGATTATTGTATTTGTATTTTACTTTAGTTTGAGTTTTGCATTATCTTTCCTCAATGAATCATATATAATTAATGCGATTTTATTGTCTCTTTCAATAATTGTTGGAGGTTTAGTTTATTTTGCAGTTCTTGCCTATATAAACGGCCTTAATAAATCAGATCTTGAGTTAATTCCCAATAGAATAAGAAGATTTCTGCCCAAACAGATTTTATCCATGGTTAAAGAGTAAAAGAAGGAATAATGTTGTTTTGTGTCGAATATATATTTTATGGTATTCTTGTCTGTAAAAATATGAAAATATTTATTTAATTCTATAATATATTCCCTGATTGGCTTGGTTCAAACTAATTTGAAAAAGAAGGTTGATATCTTGGGATTTCTATATAAATTATCAAATATTCAGAAGAAATATATTGCAATCTCCTTATTAACTTTGCTTTCATTTCTAGGTAAAATAATAGGAATTAATCTGATATTTGATATCAAGCTAACTCTAAGTAGTGTTTTCATTTTTATTATATTAAAGCTGTTTGGTCTCAAATGGGCTTTGATATCAGCGGTATTGGTCAATGGGGTAGACATTTTATTTGTTGAGCAGATTACAGAACCTGTTCTGGTGTTTTTGGAAGTAATGGCTGTAGGTATTGTATTTGAGTTCAAGAAGAAGAATATTATTCTTCTTGATGCTGCTTACTGGCTTCTGGTAGGTTTGGCTATTGTCGGACATTCTATTTATACTTCTCATGGAGAAATAAAAATAGAAATTATATCTTCGTTTTTTATCTATCTCATAGTTGGAATTTTCAATACAATGCTGGCAGATGTATTTTATACATATGTCCCACATGAAAGATATCTTGTTATAGATGGTAATTTACGAAGGCCTCCTACTTTGATAGCATTTATGGTGCATCTTTCAATAGCTGCAATTATTGGGCCGTTTATGATATATCTTGCCGTTAGCAGTTGGAACTTTGAGAGAAACATTGAGAATAACGGAAAGGAAAAAAGCCAGGCAGTAGCACAATATATCATGGATCAAACCGAGAATTGGACTAAAGAGAATATTAGAGATTTAAAACTCAAATCAGTATTGCAGCTTGGTTATCTGGCGGAAATTGCTCAGGCCGATACAAAAAATACCAATTTTAGAATAAACGTTGAAAGTATTGAATCTGAAACATTAAATAGCGATAAGGTTCAGCAGTATGTTAACAATAAGTACATAACGGGACAAAAGTTAAATCGTTTGGTTTATGATAACAATAATGAGTTTTATTTATGGATGCCTGACAAAACAAAGCTTAGCTTCGGAGAAAGCAGATGGAGCCATGCTTCTTTTGTGCATGAAACATATTTGTTTGATGCTGTTATCGTCAAGGTAAGTCTTCCTATAGAGTTTTTCAGAAACGAGATATTTAATAACTATATGATGCAGGCAAGGATACTTTTCTTGTTCACATTTCTTGTTGGAGTTTTAATATTTGTTATAAACAGAGTTATATTAAGATTTTTATCCAAGCTGCTGCAGGTTAGCACAGAACTTCCCGAAAAACTGAGGAACCATCAAGGAGTTTTGTGGCCGGGTAGTAATGTTTTTGAGCTTAATGAATTAACTGTCAACTTTATAGCTATGTCTAATGATTTAAGGAAATTGATTTCAGAATATAAGTCTATGTATGACAAGCTTGAGCAAAAAACAACTCTTCTTTTGGAGTCTGAACAGAAACTCCATGAACTTGCTTATTACGATGTTCTTAGCGGTTTACCCAACAGATTTAATTTTACAGATTATTTGAAAAGCCTGTTGGATAAATTGTTAAGTGAGAAAAATGGAGAATTATCGTCTGTGGCTGTATTGCTTATTGATTTGGATCGTTTTAAGCAGGTTAACGATACATTGGGGCATTTTGCAGGTGATTTGCTTATAAAAACTTTAAGTGAAAGATTAAATGGAATTCTAAAAAGATATCCTAGAAATAAAAGATTTATAGCAAGAATAGGCGGAGATGAATTTGTTGTAGTATTGAACGATATGAATGACATTGAGATTAAGCAAATTGCTGAGTTTTTAATTAGTGAGGTCAAAAAACCTATTGAGCTTGAAGGTCAAGAAGTATATATAGGTGCCAGTATTGGAATAAGTGTCTTTCCCGATGACGGTAAAAATATGGTTGATCTTGTTAAGAATGCTGACCTGGCAATGTATGCCTCAAAGGAATGTGGAGGCAATATATTCAAGTTTTATTCGGATATTAATAAGTTTAACATACCGAACAAAATGAAGCTAGAGCACGGAATGCATAAAGCACTTGAGAACAATGAGTTCATGCTCTACTATCAGCCTAAAGTATGTGCAAAGACAGGTGAAGTTACAGGTGCTGAGGCATTAATACGATGGAAACATCCTGAAGATGGAATGATTATGCCTGATCAGTTTATTAGCCTTGCAGAAGAATCAGGTCTAATAGTACCTATTGGGGAATGGGTTTTGAGAAAAGCATGTTCCCAATTAAAGGAGTGGAAAGATAAGGGATATTCCATAAACCGTGTGTCTGTAAATTGCTCAATACTTCAATTTCAGCAGGTAGAAATGCCTGAGCTGGTAAATAGTGTACTTCAAGAGACAGGGCTAAATTCTGATTGCCTGGAGTTGGAAATAACTGAGAGTATGATTATGAAGGACCCTGAGAGAATTATAGGGCAGCTTCTTAAAATAAGAGATATTGGTGTAAATGTATCTATTGATGATTTTGGAAAAGGCTATTCATCACTGTCTGCATTAAAAGATCTTCCTGTCACATGCTTAAAAATAGACAAGGCCTTTATAAATAACATTCCTGAAGACAGGAATAATGTTGCAGTGGTGGAAGCGATAATCAAACTGGCACATAATATCGGTCTGATAGTTGTGGCTGAGGGTGTTGAGACATTAGGTAATATTAATGCTTTAAGAGCTATGAAATGTGATGAGTTTCAAGGATATTACTTTGGGAAGCCTTTACCTGAGGACAGTTTTCTCCAATTTCTTACACAAACACATAAATGGCTTGAATTGGTGTAGAATCTAATGCATTTACATTAAATACGTTATTGATTCTTACATTTAGTGATAGATAAATGTAAGAGATTAGTCGTATTTAATATGGATATTAAAGGAGACATAATCAATGAACAAAGCTTTTTTAAGAATAACTGTTTTGTGTTTATGCATATTGTTTCTACTTTCATGCACGCATGAAGAAAGTATGGTTTCTAAAACTGGAGAGAGCGGTAATATGAATGTTGAAGCCGGTAATGACAAATCTAAGTCAGCCGATTCTAATAAACTGTCCATCTGGGGATATGATCCTACATGGTTCAATTTTGAGCCTGAAATGAAAAAAAAGTTTCCCAATATTGAGCTGGAGTTTATAGATCAAACAATAGATATAACAAATGATTTATTAAATCAGGTTGCAGAGGGAAAAGCACCTGATGTGGTAATGTTAAAGGCAGAATATAGAAGTGTAGGGAAAATCCACTATATGGATGTGTTTGATGATTTATTAAGTCCTCCCCTACAATGCCGGTGAAATATTTGATCAATTTACCGAAACACAGTTGAGTTTCGCTTTATCACCTGATGGCAAAAAACTTAATGCTATTCCTTTGACACAATATCCAAGTGTGACATATTATAGAAAAGACATTCTTGAAAAATATGGTTTTCCAAGTGAGCCGGAGGAATTGGGAAAGTATATTGAAGATCCTAATAACTGGCTTAATATGGCAAAAGAGCTTAAGAAGTATGATCATTGGATTGCACAATGGATTACTGAGCCTTCGGATATTTATTACAGGAATAGAGGATTTTATGACAACAAATTTAATTATTTAAGGAAAGGCCCCGAAGCAGAAATGGTACTGTATGCATCTAAGATTATGAAGGAATATGAGCTATATCCCAGCATAAATATATGGGAACCTTCAGGTCAGGAAGCTATAAGGAACGGCAAAATATGTATGGTTTATCTGGGAAGCTGGGGAGAGAAGAGGTTATTGGAATGGGCCCCTGAATTAAAGGGATTATGGAGGGTAACCAAGCTTCCTTTTGGAGCAAATGCTTTTGATGGATTTCATGTTCTTGGAATACCGAAAACCAGCAAAAATAAAGAGGCAGCCTTTGAATTTATAAAAATGATAGTTGAAAATGAGAAAAAATATTTCAAGGAAGCATATGACCAAAAAAGCGATTATTTAGGAGGTCAATATTCTGAAAGGTTGTATACTGAGTTAAGGAAAAAGCTTCCTCATGTATATTTTACTCCATTAGAGCTGAAATTTGACGGACTGTGGCAAACAGAGATCCAAAATTATTACGGTTTCAACTACGAGCAATTGAATGATTCTGAAGCGGTAAAATTCATAGAAGGTAGGTTTGATGAGACTTTTAAGAGAGAATTGAACATTTTAAAAAATTATGTAAATAGCCAAAAATAAAATTTAAAAGGATTCAGAATATTTCGTATTAATTCTGAATCCTTTATATGTTTCTCAAATACATATCATTGCTTCTTCTTACTTAGAGGATATTTCTTTCTCAATCCTGTCAGCGTCTTCTTTATAACCGAGATCCTTATTATCCGGATTAATATCAATTCCTTCATCATTTAGTTCTAGAACCTTGTCCCAGTTACCTAACTTTTTATAGCATTCCGAAGCTTTTTGAAGGAATGTTTCGTATTCGTATTTTTTGAAGGCAGCTTCATAGTTTTCGGCTGCACCTTTTAAGTCATTGCTTGTAAACAACCTGTATGCTTTGAAAGCAGGATCGGTTATTTCTATTTGATATGATTTTTTTACTTCATCAAGCCATGTTTTAAGCTTTTCCGACTCGCCAAAAGTCTGCATTAGAAGAATATTTTTGTACTCTTCCTTAGGGTGATATGATGTTGTGATCTTTTCAAGATACACTATATCATATCCGGACATATTTTTTACAGGCGGTATGAGAGTGCCCGGTGATGAATTGAAAACTGCCTCATCAAATTCCTTACTGTAAATGCCTCCCGATATATCTTTCATAACTCCGCCTGAATTTTTTGATTCTTCGTCCTCCGACATTTCTTTTGCAAGAGTTGCAAAATCTTCACCGTTTTTAGCCCTGTTATAAACTTCATTTGCTAATTTTAAGGCTTCAGCATCGCCACGTTCTTTTGAAGATATATGAATTCTCTTTCCTGTAGCGAAGCTTGAGTTCTGTTTGTGTTTTTCATATTTCTCTTCAAACTCAGAATCGGGTATGCTTACACCATACTTTTCTGCAATACCTGAAAAATATTTTAATCTTTTTAAATAGAATTCTGTATTTTTAAAAACTTCTTCTTCGGATTTGAAGCCCATACCTTGCATATACGCTTTAAGCCCGCCCTGAGAAGCGTAAGCCAGTTCTATATACTTTTTAATATAATCATCAACCTCTTCTTTTGTGACTTTTACATCCGCCTTATTGTTTATAAAATCCTCAATGATTACTCTTTTGATTATTTCATCAAGAAGCAGGTCATTTCTTTCTTCATCGGTTTTATAAAGCATTTCTGCATTTCTGCTCCATTTTTGAAAAAACTTATTTCTTTCTTCTATAAATATATCTGTACTTACATATTCTCCGTTAATTTTAAGTGCTTGATATCCAAATGCATCTGTATCCTCTTTTTTATCGTCCTGCAATTTATTTGAAGATGTAAAATAAATTGCTGCACCAATGCAACATATTACAATTATGGATAAAATTGCAATAAGGATGCCTTTCTTTTTACTACTCATTAAAAATTCCTCCTGTGTTTTTTATAAGGATTCTTAGAAAACTATTTATTCATGAATACCTTGATAATACTATATTATTATATTTTACAACATGTTTCAACAAGATTATAACATGTGAAAAATCAACATTTTTATTGAATGAAATTTAAGTAAGAAGGGTATATAATATTAAAATACCAATATGGGGAGCGGACAATGAAATATGGAAAGATAGTAAAAGGTATATTTTTAGAAAGACCGAACAGGTTTATTGCAAAAGTTATTATAAATGGTAATGAAGAGACGGTCCATGTAAAAAATACAGGAAGATGCAGGGAGATATTGAAACCGGGCACAGAAGTTATTTTAGAAGAATATGATAATGAAAATAGAAAAACCAAGTACTCTTTAATAGCTGCATATAAGGGTAATATGCTTATAAATATAGATTCACAGATACCCAATGCGGTTGTCAGTGATGCAATTAGGAATTATGAGATAGAGGAGTTTCGGGATGTTGTATCTTTAAAGAGGGAGGTATCGTTTAAAAGTTCCAGATTTGATATCTACTGTGAAGGAAACAACCGGAAAATATTTATTGAAGTAAAGGGAGTCACACTTGAGAAGGATGGGACTGCAATGTTTCCCGATGCACCTACACAGAGAGGCTTAAAGCATGTGATGGAGTTAAAAGAAGCAGTAAGAATGGGATATGAAGGCTTTATAATATTCTTAGTACAAATGGAAGGGGTTAATTGCTTTACTCCTAATTATGAAATGGATATTGATTTTTCGAAAGGATTAAAAAAGGCACAAAAAGGTGGAGTAAAAATACTTGCTTTTAATTCTATTGTTAACGAAGATGAAATAGAATTAGGGGAGAGAATAAATGTAAGATTAATAGGGTATTAAATATGCAAATTACTTGACTAAAGCTAGTAGGTATGGTAAAAGATATATTAACAAGTAAATTAGGTCTTCAGGGATAGGTGAAATTCCTTACCGGCGGTAGGCAGTTAAGCTGCAAGCCCGCGAGCTTTTTTATAAAGCAGATCCGGTCAAAGTCCGGAGCCGACAGTAAAGTCTGGATGGAAGAAGATATTATTGCGTATTTGAAATCCCTGGAGATGTTATTTTCAGGGTTTTTTATTTTGCAATGCAAAAACTTATTTATAGGGTGAGCTATAAAAAATGGTAACTAACTTGGATATACATGAAAAATTTATGATGAGAGCTATTGAGCTTGCAAAAAGAGGTATTGGAAGGACAAATCCAAATCCTCTTGTGGGTGCTGTAGTTGTTAAGGATGGAGAAATTGTTGCAGAAGGCTTCCATGAGATGCTAGGATGTGCTCATGCCGAAGCAGCCGCAATTAAAAATGCAAAGAGGGATATAAGCGGCGGTACCATGTATGTTAATCTTGAGCCATGCTCCCATTACGGCAGGACGCCTCCATGTGCCAATGCAATTGTGCAGGCGGGAATAGCCGAAGTTGTTGTGGCAATGGAAGATCCCAATCCCAAGGTTTCGGGCAGGGGAATTAAGATTTTGAGGGATGCAGGTATAAATGTAATAACAGGTGTACTGGAAAATGAGGCAAAGAAGTTAAATGAGATTTTTATTAAATATATTACAAAAAAGCAGCCATTTGTGATAATGAAAACTGCAATGACATTAGACGGCAAAATTGCTGCAGAGACAGGGGATTCCAAATGGATTACGGGAGAAAAATCAAGAAGGCATGTTCATTTAATAAGAAATAGAGTTGCAGGTATAATGGTGGGCATCAACACTGTGTTAAAGGATGATCCTTCACTTAATACAAGGCTTGAGGGTCAAAAAGGTTCGGACTCGGTGAGAATCATTGTAGACAGCAGCGGCCGTATTCCGCTAGAAGCGAATGTCATTAATGTCCAATCGGATAAGGGTGTCATTTTAGCTACTACTTCAAAATTGCCCAAAGACAAGGAAGAGTTGCTTTTGGGAAAAGGGGTAACCATAATCAAGGCTGATGGGTCGGATGATGATTCCATATCCGGAGTAAATCTTATAAAGCTTATGGATGAGCTTTATAAGAGAGAAATAGACAGTGTGCTGCTAGAAGGTGGAGGGACTCTCAATGCATCAGCATTAAAGTACGGTATTGTAGATAAAATAATGAGCTTTATATCGCCAAAGATAATTGGAGGTGCCGATGCACCGACTCCTGTAGAGGGTAAAGGAATACAACTTATGAAAGATGCCATATTGCTAAAGGATGTTTCTATTGAAAGATTTGATGAAGATATACTTATAGAAGGGTATGTGAAGGATTATGTTTACCGGAATTGTTGAAGAATTGGGAAGAGTTAAAAGCATATCTTACGGAAGCAAATCAATTAAGATTATAATTGGATGCAGTAATGTCATTGAAGGAACCAAAATTGGCGACAGTATAGCTGTAAATGGTGTTTGCCTTACTGTTACGGAAATGGGAAATGATTTTTTTGTTGCAGATGTGATGCCTGAGACATTAAGAAAAACTAGTCTTAAGGATTTGGAGGTATCATCTTTAGTTAATCTGGAAAGGGCCCTTAGACTATCGGATAGGCTGGGCGGACACATTGTCAGCGGACATATCGACGGTACAGGTGTCATAGCCCAAAGGACGGAAGAGGACAATGCAGTATGGTATTCAATAAAAGCTCATGAGGATATACTAAAGTATATTATATTAAAGGGGTCGGTTGCAGTTGACGGAACAAGTCTCACAGTTGCTTATGTTGATAATGATATATTTAAAGTATCGTTAATACCTCATACCCGTCAAGTGACCACATTGGGCTTTAAAAAAGCCGGGGATACTGTGAATATAGAGGTTGACCAGATCGCTAAGTATGTTGAAAAACTGACCATGTTTAATAATAATGATACTAACAGTAAGGATTCAGAAAATAAGAGCAGGTTGTCGCTGGATTTTCTAAGAGACAACGGGTTTTTATAATGCTACGAAATCACATTGTGATTTTGTTAAAGGAGGAATAAATTATGAAATTCAATACAATTGAGGAAGCTATAGAGGAAATTAAAAAAGGCAATATGGTGGTAGTTGTTGACGATGAAGACAGGGAGAATGAGGGAGACCTTGTCATGGCAGCGGAAAAGGTTACTCCTCAGAGTATAACTTTTATGGCTACATACGGCAGGGGAATGATTTGCGTTCCTTTAGAAGAATCACGTGCCAATGAACTTGATTTGCATCTTATGGTTGATAGAAACAGCGAAAATATGGGTACCGCATTTACTGTTACAGTTGATCATAGTTCATCCACTACAGGCATATCGGCGTTTGAAAGGGCCAAAACCATTAAGGAGCTTACAAACACAAATGCAAGAAAAGAGGATTTTGTAAGACCGGGGCATGTTTTCCCTCTTGTTGCTAGAAATGGAGGAGTTCTAAAGCGTGCAGGGCATACAGAAGCGTCGGTAGATCTGGCAAGATTGGCAGGTTTGTATCCTGCAGGACTCATATGCGAAATAATGAATGATGACGGTACAATGGCAAGAGTCCCGCAACTCATGGAATATGTGAAGCAGCACAATCTAAAAATAATTTCAGTAGCCCAATTAATTGAGTATAGGAGAAGTAACGAAAAACTCATAAAAAAAGCCGCTGATGCTAAAATGCCTACGGTATACGGTGACTTCAGAATAGTAGCCTTTGAAAATTCCATAAGTAAAGAGCATCATGTAGCACTTGTTAAAGGTGATGTGACAACAGATGAACCTGTTTTGGTAAGGGTGCATTCCGAATGTCTTACAGGAGATGCCTTCCATTCCTTAAGATGCGACTGCGGTGAGCAGCTGAATGCAGCGTTAAAGAAGATTGCTGAGGAAGGCAGGGGAATATTGCTGTATATGAGACAGGAAGGCAGAGGAATAGGCCTTGTTAATAAAATCAGGGCATATGAGTTGCAGGATCAGGGTAAGGATACTGTGGAAGCTAATGTTTTATTGGGTTTTCCGCCTGATTTAAGGGATTATGGAATTGGTGCACAGATACTTTGCGATCTTGGTGTAAAGAAGATAAAGCTTCTTACCAATAATCCCAAAAAGATTGTAGGACTTAAAGGCTACGGGCTTGAAGTGACAGAAAGAATACCACTTCAGATAGAGGGAAATGAAGTTAACAGCTTTTATCTCAAAACAAAAAAGGAAAAAATGGGGCATTTATTCGATGTCTAGGAGTATAAGGAGTATTTGAAATATATTGAAACAAATTAAAATATATTAAAAATTTCTATAAGATACTAAAAATATATTAAAGAGAGTATTAAAGGAGGAAAAATATAATGGCAATAAAGACTAACACAGGCAATCTGATAGCTAAGGATTTGAAGTTCGGTATCGTAATAGGTAGGTTTAACGATTTTATCGGAAGTAAACTTTTAGGCGGTTGTATTGACGGTATAATAAGACATGGCGGTTCAGACGACAATATAGAGATTTCATGGGTTCCAGGTGCTTTTGAGATACCTTTGGTGGCTCAAAAGATGGCTGGTTCCAAAAGGTTTGATGCCGTAATTTGCCTTGGTGCTGTGATTAGAGGTTCAACTCCTCATTTTGATTATGTTTCAAATGAAGTATCAAAGGGTATAGCAAAGGTATCGTTAGATACCGGCATTCCGGTGATATTTGGGGTTCTTACAACGGATACCATAGAACAGGCCATTGAAAGGGCTGGTACAAAAGCAGGGAATAAAGGCTATGATGCAGCTGTAACAGCTATAGAGATGGCAAATCTGTTAAAGGTTATTTAAGACATCGCATTTAATATAAATATGTAAAACCTAAGAGAATTTTGTATCCTTCTAAATAGAAAAAATGTAAACTTTTTTAATAAATGTCGAAATAATATATGTGGTATGGTTTTTAATAGCATTGATAGATTTTTTAGGAGGATACATTATGATCTATCTGACGGGATACAAAATAAATGAAGAGATTTTCAAAAGCAACGGTTCAACAATTTTTCGAGGGATTCGGGTTTCGGATAATTGTCCTGTGGTAATTAAATTATTGAATTACGAATACCCAACTGATGAAGATTTAACTCTTTTTAATAGGGAATTTGAAATTATGAAAAAGCTCGATGGTAGCAGTGGCGTTATCAAGGCTTATTCGTTGGAAAAATATAGTAATAGTCTAGCTATTGTAATGGAGGATATTGGAGGAGAATCAATTGCCAGGTGTTTACAAAATGTTAATTTGAGTTTAAATGATAAGTTAACTTTAGCTATAGGAATTACACAATCGTTGGTCCAAGTTCATCATAAAAACATAATTCATAAAGATGTCAATCCGTCAAATTTTATATGGAACACAACGACAAATGAGGTAAGAATTATTGATTTTGGATTGTCTACTGAGTTAACTAAGGAAGCTTTACAGCTCATAAACTTAAATGTTTTGAAGGGAACATTGGACTATATTTCTCCTGAACAAACAGGAAGGATAAATAGGCCAATTGACAATAGAACTGATTTGTATTCTCTCGGTGTTACTTTTTATGAATTATTTACAGGACAATTACCATTTGGTGGCTCAGATGAATTGGAGCTGATTTACAACCATATTGCTAAAAAACCGATACCACCCATTGAAATAAATTCTGAGATTCCGGATATGCTTTCAAATATAGTTATGAAATTGATGTCCAAGACAGCAGAAGAAAGGTATCAGTCGGCATTTGGATTGTTAAAAGACCTGGAATTATGCCAGGCAAATATTAATGCAAATATGAGCCCGTCAAGTTCATTTAAATTGGGACAGTATGATATCGTCGACAGGTTTGAGATTCCACATAAATTATATGGTCGTGAATATGAAATTGAAATGCTGATAAGCGGTTTTGAAAAAGCTGCAAACGGTAGCAGCCAATTACTGTTGGTGAGCGGCTATTCAGGCATAGGCAAGTCTTCATTAATCCATGAGATTCGAAAACCCGTAACTGAGAAAAAGGGTTATTTTATATCAGGAAAATTTAATCAATTCGAGAAAAATATTCCTTATTTTGGTATAACACAATCCTTTAGAGAATTGGTAAAACAGTTGCTTTCACAATCGCAGAATAGCCTAGATAATTGGAAACAAAAAATATTGGAAGCATTAGGAAGCAATGGACAAGTTATTATTGATATAATCCCCGAATTGGAGCAAATTATTGGGCCCCAGCCTCAGTTAGCCCAACTGAATCCTTTGGAAGCTCAGAACAGATTTCAGATGACATTCTGTCAGTTTATAAATGTTTTTGCCAAGAAAGAACATCCATTAGTTGTTTTTTTGGATGACCTTCAATGGAGTGATACTTCAACTTTGGATTTAATAAAATATATTTTGCTTTCAGGCAATGTGGAGTATATTTTATTCATTGGAGCGTACAGGGATAATGAAGTGCAAGCCGGACACCAGCTTATTGAATTTATGGAGGAGCTAAAAAATAACCAACAGGATTTAGGTAAAACATTTGAAGAGATATATCTTAAACCTCTTGAATTTTCTTCAGTAAACAATCTCATCGCTGACACATTTCATAGTAATACTAGTGAAACTGAACCTCTCACCGATATTATTTTCCATAAGACAAAAGGAAATCCATTTTTTGTAAACCGCATTTTAAGTTCTCTGTATTTTGACGGTGCATTAGAATATCATCGCTTTTCTTAAACAGGTTAAGGGTGCTGCACCATTACTTTTGGCTGAGATTGTTTACTATATAATCGAAAAGTTCCAGAATACTGAAAATGGGGGTAATTATGACTTTGAAGCACAGGATAACAAAATGCTTGAGATAATTGAGCAATGCCATAATATAATCTTTTTGTGCAGGTATTTCCAGTACAACACATATGTTAATATAATAATGGACAATTTTAAGGAAGCCGAAAAGTGGAACATGATGGCTGAAGGTGTTATATTTGCAGGGCTATCAGATTTCCCGACACCTGATCATTATCTATTCCAAGGCTTAATACTTCTAAATAAATGGGATAAAGCATCTGATGAAGGAAAGTCACAAATTAAAGACAAATTGATGGAAGTAAAACAAAAATTGAATAAATGGATGGAAAATTGCCCTGAAAATTTTGCTCATAAATACTTTTTGTTATCTGCAGAAATAGCTATTATTGAGAATGAATCCATCGATACAATAGTAAATAATTTTATGAAGGCTATAAATTCCATTGACAACAATGACTTTATTCAATTGAAGGCTCTATGTTATGAAAGATATGGAGAGTTTTGGCTTGATAAAGGTGATGAAATAATAGGTAAGGCATATATTCGTGAAGCTTATTATTTATATAAGCATTGGGGAGCTCACCGTAAAGTCGTTCTTATGGAGAAAAAATACCCTCAATATTTTGTAAATGAAGAAAATACATTGAAAGGAACTAGAGGGAAAAAAGGGACAGTTTCTCAAACAACAAATATTTCTATTGATATGGCTTCAATTTTGAAATCTTCTCAAGCTATCTCAATGGAAATCAAAATAGAAAAGCTTCTAACAATATTAATCCATACATTAATTGAAAATGCCGGTGCTCAACGGGGCTGCCTTTTATTGAAAAACGAAACTGACGGACAATTTTACATAGAGGCAATTCAGGATGTAAATAAAAATTATTTAAAGGTTATGCATTCTCTCCTTTTTACTAAAAGCAGGGATTTGTGTTTGGAAATAGTACAATATGTGACTCGAACCAGAGAAACACTGGTTATTCATGATGCATGTTCTGATAAAAATTGGCAAAATAACCCATATATTGCAAATAACTGTATTAGGTCGGTTTTGTGTATGCCTGTAATTTATCAGAATAGATTAAAGGGTGTAGTATATCTGGAGAATAATCTTTCGGATAATGTTTTTACATCTGAAAGATTGGAAATTCTAAAAATATTATCTTCCCAGGCATCCATTTCAATTGAAAATGCAAAACTCTATGAAAATATGGAGGAGAAAGTAAGAGAAAGAACTGCTCAATTGAATACTGCTAATGAAATGCTCAGGGAGCTGTCATTACATGACCCGTTGACAAGCTTGTATAATCGAAGGTATGCTTTTGAATTCACATATAGCAAAATAACGAAGTTTATACAGGACAAAATATTGATTGAGAAGAGATTGGAAAAAAGAAATCCATCAATTGAAGGAAATGTAATTGGAGTATTTTTAATTGATATTGATCATTTTAAAGAAGTAAATGATACATATGGACATTTGGCCGGAGATAATGTTTTGATAACTCTGTCACAAACTCTGAAAAAGATTATTAGGGACGAAGATATTCTTGTGCGTTGGGGTGGTGAGGAATTCTTGATAATTCTTTACAACACAAAACCTGAATATCTTGAGAAATTCTCGCTGAAAGTTCTTGATGAGATAAAGAGTACTCCAATAAAAGTATGTAAAAATGAAACTATATATAAAACATGTTCCATTGGCTTCTTGGAAATGCCTTTGGCATTATCCAGACCTGATCTCTTAAATATGGAACAGATGATTAATATCAGTGATTATGCATTATATCATGCGAAGGAAAATGGTAGAAATTGTGCAGCATACTTCAAATGTATAAAACAAATTGAAAATGAAGATACAATTAAAAACTATTTAATCGGATTAACAAAAACAACCAAGTTGGATAAAGAATATTTTAATATTGAATTTGTAAAACCTTCGGAAAGTCTTCTCATGGCCGGATTATCTTCCACGAAGGATTAATTGATACAAGTCTATTGACAGTGAAGGGACTGATACAAAACTAAATTAGTTTTGTATCAGTCCCTTTTTTATGCATAAATAGAAAAATGCGGGCCCTTAAGGACCCGCAAATGTTGTATAATTAAACATATCTAATATTTACCGAATTCACCGTTGCTCAACATTATATTTTGTTTTGAAGATTCATCCATGTTTAGTTTTGACGTATCCACGTTGCTTTCGGTTTTTTGCTTGTCAGAGTCGATTGGCTGCTTTTTTTCTGCAATATCATTGATCATCTTCATTATTTCGGGGCTGAGCTCCTTATACCTGTTATTTGTCATAGATTGTACATTTTTCAACTTGAACCTGGAGACAGATTCTTTTAAGAATTGAGCCTGACTGGATAACTCTTCACTTGCGGCTGCACCCTCTTCAGATATAGCCGAATTGGTTTGTACAACCTGTGATACCTGCATGATTCCTTGATTAATCTGTGCCACAGCCGATGCTTGTTCGTTGGAAGAAATGGCTATATCATTTACCAGAGAAGCAGCTTTTGAAACATCACCCACTATCTTATTGAGTGCTTCCGCTGTTTCCTTGGCTATTTTTGTTCCGTTTTCAGTCCTTTTTATTGTTCCTTCAATCAATTCGGTAGTTTCTTTTGCAGCATTGGCAGACCTTGCAGCAAGGTTTCTGACCTCTTCAGCTACTACAGCAAATCCCTTACCGTGCTGCCCGGCCCTTGCTGCTTCAACTGCTGCGTTCAATGCAAGAATATTGGTCTGGAAAGCTATTTCATCAATTACTTTAATAATTCTTGAAATGTTTGCTGAGGAGTTATTGATTTCCTCCATAGCATTTAGCATATCACCCATCTGTCTATTTCCCTGCTCTGCATTGTCTTTAGCAATCCCGGCCAGTTCATTAGCCTGGTTTGCATTTTCTGCATTTATTTTTGTCTGTGTAGCTACTTCTTCGAGAGAAGCCGTCAATTCCTCTATTGAGCTTGCCTGTTCGGTAGCACCCTGTGAAAGCTGCATGCTGGAATCGGATACTTGCTTCGCACCGGATGCTACCTGTTCTGCGGCATAGTTTATATTACCGAGCACTTCGTTATTTATCTCTATCATTTCGCTGAGCTTTTTACCAAGCAGGTCTTTTTCAGATTTTACTTTGACCTGTACTGTCATATCGCCCGAAGCCATCTTTTCCACCACAAGTGCTTGTTCTCTAATATTTTCTATCATTTTATTGAAGGATTCAGCCAGTTTACCAACTTCATCCTTTGTATCTACATTAACATTTGCATCTACATCTCCTAGTGCAAGTTTGTCAGCGGCTTCAACCATTTTCACTATTGGTTTACTGATAATTCGGGATATAAATAGTCCAAGAACGACAGCTGCTATTATGCCTATAGCAATTACAGCTATCATCGTTGTTGAAGCGGTTGATGCCATTTGATCATTGCTATCCATTCTTGTTTTTGCACCATCGGAGTTGTATACCAACAATTTTTCCAATGAATCCCTCAATGAGTCTCCAACGTCAGCAACTTCAACAAGAATTATCTCTTTTGCCTGTTCCATCTGATTCGACTTCACAAAATCAATTTCTTTGTTGATAAGAGATTTATATTCTTCCCATTTGGGTTTTACTTCATCAAACAGCTTGCGGTCAACATCGCTAACAATTCCATCCTCGTACAATTTTAAGTATTCTTCGGTCTTAGAGATATGTTCATTTATTTTACCAATGATTTCGTTTTGCTCTTCTGTATTTTCTAGCAACAAAACTTTTGCACTATTGAACCTCATTCTCTGGTACTGTAGACCGGCGTTGGCAGCATAGTCAATTCCCAATACATTTTCCTCATACAGTAATTTATCCGCTTCGCTCATATTATTGATGTTAACAAGAGCAACGCCTCCAACCACTCCTGCAATTGCTGCAACTATCAAAAAGCTGATTATTAATTTGGCCGATATTTTTAAATTATAAAACCAATGCATCTGTGTTATCCTCCTTGATTTATATTACATTGTTTAAACTATCCATTTCTTCTTCCGAAAGCAACTTCTTACAATCCAGTATTAGCTTAACATCGCTTCCAACTTTGCCAATGCCTTTAATATACTTATTTCCGTTATGGCTTAAATCCGGTGGAACAACAATATCTGCATTCGGAATGGACAGCACTTCCGAGACGCTATCTACAATGAGTCCAATAAGTATATTTTCAGCATCAATAACAATTACACAAGTTCTATCATTATACTCTTTGAATTCCTTTTTAAATCTTAGTCTTGCATCCATTACAGGGATTATCTTTCCACGTAAATTTACAATGCCTCGGATATACTCTGGTAATTCAGGTACTTCTGTAATAGGTTGTATCCCAATAATTTCTGTCACATACTTAATCTCAATTCCGTAGAACTCCTTTCCAAGAGCAAATGTTAGAAACTTGTCCTTCTGTGAATCTTCCTGTTGTTCTGACAATTCCTCCATTAACACTTCAGACATTTTCCCTCACCTCGTATAATAGTTTTTGGAGGGTTTAAGTTAAGAAATTTCCAGTTACAAA